>JACKDC010000001.1:600000-900000 GCA_020633725.1 Candidatus Latescibacterota bacterium
GAGCCGCGCCGGCGCGAGCGCGTGGGCGTGCTGCGGGGGCAGCCAGGTCAGAAGATGTCCCTGCGGGAGATCGACGCGGCCGTCGAGGGCATCCTGCATGTCCAGCCTTCCTGAGCCGCCCTTTCGCGCCGCGCTGCTCACGCCCGCGCACCTGGGCGACTGCGTGATGTCCACGGCGCTCCTGCCCCCCCTCGCCGGCCTCAGCGGACAGGGCGTCGAAGTCTGGTGCCGGCCGGGGCACGAGCCCCTCTTCGGCGGCCATCCCGCAGTGGTCGCCGTGCGCGCGGTGGAACCGAAGGGACGTCACCGCGGCCCGGTCGGACTCCTGCGGGCGCGCCGGGACCTGGGCGGCGCCGCGCGCGCGCTGGATGCCCTGTGGATCGTCCCCGACAGCCTGTCCACCGCGCTCCTCGCGGCGGCGAGCGGCGTGCGGCGACGCGTCGGCTTCGGCGGCCAGGGCCGCGGCGCGCTGCTCACGCGGAACCTCGGTCCGCCGCCCGGGCGGGAGCGTCACTGGATCGACGGACGCGCCGGCCTCCTGGCGGACGGGGCCACGAGCGCCAGCGGGCTGCAGCCGGCGGTCCATCCGACCGCGGACGCGACCGCCCGCGCGCGTGATCGCCTGCAGCGCGAGGACGTGCCGCTGGACGGCTTCGCCGTCTTCGTCCCCGGCGCCGTGTTCGGGCCCGCGAAGCGCTGGACGCAGTTCGCGGAGCTGGCCCGCGTGATTCCGCAGGAGCTCTGGGTGCTGGTGCTCGGCAGCGCCGAGGAAGCCGCGCTCTGCCGCGCGCTGACGGAGTCGCTGCGCGCCCAGGGCCGCCGCGCGCTGGCGCTGGCGGGGGCGCTCGATCTCGGCGAGCTGTCGGCCCTGCTGCGCGAGGCGCGCTTCGTCGTCAGCAACGACACGGGTCCGATGCATCTCGCGGCGGCGGTGGGAGGGCGCGTGCTGGGTCTCTTTCTTTCCACCTCCACGCAGTGGACCGCGCCGCGCGGCCCGAGCGTGCGCTGGCTGGCCGCGGACGTCCCCTGCCGGCCCTGCTTCAACCGCGTCTGTCCGCTGCCTGCGATGCACTGCGACACGGCCGTCACGCCGTGGAACGTGCGCGGCGCGCTCGCGGACTGGTTCGAGCCGCGGCGGGCGTCGGCATGAGGCGCGCGGTCTTTCTGGACCGGGACGGCACACTCGTCGAGGAGAAGCACTACCTCGCCGAGGCGGGCGCGCTCGCGCTCTACCCCTGGACGCTCGACGCGCTGCGCACGCTCGGCGAGACGGGCCTGGCCCTGGTCGTTCTGAGCAATCAGTCCGGCGTGGCGCGCGGCCTCTTCGACGAGGGCGCCGTGGCCGCGGTGAACGCCCGCCTCGCGTCGCTCCTCGCCGCGGGTGGCGTGCGGCTCGACGGCGTCTACTACTGTCCGCATCTGGCAGAGGGCAGCGTGCCCGACTACGCGATCGACTGCGACTGCCGCAAGCCGCGTCCCGGCATGCTGGATCGCGCGGCGCGGGAACTCGACCTGGAGTTGCCCGGCAGCTGGGTGGTGGGGGACAAGCCCGACGACCTCGGCCTGGCGGCCACGCGCGGACTGCGCGCGCTGCTGGTGCGCAGCGGCCACGGCGCCGAGACCGAGGCCGCCGGCGCGGCGGAAGGCGCGGAGCAGGTGCTGGACACCCTGCTCGAAGCGGCGCGCGTCATCCGCGACGCGGAGGTGCGGGCGTGAAGACGCGCTTCGGCAAGGGCGAACCGCGGACGATCCTCGTCACGCGACTGCGCTTCCTGGGCGACGTCGTGCTCACCCTGCCCGTGGTCTCGGCCCTGCGGCGCGCCTATCCTGGCGCGGCCATCGACTACCTCTGCGAAGCGCCGTATCACGAGGTGCTCGACCGCGTCCCGGAGCTGCGCGCCGTGCACGCGCTGCGCCGCAGCGACGGCGCCACGGGCGAGGGGGCGTGGGAGCTCGTGCGCCGGCTGCGCGGCCGCTACGACCTGGTGCTGGATCTCTTCGGCAACCCGCGCAGCGCCTGGCTGACCTGGCTCACCGGCGCGCCCACGCGGGTGGGGCGCGGACGCTTTCCGCGCTCGCTGCTCTACAACGTGCGGCCGCCGGAGGATCTCCCCGACGACAGCGCCCCGCGCCACCACCTCCGTTTCGTCGAGAGCATCGCCGGCCCGCAGGCGCTCACGGCGCCGCGGCTCACCGTGTCGCCGGCGGAGCTGAGCGCCGGGCGGCGGATGCTCGAGGACCGCGGGCTGGGCGGGAACACGGTGGCCATCCTCACCGGCGCGACGCAGCCCACCAAGGAGTGGCCGGAGGAGCGCTTCGTGGGCCTGGCGGCCCAGCTGCGCATGGACGGACGGTATCGCCCGGTCTTTCTCGGCCAGCCGGGCAAGCGGCGGCGCCTGGAACGGATCCGCGCGCTGAGCAACTCCAAGGTCGTGATCCTGCCCGAATTGGAGCTGCGTCCGCTGATGGGCCTGCTCGCCGCCTGCCGCGCGCTCGTCGCGGGCGACGGCGGCATCATGCATCTGGCCATCGCGCTGGGCGTGCCCACGCTGGCGCTCTTCGGCCCGACGGACCCGAACATCTGGTTCCCCTACGACGACCAGCCCCACGCCGAGCTGCTCACGATGCCGGCGCACTGCCGGCCCTGTCACAAGCACGTCTGCGACGATCCCTTCTGCCTCGCCGATCTCGGCGTCGACTTCGCCTTCGAACGTCTCGTGGCGCTCCTGGAGGGCCGGTGAAGCGCATCCTCGTGATGCGTTTCCGCGCGCTGGGGGACGTCCTGCTGGGCACGCCGCTGCTCGCCGCGTTGCGAACGGCCTATCCCGCCGCGCGCATCGACTACCTGGTGGACGACACCCTCGCGCGGTTGGTGGAGGGCAGTCCGGTGCTGGACCGCGTGCTCGCCTACCCGCGGCGGGCGCGCCCGCGCTGGCTCAGCGACCTGCGCTGGGGGCTGCGTCTGCGCCGCGAGCGCTACGATCTCGTGCTCGACCTGCAGGGCAGCACCACCTCGGCGCTCTTCACGCTGCTGTCGGGGGCGCCGCGGCGACACGGGTACCGGGTGCGGCACCGCCACTTCTTCTACACGGAAAAGGCGCCGCGCGTGTGGCCCGCCGAGCGCGGACGCCCCTACGCGCCGGTGAATCACTTCCTGCTCGTCGACAGCCTGGGGATCGCACCCGGTTCCCTGGACCTGCGGCTCCCGCCGGCGCCCGCCGAAGAGCGCAACCCGCTGCCGCCGGGCGACGGGCCCAGCCTGCTCGTCGCGCCCGGGGCCACCTGGACGTCGAAGCAGTGGCCGCCGTCCCACTACGCCGAGGTCGCGCGCACGCTGCTGGCCGAGGGCTGGCGGGTGACGTTGCTGGGCGGACCGTCCGAGCAGGCGCTGCTCGGCGAGATCGCAGCGCGCTCGGGTGCGGCGGTGCTCGCGTCCACGGACATCGCCACCCTGCTCGCCGCGGTGCGTCACGCGGACCTGCTGCTCAGCACGGACTCCGGCGCCAGGCACGTCGCCGTGGGCGTGGGTACGCCGAGCCTGGCGCTCTTCGGTCCCAGCGATCCGTCGATCTGGTCAGTGGACGATCCGCGCCACCCGCTCCTCCGCCTGCCGCTGGACTGCAGTCCCTGCAGCCTCACGCGCTGCCCGCTGGCCGGCCACCCCTGCATGAACGACTTGACGCCCCAGGAGGTGTCTGCAAGGCTCCGCGCCATGTTGGGCAAGGACGGCGCGCGATGACGGGCCCCCAGGTGCTCGTCACCACCTGGAACGAGGAGGACAACCTGCCGGGCTGCCTCGCCTCGGTGGCGGGCTGGGCGCGCAGGATCCTGGTGGTGGACTCCTTCAGCACCGACGGCACCGCGCAGGTGGCCGAGGCCGCGGGCGCCGAATTCGTGCGGCGCCAGTACCGCTCGCCCTCCGACCAGAAGAACTGGGCGCTGGAGCGCCTGGATCCCGGCTGGGTGTTGATCCTCGACGCCGACGAGCGCGTCACGCCGGCCCTTCGCGCCGAGATCGACCGCACGCTCGCGGCTCCCCAGCACCGCGCCTACTGGGTGCCTCGCCGCAACCGTTTCCTGGGCAAGACGATGCGTCACGGGGGCTGGGAGCGCGACGGCGTCGTCCGCCTGCTGGAGCGGGACGCTGGCCGCTACCGGGACGCCCTCGTCCACGAGCTCATGCACTGCCCCGGCGGCCACGGCCGGCTCCGTGAGGCGCTGGAACACGACAGCTACCGGGATGTAGACGACTACCTCGCCCGCATGCTGCGCTACTCGCGGGCGGGGGCCAGACAGCTCGCCCGCGAGGGCCGCCGCCCCAGCCTGGGCAGGGCGCTGCTTCGTCCGCCGGCACGCTTCCTGCGGATGCTGGTCTGGCAGCGGGGCTGGCGCGATGGCCCGCACGGCGTCGTGCTGGCGCTGCTGTCCGCCCTGCAGGTGGGGCTGAAGCACAGCCTCCACTGGGGCCAGGCGCGCGGAGTGATTCCGGGCGACCCGGCGCCACCCGAGCACGAGGAGCGCGGCGTTGACTAGACTTCGCAGACGCGTGTGGTTCGCAGCGCTGCTCCTCGCCGCCGCCGGCGCTGTGAGCGCCGCGGACGAAGCGCCGGCGCCGAACGGCGCACCCGACGCCACGCACCCCGCGCTCCGCCTCCCTCAGCCGGGCCACGTGGAGTACCCGGACGGCAGCGAGGGCTTCCTCATGCCCGACACGCTGCCCTTCGGCGGCGGAGAAATCCTCGACTACGAGATCCAGTACGGGGTGATGAGCGTCGGCCGGGCGCGCCTCGAGACGCGCGAGGTCGAGACGCACCGCGGCCGCCGCGTGCTCGGCCTGATGTCGCGGGCGCGCAGCGCGAAGTGGATCGACAGCGTCTACAAGGTTCGCGACGAGATCAGCTCCCTGCTGGATCTCGACACGCTCACCAGCCTTCGCTTCGAGAAGCATCTCCGCGAGGGGAACTACGAGAGCGATCTCGTGGCGGAGTACTACCAGGACGAGGGCGTCGCGCGCTACGCCGACGGCAGCGAGAGCGAACTCATGCCCGGCAGCCAGGACATCCTCTCCGCGCTGTTCACCCTGCGCGCCTTCCCGCTCCGGGAGGGCATGGTGCTGCACATCCCGGTCCACGACGGCAAGAAGAGCTATCCCCTGCGGGTGGCCGTGGTGGGCAGGGAGCAGGTGGAGACCCCGATGGGCCGCTTCGACTGCCTGGTGCTCGAGCCGACGCTGCAGAGCCAGGGCCTGTTCAAGTCGGAGGGGAGGATGCTCATCTACGTCAGCGACGACTCGCGCCGCCTGCCGGTCAAGCTGAAGGCGCGCGCGCCGGTGGGGGCGTTCACCTCGGAGCTGCGGACCTATCGGGCCGGCGGCTCGCTGGAAGCGCCCGCCGAGGACACGCTCGACGAGGCGCCCTAGTCGCGGAGATTCCCGGCGAAATCCACGGGGTCGAGGCGGTAGCCGGTGGAATCGGCCAGATCCGTGGCCTCGCGCGCCGACGCCCAGAACCAGAACGTGGTCTCCTCGTCCCGCTGCAGGCAGTGCAGCAGGTTGTGACGGCGCAGCAGGCGCAGCAGCCCCCGTGGGTCCAGCTTGCCGCGCACCCAGCCGTCGTCGCGGATGTCGAGCTCCGGGCAGCCCGGTCGCAGATGCTGCTCGAGGATCTCGCGCAGGGAGAGGTCGATCTCGCTGCGCAGTTCGCCGTGCTCCTCCGTGGCGGAGAGGGCGCGGGGACGCGGCGGCGCGTTGCCCTCGCCGTCGTGGACGAGACCGGACAGCGCGATGACCCGCGCGCGCGACGCCGAAGGCGGCGCCAGCCGGGGGGCCGGCGGCGGGGGCGTCAGGGCCTCGTCCAGGGGACGGTGCTGCCGCTGGGCCTGTTCCCGGGCGGCGCGCTGTAGGGCCTTGAAGGTCTTGCTCACGCGGCGCTCCTCCTAGCCGCTGGGGGTGCCGGCCACCTCGGACGTCTCCGACGCCGAGGACGTGAAGTCCGGCAGGATCAAGGGCCAGCCTACCTCGATGAGGTCGAAGTCCGTCACCTGGGGGTTCATCCGCTCCACCAGATCGAGGACCAGCACGTCGCGACGGCCCGTCGCGGCGTAGACCAGACCGATGAAGTGATCGCCCGGCCGCACGACGTAGGTCCGGCGCGGACACTGGTCGAGGATGGACTGCAGCTCCACCAGGGTCGACGCGTGCCAGAAGCGCTCGAGGAGGTTCTGGTTCCCCTCGTGATGCGTCAGCGGCGCGGGTTCCGGCGAGGCGACCGGCGAATCTGGCGCTTCCTGGGGCAGCGGGACCGACTCGTTCTCCGGCCGCCGGACGGGCAGGAAGCGGCCCGGACGGCCGTCCTCCGTCACCGCGACGGCCGGGGTGCTGGTGGCGGGGGGCGACGTGCGCGTCTGCGTCGCCGGGCGCGCGGCGGGGGGCTCGTCCATGACGTCGGACGCGGCGGGCGGCGCGGAGGACTGCGTCGCGGTGTCGAGCTGCGTCGCGCTCGGGACCGGTCGGGACGTCGCGGGCCGCTCCGCCACGGTCTCGACGGGGCGCGCAGCCACCGGCCGCTGCGTCACGCTCTCGGCAGGCCGCTGCGTCACCGCCTCGTCGGGCTGGCGCGTGTACATGGGATCGAGAATGCGCTCGCCCGTGTGCGTCGGCGCCTGGCGCGTCTCGGTGGCGCGCTCGCCGGCGTAGAGGGGATCGAGCACGGCGCTGTCGCGACGGCGCGCCAGCTCATCCGCGAGCTGCGCCGGCGACTCCGCGGGCGCCGCCTGGGCGGTGGCCGGGATCGGCATGGCGGCAGCGGGCTCGTCGGCCATCGGCTGGGGCGTGCGCTGGACCTCCCGCTGCGGCGGCAGCGAGCGGGACGTCTCGCCCGGCATGCCCTTGCGCGAGCCGAGACGGAAGCTGCCATAGAGCAGCGCGGCGATGGCCAGCGCGCCGATGATCACGGCGGGCATCAGCCAGCGACGGCTGGGCGCGGGCGCCGGGAGCGGCGGCAGCGACGGCTGCGTCGCCTCGAGCTCGGCCTTGCGCCGGGCGCTGGGCGTGGGGGCGCCGTGATCGCGGATGGCCTCGCGCGCGTGCGCGCTGAGCACCTCGCGCGAGCCGTCGGCGTAGGCGATGAGCAGCGCGTTGTCGCAGAGCACGTTGAGCTGGCGCGGGACGCCTCCGGCCGCGTGCACGAGGTGGCTGATCGCCTCCTCGCTGAAGATCCCCGCGCCCTGGTTGGGGGCGCCGGCCACGGCCAGCCGGTGGCGGATGTAGGCGCGGCTCTCGCCGGGGCTCAGCGTGTCGATCACGCCGTGCACGGCGATGCGCTGCTTGAGCTGGCGCAGCTGGGGCAGGGCCATCTTGTCGTCCAGCTCGGGCTGGCCCACGAGCACGATCTGCAGGAGCTTGTCCTTGGCCGTCTCGAGATTCGAGAGCAGCCGCAGGTTCTCGAGCAGCTCCGGCGACAGGTTCTGCGCCTCGTCGATGATCAGCGCCACGTTGCGCCCCTCGCCGAGCTGTTCGATGAGGTAGCGGTTCAGGCTCTGGAGCAGCGCGGCCCGCGTGGGCGTGCTGATCGGGATGCCCAGCTCGTGGTGGACCATCTCGAGCATGTCGGTGAAGTCGAGGCCCGTGTGGAAGACGAAGACGCTGCGAATGTCGTCGTCGAGGTTCGCCAGCAGGCTGTGGAGCAGCGTGGTCTTGCCCGTTCCCACCTCGCCCGTGACCATGATGAAGCCCTTCCGCTCGCGCACCCCGTAGATCAGGTTCGCGAAGGCCTCCTGGTGGCTCGGCGACATGTAGAGGAAATGGGGATCGGGCGTCACGTTGAACGGCTTCTCGCGCAGCCCGAAGAACTCCAGGTACATCAGCTACTCCTTGCGGGGGCGCAGAGGGCATCGACCAGGTCTAGGTAGACCTGCTTGTGCCGGTTCCAGGAATACCGCTCGCTGAAGCGCGCCGCGCCCAGGGCAAGCGCGCGCCGGCGGACGGGATCCTCGTGGAGCGCCACGATCGTTTCGGCCAGCGACTCCGGGTCCCCCGGAGTGAAGAAGGCCACCTGGGTCTCGTCGAAGTAATAGCGTATCGTGTGCGTCGGCGCCACTATTGCCGGAATTCCGAGGGTGGCGTACTCGACGAGCTTCGTCGGCAGCATGTAACGCGTGGCGATTCCCTCCCGCGTGGGGATGACCGCCAGGTCGGCGTCGGCCAGTAGCCGGGGGAGATCCTCCACCGGCACCATGCCGTCGCTGAAGCGCACCCGGTCCTGCAGGCCGAGGCGGTCCCGGAGCGCGAGCAGGGCCGGACGCTGGTCGCCGTCCCCGATCACGTCGAGGCGGAGACCGGGGATGCGCTCGCCGATCCGCGCCACGGCCTCCAGGGCCAGATCCACGCCCAGCCGCTCCGCCAGCGTGCCGTGGAAGACGAGGCGGAAGCCCGCGTCCGCCGGACGGGGCTCCCGCGGCGGCGCCGGGGGAAAGATCCGCGGGTCGGGCAGGTTCAGGAGGACCTCGATCTTCTCCGCGGGCAGGCCGTGCTCCACGAGGGCGTCGCGCTTGGTGTGCTCCGAGGTCAGGACCCGGCTGGCCAGGCGCGCGCTCAGGCGCTCTTGCAGGCGCAGGAGACGGATCAGGGGGTGGTCCGGGCCGACCCCGAACTTGCCGCGGTAGATCTCGGGCATGGTGTCGTGGATGTCCAGCACGAGCGGCCGCCCGGCGAGACGCGGCAGCAGGCCGGCGAAGGCCATGAAGTCCGGCATGTTGTTGGCGTGCACGAGCGCGTAGGCGCCGCGCAGATGGCGCCACGCCAGCGCCCAGCCGGCCATGACGAGGAAGAGGCAATAGCTGCCGACGTAGAGCAACGGATTCCCGCCGCGATAGCGCCGCAGCGGCAGATGGAGCACGCGGACGCCATGCAGGCGCTCCTCGGCGGGCTCGCCTCGCGACCGCAGACAGAAGAAGTCCACGTGGTCTCCTCTGGCGGCGAGGGCCTCGGCTTCGCGCCGCACGCGCGGGTCCGAGGCGTAGTAGGTGTAGGCGACCATCGCCACGCGGAGCATGGGGCTTTCCTTTCAGCGAGAACGTGTTACGCTATCACCCACTCTCCGGGGCGTCAACGCGGCGCGGGCGGCCGCGACTGGCACCTCTGCTGCTTCGCAAAGAAAGTGACAATCGCCGCGGCTGCGGACGCGGACGGGGACGGTCGCCCCCGCCTGCGGAATCGCGGCCCGTGCTCCGGGACGGAAGGGAACGACGTAAGATGCAGGTGCCATTCCTCGACTTGAAGGTCCAGTACCAGCAGATCAAGGACGAAATCCACCCGCTGCTGAACGACATCATGGCGCGCGGCGCCTTCATCGGCGGCGCGGCGGTCAGGGACTTCGAGACGGCCTTCGCGGCCTACTGCGGCGCGCCTCACGCCGTGGGCGTGGCCAACGGCACCGACGCGCTGCAGCTCGCCTGCAGAGCCCTGGGCCTCGGCCCCGGCGACGAGGTCATCACGGCCGCGAACACCTTCGTCGCGACGGTGGAGGCCATCGTGCTCGCCGGCGCGACGCCGGTGCTGGTGGACATGGATGCCGCCACCTACCACCTGGACATCGCCCAGGTGGAGGCCGCGATCGGCCCACGCACCCGCGCGCTGATGCCCGTGCATCTCTACGGCGACGCCGTCGACATGGACCCGCTGCTTGCGCTCGCCCGCAAGCACGGGCTCGTCGTGATCGAAGACGCCGCGCAGGCCCACGGCGCGCGCTACAAGGGCCGCCGCTGCGGGAGCATGGGGGACATGGCCGGCTTCAGCTTCTACCCGGGCAAGAACCTCGGCGCCTACGGCGACGCGGGGGCGGTGCTGGCGTCGTCACCGGAACTGGCGCAGGGTGTTCGAGAGATCGGCGACCACGGCAGCCCTCGCAAGTACCAGCACGAGCGGCTGGGCACCAACAGCCGCCTGGACGCGCTGCAGGCGGCCGTGCTGTCGGTGAAGCTCGCCCATCTCGACGCCTGGAACGCCGGCCGGCGCCGCGTGGCGGCGGCCTACGCCGAGCGCCTCGCGGGCGTGGGGGACCTGCGGCTTCCGCTGCGGCGCGAGGGGCACGAGCCCGTCTTCCACCTCTTCGTCATTCGCAGCGAGCGCGTGGCCGATATCGATGCAGCCCTCAAGGCGGCGGGGATCGGCTTCGGCTATCACTACCCGCAGCCGGTGCATCTGCAGCCGGCCTTCGCCCACCTGGGCCGGCGCGGGCAGTTCCCGGCCGCGGAGCGTGGCGCCGCGGAGATCCTCAGCCTTCCCATGTACGCCGAGCTCGCCGAGGAGCAGGTGGATCACGTCTGCGCGGTCCTGCGCTCGGTGTTCTAGGCGCAGGAAGGGCGCTGCTTTACAAGCCTGCTTCGCCTCTGCTAGACTTGATGGTCTCAACCCGCCACGGAGGCCCTTATCGCCGCTTGCTATCGTTCTCGATGACAACAGCGCTCCACTTCGGACCCGGCGCCGGCTGGCAAGCGCGCTCCTGACCCGATCCGCAGAGCAGTCAGACATCTGAGGTCGACAGCATGGCAAGAAGCGGCACCCTGCTCTCCGAGCACGACATCGACGCAGAGGCCGACATGGGCAGCGCAGGCGCGACGCCGTTCGCGCAGGACGGCGACCTGGTGGCCTTTCCCGTCCGCGATCCCTGGTACTACCGGGCCAGCAAGCGCCTCATGGACATCCTCTTCAGCGGGGTTGGCATCCTGCTGTTCCTGCCGCTGATGGTCCCGCTGGCCATCATCATCAAGCTGGAGAGCGACGGGCCGATCTTCTTCCGGCAGATCCGCGTGGGCAAGGGCAGGCGCCACTTCGTCTGCTACAAGTTCCGTTCGATGGTCGCCGACGCCGAGTCCCTCAAGGAGGAGATCAGCTACCTCAACGAGGCCGAGGGCCCCATGTTCAAGATCCGGGACGATCCCCGGATCACCCCTCTCGGCCGCTTCCTGCGCCGCAGTAGCCTGGACGAGCTGCCGCAGCTCTTCAACGTGCTCAAGGGCGACATGAGCATCGTCGGCCCGCGGCCGCAGATCCCCTCCGAGGTGGAACTCTACGAACCCTGGCACTATCGCCGGCTCGAGGTGCAGCCGGGGATCACCTGCCTCTGGCAGGTGTCGGGGCGGAGCAGCATCGGCTTCGACGAGTGGATGCGACTGGACATGGAGTACGTGAAACTGCGCAGCCTGGTGTTCGACGTGAAGCTCCTCCTGCGCACACTGCCGGCCATCATCGCCAGACGAGGCGCTTACTAGTTTGACGACAGCACTCGGGCAATCCTCCACCCGCTGGGGCGGGCACTGGCCACTGGCCTGCGCCCTGCTGCTGGGCGTGGTGTTGCGTCTCTACCACCTGACGGCCTCGGGCTTCTGGGTGGACGAGATCATCACGCTGGATGCCGTGCGCGTCGTGCGCGAGGTCAGCGCGGGCCATCTGCTGCGGGACCTGCACGGTCCGCTCTACACGGCCGCACTGGCGCTGGGCGCGGAGGCGCTCAGCGGCGAGCGGCTGCGGCTGATCTCGGCCCTGGCGGGCGCGCTGGCCGTGCTGCCGGTCCACGCCTGGGCGCGTCGCGTCTCCGGGGAGCGAAGCGCCGCGCTCGTGGCCTGGCTGGCCGCCCTCAGCCCCTTCGCGGTCTGGTACAGCCAGGAGCTGCGGAACTACAGCTTCGTCCTCCTGCTGGCGGCGAGCTGCCTCTGGGCGGCGGAGCGCTGGCGGGAGCGGGGGACCCCGCGCTGGGGGGACTTCGCGCTCTTCGTCGGCATCGCCTGGCTCGGGCTGCTGGCCAACCTGACCTTTGCGCTGCTGCTCCTCGGCCTGGCCGTGGCCCTGCTGGTGGCGGTCCCGGGGCGGCGGCGGCGACAGGCCGCCTGGCTGGGTCTGGCGGCGCTGCTGCTGGCCCTGCTCAGCCTGCCCTGGATCCGCAGCTTCGTGGAGACCATGGCGCCGCAGCGGCTGGTGCTGGACGTCCCCGGCTGGAGAGACGCCCCCCTGCGCGGCGCGCCGTCGTTCTCGCCCATGGCGCTGCCCTACACCTTCTACGCGCTGCTCATGGGCTTCAGCTGGGGACCGTCGCTGGGCGAGCTCCACGGCAGCCTGGGCGCGGCGCTGGGCCGGCATTCCCTGGCGCTGGGGGTGGCCGGGCTGGTGCTGGCGCCGCTGATGGTGCTGGGCTTTGCCCGCCAGACGCGGAGCCGGCGCTGGGAAATCGTGGCGATTCTCGCGGTCTGCCTGGGGCTCGCCACGGCGCTGGCGCTGAAGAACTTTAAGGTTTACAACGTGCGCTACGTGAGTATGGTTTGGCCGCTTCTCCTCCTGCTGCTGGCGGATGGAATCCTGGCCCTGCGCCCACGGCGATGGCGCCAGCTGGCGACGGCCCTCGTTCTCGGGCTGTTCGCCGGCTCCCTCGCCCAGTACTACTGGAATCCCGCCTACGCGAAGGAAGACGTTCGGGGCGCGGCGCGCCGCCTGGCGGCCGAGGCCGAGGCCGTGCCCGTCGTGGTGGCCGTGGTGGGGGCGCCTTTCGACTACTATTTCAGGGGTAACGTGCCCACGGCGCAGCTGTGGCCGGGCATGCGAAGCGACGATATCCGCGCCAAGGTCGCCGCGCTCGGCGAGCCCGCACGGCTCAAGCTGGTCAGCGCGCGGGACTGGGAGTGGGGCGGCAGCGAGGCCCTGCTGCGCGCGTTCACCGGCTATCGCGAGGTCGGCAGCGCAACATTGCGTGGTGTAAGGATTTACACACTGGAGAAGCGGCCGTGACGCGGCCAACTGGCATCCGACTTGCAGAATCGCGTGGTATCGCGGTCCGCGCGGCCGTTCAACGAGGGGTTGCGTCCTGATGCGGAAGGCCTTGCAGAATAGCATCTTGCACGGATGGAAGGCGGTCCCCGCCGCCCTTCTGCTCGCGCTGGTCGGTTGTGGCGGGTCGAAACCGCCGGTGACGGTCCACACCATTCACGAGGCCGCCACGCTGCAGGAGGAGGGCATCGCGGTCCCCGAGCCGCGCTACCTGCTCGGGCCCGGCGACGTCCTGCGCGCCACCTTCGTGGGGGAGACCGCCCTCGACTCGAACGTCAAGGTCAGCCCGGACGGGCGCGTGCTGCTGCCGCTGCTGGACCAGCCCATCCTCGCCGCCGGCCTGACGCTGGAAGAGCTGCAGAGCGCCATCGTGGACAGCCTGACGCGCTACCTCGTGGACCCGCAGGTCTTCGTGCATCTCGTCGAGCTGGGCAGCCAGCACGTCTTCGTGCTGGGGGAGGTGCGCACGCCGCAGCTGGCCAAGTCGGAGCCGCTCACGCTGGCGGGCGCCATCGCCGCCTGCGGCGGTCTGACGCCGGACGGGCAGAAGAAGCAGGTGATCGTCATCCGTCGCGTCCCGGGGCAGGACCCCGTGGTCTTCGACATCAACTTCTCCAAGCTGCTCAAGGGCGAGTCGCTGCTGCCGGACATTCCGCTGCAGCGCTACGACATCGTGGTCGTGCCCAAGAGCCGCGTGGCGAACCTGCGCGACTTCGTGGACGCGGCCTTCGGCAACAGCCTCGTCGCGCTGCGCTTCGGCCTCGACGCCATCGTCTTCGAGAACGCGCTGTCCAAGGAACTCAACCTCTACTACTCCAACTAGCCGGTACACCGATGGACGTTTCCGACACCCAGAACGCGCAACAGCGTCCTCAGAGCGGGCAGCAGATCACGCTGCGTGAGTTCTTCCTGGTGATCTTCCTGCACAAATGGACGATCATCGGCTCCTTCATCGTGCTCCTCCTGGCGATCATGTGGGGGCTCTCCCTGCGCCAGCGGGTCTTCGTGGCGTCGGTGAAGCTCTTCGTCAACCGCGCGCTGCCCCAGCAGGCGACGATCCGCTACGTGGGCCGTCTGCAGTGGGAAGAGGAGATCAACTCCCTCGCGGAGATGGGCCGCAGCCAGGGCGTGCTCGTGGACACGGCCCGGCGCTACGACCAGTACCGCGGCTGGGCCGACCCGCCGGAGTCGCGCACGCTGGAGATCGCCTCCGGTCTCGCGACGATGGTGGAGGTGGTGCCCGTCCAGGAGACGGACATCATCAACATCCTCGTCCGCGACACGGACGCCGACACGGCTCTCGCCCTGGCGGAGATGTACAGCCAGGGCTTCCTGAACGAGTTCCGCCGCGTTTCGCTGGAGAGCCACGGCCGCAGCTACCTCGAAGGCGCCCTGCGCGACGTGGAGGACCGCATCCGGATCGCGAAGGAGTCCAAGGCGGATCTCCAGGAGGACACGCAGCTGTTCAACTGGAACCACCAGGAGATCGCGCTCACGGAGTCGCTGCAGCAGCTCGAGCTCGATCTCGCGCGCCGGCAGCGGGAGCGCGAGCTCTACGCGCTGCAGGTGGAGCAGGAGCGGCGCTACGTCAGCGCGCCCGAGAGCACGGCCCTGACGAAGGCGCTGCGCGAGGACAATCTCGTCAACAAGAACCTCTTCGTGGTCAACGACCTGCGGATGAACCTCGCCGAGCTGCGCTCGCGCTACACCGACGATCACCGGCTGGTGCGGGCGAAGCGCGACGAGCTGCGGGAGGCCGAGGTCAATCTGGACGGCACCATCCGCGCCGTGCTGGATGAGCACGAGCTGCAGCTGGGGCAGATGAAGGCGCACGAGCGCCTGCTGACGACGGCGATCACCGAGCTCAAGGGCCAGCTCGAGAACGTGCCCGTGACGGCCGGCCGCCTGGAGTACTACGACGCGTACATCGAGCAGCAGTGGCGCCTCTACGGCGAGCTGATCACGAAGTTCAGCGACACGCAGGCCAGCGAGGCGCAGTCGATGCTGGAGAACCAGATCGTCCAGCTCGGCCCGCCGAACATCGGCGGTGTCGAGGGGGAGACTCCCAAGATCGTCACCGTGGTCGTGGCGCCGCTGTTCGCGCTGCTGCTGGCCGTGGCCATCGCCTTCATGAAGGAGGCGACGTCGCACACCTTCCAGCGCCGGGCGGAGCTGGAGGACTTCACGGGCGTGCCCGTGCTGGCCAGTTTCCGCAAGATCTGAGGGGCGAGCATGAAGCACTTCATCAAGGAGTCGGCGGCGGGCCAGCGCCCGGATCCGTCCCATTTCGACCGCCGGATCCTGCCCGAGCTGGAAGGGCTCTACTCCGCGCTGCAGCCGCTGCTCCAGGCGAAGCGTCCGTTCATCTACATGGGCGCCAGCGACCAAGGCGAGGGCGTGAGCACGGTGAGCTGGGCGCTGGCCTACTACCTGGCCATGCGCGAGGGCGAGGAGTGCCTCTTCGTCGACGGCGACATCGTCCAGCCCACGATCCGCAACACGACCGGCCTGCCCGATCACGGCCTCAGCGAGTATCTTCGTGGCGACGTGGACTTCAAACTGC
Organism: Candidatus Latescibacterota bacterium; assembly: GCA_020633725.1. Taxonomy (NCBI): domain Bacteria; kingdom Pseudomonadati; phylum Candidatus Latescibacterota; species Candidatus Latescibacterota bacterium. The sequence goes on from JACKDC010000001.1 coordinate 615,378, forward strand.
TACCTTTCGCCACGGAGCTCACCGACCTGGCGGCGATCCACGCCGGGCATCTGCACCAGAGCTTCGTGAAGCTCGCCGCGGAGCAGGCGGACGCCTTCGTCTCCGAGGCCACGCGCTACTATCGAGCGGTGATCTTCAACGGCCGGGCGGGATTCGACAAGTACGTCGAGCTCTGGGGGCGGCGCGCGGATGCGGTGCTGCTGCTGGCCAGCTACCGACGCACCAAGCGGGAGATCATGCTGCAGACGCTCCGCGGCTTCAAGACGGCGGGCATCCCCGTGACGGGGATGGTCTTCAACATGCGGGAGCACCCCATTCCCGACTTCCTCTACCGCCGTCTCTGACATGTACCGCGTCGTCTTCCAGAAGCCCTCGCTGTGGAAGCGCTTCGGCGGCCTGATCTCCTTCGATCCCACCTTGCTGGTCGCCGGTTTCGTGGGGATCCTCATGGGGTTGGCCTTCTTCGGCGGCAACTGGATGCAGGTGCTCGTCGTCAGCCTGGTGCCCTTCATCCTCTACGCCGTCGTCAAGAACACCATGGCGATGTTCCTGGTCTGGATCGGCACCTCGCCGATCCTCACCAACTTCGTCCGCATCGACATGGGCGCCGGCATTCCGGACATCACCGTGGACCGCGTGGCCTCGCTGCTCCTTCTCATGGCGCTCGTCTTCCAGGTCGCCCTGAAGATGCGGACGCTGCGCCGCATGGCGCCGGTGGAGTGGGTGATGCTCGCGATCTTCCTCGTGCTGTTGCCGGGCGTCGCGCGCGCGCGGGAGCCGGTGGCGGCCGGCCAGCTCATCTACGACCAGATCCTCACGCCCTTCATCGCCTTCTTCCTGGCGAAGAACCTCCTGACCTCGGAACGGGAGATCCGCGCCCTCGTGCTGACGCTGGGCATCGTGACGCTCTACTGCGCCGTGCTTGGCTTCCAGGAGCACTTCACCGAGTACAGCTTCTTCACGGACAACAACAAGCTGACCTGGCAGCAGGAGGGGATGGCCGACCGCATCCAGGGCCCCTTCAACTCGCCCCAGGTGCTGGGGACGGTCATGGTCGGGGGCATCGTCTTCTTCTTCTACCTCATGGTGAACGCGCGCTCGCTCTCCCGGCGGCTGCTGTCCCTGGGCATCCTGGTCATCTATTCGGTCGCGATCTACTGGACCTATCGCCGCTCGGTGTGGATGGGCTACGGGGCGACGCTCATCTTCCTCAGCGTGCTGGACCGGCGCTTCCGCAAGCCGGTGATGATCGCGATGCTCCTGGGCACCACGGTGTTCTTGCTGAACCTCAAGACCATCGAGGAGTCGCAGGTCTTCCAGGAGCGCATGGCGAACTCGCGCACGGTGAACGACCGCTACATCGTCTGGCTGACGTCCTACGAGATCGCCCGCCGCTTCCCTGTCTTCGGCACGGGCTTCGGCTGGTTCAGCTTCTACTATGACAAGTACTTCACCTTCTACGGCAACACCGTGAGCACGCCTTACGCGCACGGCATCACCTCGCCGCACAACTCGTACATCCGCCTCTGGGTGGAGGGCGGCGTCGTGCTGGTCGTGCCCTACCTGCTGATGCTCGTGTTCATGGTGCGGCGAATGCTGCAGCTCCTCTCGGGACGGCTCGTCCATCCCACCACGGGGACGATGGAGGTGATGGTCCTCATGGGGATGGCCATCACCCAGTACGTGCAGGCCCTGACCACGGACATGCTCTTTCACGCCGAGTACCCGACGATCATGATGTTCATGATCGCGGGCGTCCTGTTCCAGGATTGCACGAGGGTGCCGAAGCGCGGCCATGCGCCCGCCCTCGGCCGCGGCCTGCAGACCCCGTGAGACTCGCGATCCTGGCCCCGGGCGCGTCGCCCGCCTTCCTGCCCGAATCCCGGCAAGGCGTGGGCGGCGCGGAGCGCCAGCTCGCGTCCCTCGCCAGGGGGCTCGTCGCCCGCGGTCACGACGTGGACGTGCTGGTGGCCGCCGGCCCGGCCCTGGATCCCGAGCGGCCGCGGATCGTCGACGGCGTTCGCCTCTGGCCGAGCTTTCCCGCGGGCGGCCTGCCCGTCTTCAAGCTGATCCACCCCAAGGGGACCGCGCTCGCGGCCTTCCTGCGGCGCCGCGGCAGCGAGCTGCTGTTGCAGCGGGGGGCGTCGGAACTGACGGGCCTGGGGCGCGCGGTCACGGGCCTGCTCGGGCTGCCCTTCGTCTTCGCGTCGGCCAGCGACAGCGACTTCGTCCCCGGGCGCGAACTGCTTCCGCATCCCCAGGACCGGGTGCTCTTCCGTCAGGGTGTGGCGCGGGCGGACGCCATCGTCCTGCAGTCGGCGCGGCAGCGTCTGGCCCTGCGCCGTGCGCAGGGACGGGAGGGTTACGTCCTGCGCTCGTTCATGGGGGGGCCGCTGCCGCCGCGGCCGGCGCTGCCCGGCGGGAGGGCCGTCCTCTGGGGCGGCAACCTGCGGCCCGTAAAGCGCCCCGAGTGGCTTCTCGCCCTCGCCGACGCCCTGCCCGACCAGCGCTTCATCGTCTTCGGGGGCGTGGTCGCCGGGCAGGAGCGCTATGCGGCGCCTATTCAGCGCGCCTTGAATGCGCGGGCGAACGTGGACTACCGGGGCGCGGTGGCGCCCGAGGCGCTGCCGGGGATCGTGGCCGAGTGCGGGGTCCTGCTCATCACGTCGATCACCGAGGGCTTTCCCAACACGCTGCTCGAGGCCTGGAGCGGAGGGCTCGAAGTGGTCTCCACGGTCGATCCGGACAGGCTGCTCGCCGAGCGTGGCCTGGGGCTCGTGGGGAGGACGCTGGGCGAGCTCCAGGCGGGGTTGAAGGCGGCGGCGGCGGCGGGCGAAGTGGAGAAGGACGCCCGCCGTCGGCGCGCCTGGGAGCACCTGCGGCAGGAGCATGATTCCGCAGCGCTCCTGGAGAAGTGGGAGGGCGTCTTGCAAGGGGCCATCCGCGAGGTCCGTGGCTCCACGAGCACAGTTGCCGCGTCCGGCGGGCCTCAAGAAAGCCCGGGGCTCCTGCCTTTCCGGTAGATGCCGATCGAAGGGCTATGCTATACTGGGCGCGTTCAGCTGGAACGACATCCTTAGGTGACACTCGCTGAAACCGCTGGAGGCACTATCGAGCGATAGCTAACGACCTGTTCTGCCAGGCTTGAATCGCATCTCAGCTGTTCATCGAGGAGTTCGAGCTTGAAAAAGACTTCGATGGTGGCCAACTCCGCGGCGGAAGGCTATGGGGTCACCATGCAACCCCACTTGACCCTGGTTGCAGCCCCCGCCGTCTCTGGTGCCTACCAGCGAGGAGCCCTCGCCAAGCGAGCGTTCGACATCGTCGCCGCTGGGCTGGGTCTCGTCATCCTGTCGCCCCTGTTGCTGCTGGTGTACCTGGGTGTACGCCTCAGTTCCAGGGGACCCGCCATTTATACCCAGCGCCGTGTGGGGTTGGGGGGCCGTTGCTTCAACTTCTTCAAGTTCCGGACGATGGTGCATCGAAGCGACGACTCCATCCACCGCGCCTACTCCGAGCGGCTGATCAACGGCTGGAACGCCCGCCACGACAGCCGTGCCTTCAAGATGACGGACGACCCCCGCATCACGCCCATCGGCCGCTTCCTGCGCAAGTGCAGTCTCGACGAACTGCCGCAGCTCTTCAACGTGCTGCGCGGGGACATGAGCCTGGTGGGGCCGCGCCCTCCCATCGAGTACGAGGTCGAGTACTACCACGAGTGGCACAAGCAGCGCCTGCAGGCGAAGCCGGGCATCAGCGGCCTCTGGCAGGTCAGCGGCCGCAGCCAGGTGCCCTTCGACGAGATGGTGATGCTCGACATCCACTACATGGAGAACTGGTCCTTCCTGCTCGACCTCAAGATCCTGCTGCGCACGATCCCGGTGGTCATCTTCGGGGTCGGGGGGTATTGAGCGTCGTTCTTGCTAGATTCCCAGTCATGAGCGACCTGTCCCGGGGCACGATCCGGCATGGGCACGGGGCTGGGCGAGAGAGGCCGGCCCGGTCCCGCTGCGGGATGCGCCGACCGGCGGCCACGTGAGGAGAGCCATGATCAGCATCGGTGTCGTGGGGGCGGGCTACTGGGGCCCCAATCTCATCCGGAACTTCGTGAATCAGAGCGGCGCCCAGGTGACGCGCGTCAGCGACCTGTCCCGCGAGCGGCTTCAGCACATGGAGCGGCTCTACCCCTTCCTCGACACCACGCAGGACTACCGCGAGCTGATCGAGGACCCGGGCCTGGACGCCATCGTGATCGCGACGCCGGTGACCAGCCACGCCAAGATCGCGCGCGAGGCGATCGAGGCCGGCAAGCACATCTTCGTCGAGAAGCCCCTCACCAACAGCGCCGAGGACAGCCTGCAGCTGGTGAAGCTCGCGCGCGAACGGGGGCTGGCCGGGATGGTGGGGCACACGTTCATCTATTCGCCCGCCGTGCTCAAGATCAAGGAGCTGCTCGACTCCGGCGAGCTGGGCGAGGTCTACTACATGAGCTCGACGCGCGTGAACCTGGGGCTCTTCCAGGAGGACATCAACGTGGTCTGGGACCTCGCGCCCCACGACCTGTCGATCTTCAACTTCCTGCTGGGCGCGGAGCCGGAGCGGGTGCAGGGCGTCGGGCACAGCTACATCCAGCCCGGCATCGAGGACGTCGCCTTCCTCACCTACGGCTTCCCCGGCGGACGTCTCGCCCACGTGCACGTGAGCTGGCTGGATCCGAACAAGATCCGGCGCATCACCGTGGTGGGCTCGAAGAAGATGCTCGTCTACGACGACACGTCGAACGTGGAGAAGATCCGCGTCTACGACAAGGGCGTCGACGTGCACCGCCACTACGACACCTTCGGCGAGTTCCAGCTGGCCTATCGCTTCGGCGACATCCACATCCCCAAGCTGGACGACGGCGAGCCTCTCAAGGCCGAGACCGCCCACTTCCTCGAGTGCATCCGCCAGGGGGTGCCCTGCCAGTCAGGACTCGAGCACGGGCATCAGGTCGTCTGCGCGCTGGAGGCCGGGTGCACGTCCATTCGCGAGGGTGGACGCCGCGTCGAAATCGACTACAATCTGTCGAAGGCGATCTGACCAGGGGGCGACGCCATGGAGGGTGAGCCGCTGATCCCGGAGCACGTGCGCCTGGAGGCGCCGCGCCATCTCGATCCCAACGTGCTGCTGGGCTACCGCACCGGACGTCGCGACGTCCCGCTGGAGCTGCTGATCGGCGCGGGCGCGCACCTGCGCTCGGGAACGGTGATCTATCAAGGCAGCCGCATCGGGGCCGGGCTCGAGACGGGCCACAACGTCGTCATCCGCGAGCAGAACAGCATCGGCGAGCACCTGTCGGTGTGGAACAACACCGTCATCGACTATGGCTGCGTGATCGGCAACGGCGTCAAGATCCACAGCAATTGCTACATCGCGCAGTTCACGGAGATCGGCGACGGGGCCTTCCTCGCCCCGGGCGTGACCATCGCCAACGATCCCCACCCGGGCTGCCCGCAGTCGGCCGAGTGCATGCGCGGGCCGATCATCGAGGCCGGCGCGCAGATCGGCGTGAACGTCACCCTGCTGCCCATGGTGCGCATCGGCGCGCGGGCGCTGGTGGGCAGCGGCGCGGTGGTGACGCGCGACGTGCCGCCGGAGACGGTGGTCTACGGCAACCCGGCGCGCGTGGGGCGCTCGATCTACGCGCTCGGCTGTCCCGTGGATCTGCGCGAACGACCCTATGACCCACCCGACTGAGCTGTCGATCCGCCGCCTGCTCGTCCTGGCCTCCACACTGGGCGTGGGCGGCGGCGAGAAGGTGCTGGCCAGCCTGCTGCGCGGACTGCGCGCGGCGGGTGTCTCGGTGGAGCTCTGCTACCTCAAGTCGCCGGGGCCGGTAGGGGAGGCGCTCGCCGCCGACGGCTGCGCGAGCCATGCGCTCGGACTGGCCGACACGCGTTCGCCGCGCGCCCTGCCGGCGCTCCTGCGCCTGCTGCGCGAGCGACAGCCTGATCTCCTCTACGTCCAGGACCACCACGACTGCCTCTTCTGGGGACGCCTGGCGGCGGCGCTTCACGGCTTCCTGCCGACGCTCTCGCCGGTGCACAGCTCGGCCGCCGGGCGCCTGCGCGCCTACCGTCTCTACAACCGACTCCTGCTCGGCCTGAGTCCGAACCTCGCGACCCTCGGGGGCTGGCAGGAGCGGGCCCTGGAGCGGCGCGAGGGCGTTCCGCGCGGGCTGTGGCGGCGCATCCCGAATCCTGTCCCCGATCTCGAGCGATTCCTGGCGACGGAGGTCCCCGCCCAGCGCCAGGGCGGCGCCGTGGAGCTGGTCTGCGTCGCCGGGCTGCGCCCGGAGAAGCGCCTGGAGCGGCTGCTGCGGCTCGTCGACGCCCTGCGGCGCCGACGCACCGCCCGTCTCACCCTGATCGGCGACGGACCGGAGCGGCCCCGCCTCGAGGCGCTGGCGGGAGAACTCGGGCTGGGCGGATCGCTGCGGCTGCTGGGGCAGCGCGACGACATCGCCGCCCTGCTGCCCGACCACGACCTCTTCGTGCTCGGCAGCGAGGAGGAGGCGCTGCCGCTGAGCGTGCTCGAGGCCCAGGCGGCGGGACTGCCGGTGGCAGCGCCCCCGCACGGGGCGCTGCCGGAGCTTCTCGGCGGCGAGCGCGGGCTGCTGCTGAACGGCGACGACCCCGCGCACTGGGCGGAGCAGATCGACCGCTTCCTCGTCGCGCCCCCGTCCCCGGCGGCGAGGGAGGCGCTGCGGCGGCGCGTGGCCCGGGACCATGCGCCGGAGCGATTCACCGCGCGCTACGGACGCTTCCTGGCCGCGCTCGGAGGGCAGGGCTGATGCGGGTTCTGCAGGTCAACAAGTTCCTCTACCGGAAGGGCGGGGCGGAGATCGTCTGCCTCGGTCTGGGCGACGCCCTGCGGGCGGCCGGCCACGAGGTCTGCTACTTCGGCATGGACGACCCGCGCAACGTCGCGACGGATGACGCCGACCTCTACCCGGCGACCGTGGACTACCACGCCCGGCGCGGCGCGCTGCGCAAGGCGCGCGAGGCGATGCGCACGATCTACGGCGTCCAGGCGCGCCGCGGCATGGCGGCGCTGCTGGATCGTCGACGCCCCGCGATCGTGCATGCGCACAACATCTACCATCAGCTCACCCCGTCGATCCTGGCGCCTGCGCGGGACCGCGGCATCCCGGTGCTGCTGACCTTGCACGACCTGAAGCTGCAGTGCCCGGTCTACCTGTTCCTGCGCGACGGCAAGCTCTGCGAGGAGTGCCTCGGGCGCATGCCCTGGCCGGTGCTCGCGCATCGCTGCAAGGACGGCGGCCTCGCGGAGAGCGCGGTGCTCTTCGCGGAGGCGGCCCTGCACCGATTGCTCGGGAGCTATGCGCGCGGCGTGACGCTCTTCACCGCGCCGAGCGTTTTCCTGCGCGAGAAGATGATCGCCGGCGGGGTGCCGGCCGAGCGCATCGTCCACCTGCCGAATGCGCTGCCCTTCGGCGAGGACGTCCTCGCCGCGCCCTACGCGCCGCCGCCCCGGCGCGATCGCCCGCGGCTCTTCTGGGCGGGGCGGGTGAGCCCGGAGAAGGGTCTCGGCACGCTGCTGCGGGCTGTCGCGCGCTGCGACGCGCCGGTGGAGCTCCAGCTCGCTGGAGACGGCCCCGCCGACGCGGCCCTGCGCGCGCTGGCGGACGAGCTCGGTCTTCGCGACCGCGTCGAGTGGCTGGGGCGGCTGCCCCGCGGCGACATCGCGGCGCGGGTGCGCGAGGCCGACGGCTGCATCGTCCCCAGCGAGTGCTACGAGAACGCGCCGCTCTCCGTGCTCGAGTCGATGGCGCTGGGGCGGGCCCCGCTGGTCAGCGATCTGGGCGGGCTGCCCGAACTGGTGGACGACGACAGCGGCTGGCGCTTTTCCGCGGGCGATCCCGCAGCCCTGGCGGCCTGCCTGGCGGCGTGGGCGGCGGACCCGTCGGAGAGGGAGCGCCGAGGCCGCGCCGCCCACGCGAACGCCCGGGCGCGCTTCTCGCCGCAAGTGGTTCTGGACCAGACCCTTGCGCTCTACGAGCGCGCCCTGCGGAACGCCTGAACCCGCCGGAATCCTGTTGCCAGTCCCAGGGGCGGCTGCTATCCTCCCGCCGCTCGTGGCCACAGGGAGGAGAGAAAAATGTTCAAGCGCAGCCTCGTGCTGCTGGCGCTGCCGTTGGCGCTGAGCGCCTGCAGTTCCAAGCAGCCCATCCAGAGCGATCCCTGGATGGACAGCCCGGACACCCCGGAGACCTACACCGCCAGCAGCGACACGCTGACCTACGACTTCCTCGCCGAGGAGGGCGTGGCCGCGGCCGACGCGGTGCCCGCCGAGGCGGACCTTCCGGTGGAGGACACGGCGCCGCCTTCGACGCCCATCCCGGCCTCCGCGCCCGCGCCCCAGGAACTGGCCGCGGCGCCCCTGCCCGTGGAGAGCGCGGCGCCCGCCGCGTCCGGCCCGCTCTTCTACGTGCAGATCTTTGCCAGCGGCAACCGGCAGAGCGCCGAGGAGGTGGCCCTCGAGGCGGACTCCCGCTTCGACAAGCCCGTGCGCATCCTCTTCCTGGACCCCTACTACAAGGTCCTGGTGGGGGGCTTCACCGAGCGCGATGACGCGGTGATCCTGCGCCGGGATCTGACCGAGATGGGCTACAAGGACGCCTGGATCTTCGAGCGCTAGTCGGTCACATGCCTGAGCTGCGCAAGGACCCGGTCATCGGCCGCTGGGTGATCATCGCCAGCGAGCGGGGCAAGCGCCCCATGGATTTCCCTCACCGCCCCGCGCGGCAGCGGGGCGGTTTCTGCCCGTTCTGTCCTGGCAACGAGGACAAGACCCCCCCGGAGATCTTCGCGCTCCGCCGCGACGCCGTGCCCAACGGCCCGGACTGGCAGGTGCGGGTCGTGCCCAACAAGTTCCCCGCCCTGGTGATCGAGGGCGAGCTGAAGCGCCGGGGCGTGGGGCTCTACGACGTGGTGGACGGCGTCGGCGCGCACGAGGTCATCATCGACTCGCCGGAGCACGACCGCAGCTTCGGCGACATGAGCGCCGAGCACATCGCCAACGTGATCGAGGCCTATCGGCTGCGCCAGCTCGACCTGGCGCGGGACCGGCGCTTCCGCTACATCCTCATCTTCAAGAACCATGGCGAGGAAGCGGGGGCGAGCCTCGAGCACTCGCACACGCAGCTGATCGCCACGCCGATCGTGCCCAAGCGCGTGATGGAGGAGCTGGAGGGCGCCAAGCGGCACTTCGAGCTCAAGGAGCGCTGCATCTTCTGCGACATCATCGACCAGGAGCTCTTCGACGGGCGGCGCGTGATCCTGGAGACGGAGCACTTCCTCGTGATCTCGCCCTTCGCCGCGCGCTTTCCCTTCGAGACGTGGATCCTGCCGCGCGCGCACGAAGCGCACTTCCACCGGCTGGGGGACGCGGCGCGCCTCGATCTGGCGCAGGTGCTGCGCACGGTGCTGCGCAAGCTGAACCTCGCGCTGGATCAGCCCGCCTACAACTACATCATCCACACGGCGCCCATCAACGACGGGGTCGACTGGCACTTCCACTGGCACCTCGAGCTGATGCCGAAGCTCACGAAGGTGGCTGGCTTCGAGTGGGGGAGCGGGTTCTACATCAACCCCACGCCTCCGGAAGACGCGGCGGACTATCTGCGCAAGCTGAGCCTCGCCGCCGAATCGCAGAGCGGCTAGCCCGTGGACGATCGCCCGCTGCACATCGCCTTTCTCGCCGCGGAGGCCCTGCCCTACGCCAAGGCCGGCGGCCTGGGCGACGTCGCCGGCGCCCTGCCCCGTGCGATCGCGCAGGCGGGCCACAGGGTGACGCTCCTGCTGCCGCTGCACGGGGTGGTCGACCGCGAGGCGCATGGACTCTCGCCCGCGGGCGAGGGCAGCCTGCCCTTCCCGGACGCGTCGACGCCGCTGCGCTACCGCCGCTGGGAGCACGCGCCCGCGCCCGGACTGCGCGCGATCCTGATCGACATTCCGCGCTACTTTCAGCGGGATGCGCTCTATGTCGACCGCGCCACCGGCGAGGGCTACGCCGACGACGGCGAGCGCTTCCTCGCCTTCACCCTGGCGGCGCTGGACTCGCTCGCCGAGGGGCCTGTGCCGGTGGACGTGATCCACTGCAACGACTTCCACACCGGCCTGGCCCCCGCGCTACTCGAGCGGAACTGGCGGGACGACCCGCTGCTCGGCCGCGCGGCGACCCTCTTCAGCATCCACAACCTGGCCTATCAGGGCGTGTTTCCGCTGCCGCTGCTGGCGCGCGCCGGCATCAGCCCCGCCGAGGCGCGCTACGGCAGTCCCTACGAGTTCTGGGGCAAGCTGAACTGCATGAAGGCCGGCATCGTGGCCGCGGATCTCGTCGCAACGGTGAGTCCGCGCTACGCCGAGGAGATCGCCGGCAGCGCCGAGTTCGGCCATGGCCTGGAGGGGGTCCTGGCGGACCGGCTGGACACCCTGGTGGGGGTGCTGAACGGGATCGACACGGACGAGTGGTCGCCGGCCACGGACCCGGAACTCGCAGAAACCTACACGGCGGCGACCGTCGAGGCGGGCAAGGCGGCCAACCGACGCGCCCTGCGTGAGGAAGCCGGCCTGCCGGACCTGGACGTCCCCGTGCTCGGCGTGGTCTCGCGGCTGGTCCGGCAGAAGGGCTTCGACCTGCTGGTGCCGCTCCTGGATCACCTGCTCGCGCTGCCGCTGCAGCTGGTCGTGCTCGGCAGCGGCGAACCGGCGATCGAAGCTGCATTCAATGACGCTGCAAGGTATTGTCCGGACAAGCTGAGAGTCTGGGTGAAGTACGACAACCGCCTGGCCCACCGCATCGAGGCCGGCGCGGACCTCTTCCTCATGCCCAGCCGCTACGAACCCTGCGGCCTGAACCAGCTCTACAGTCTCCGCTATGGCACCCCGCCCATCGTGAGGGCCACGGGCGGACTCGCGGACACCGTGCGCGATGTGACGGAGGCCCCCGAGGACGGCACGGGGTTCGTCTTCGGCGAGGCCCGCCCCGAGGCGCTGTTCGACGCGATCCGGCGCGCGCTCGCGCTGCATGGCGACCCGGTCGCCCGGCTCTCGCTGCGGCGACGCATCATGGGGCTCGACTTCAGCTGGTCGCGGAGCGCCGCCGACTACCTGCGACTCTACCGGGCAGCGATCCTGCGGCGAGCGGGAGACCGCCGCGGCGCGGCGGCCCTGCTGGCGGCGATCCGGGCCTCGCAGGCGACGATTTCGCTGCCGGCGGCGGGGCAAGGGCCTTGACAGTGCGCGGCGTATGCCCTATTCATAGTGAGGCTTCGGCGGGAATAGCTCAGTGGTAGAGCACAACCTTGCCAAGGTTGGGGTCGCGAGTTCAAGTCTCGTTTCCCGCTCCTGATCTGCGTCGGACATAGCCTCCGATGAGGAGGGGTTCTCGGATTCAAGGCGGCATAGCCAAGGGGTAAGGCAACGGTCTGCAAAACCGTCATCCCCGGTTCGAATCCGGGTGCCGCCTCCTTTTTTTTTTGCGCCGGAGTGGCGAAACGGGCAGACGCAGGGGACTTAAAATCCCCCGGAGCAATCCATCCGGGTTCGAATCCCGGCTCCGGCACCTCCAGGCCGGTTTCCCTGCCCGCCAGCGGCGCCTTCCCGACCTCTGAAACCTCCCTACAGCACCTTTGGCAGCCGCTGGCAGGACCTGTCAGTCCGGCGGCAGGCGTGTCGGCCACGCCGTCAGCGTGGCAGTGATCCGCGCCAATCTGGCGCCGCCCCGCGTCTCCGGTCGCGAAGCCCGGGGCGGGGTCGCCCCGTAACCTACATAAACGAAGCCAGTTAGCGGTAGCGACTCGTTTGCGGAGCGCTGGCACGCATCTTCCGATAGGGAGCGTGAACGAAGGATCGGATCCCATCCGGAAGGAGAAGCCATGGGCAAGATCATCGGCATCGACCTCGGCACCACGAACTCCTGCGTCTCCGTCATCGAGGGCGGCGTGCCGAAGGTCATCCCCAACAGCGAAGGCCATCGTACCACCCCCAGCGTGGTGGCCATGACGGACGACGGCGAGCGCCTCGTGGGCCAGCTGGCCAAGCGCCAGGCCGTCACCAATCCGACGAACACCGTCTACTCGGTGAAGCGCTTCATGGGGCGCAAGTTCGGCGAAGTGGGGCAGGAGATGAAGGAGGTGCCCTACAAGGTCGCGAAGGGAAGCAATGGCGACGCGCGCATCGTCATGGGAGGCAAGGAGTACACGCCGCCGGAGATCAGCGCCCTGGTGCTGCGCAAGCTCAAGGAGACCGCCGAGGAGTACCTGGGCGAGCCGGTGACCGAGGCCGTCATCACCGTGCCGGCCTACTTCAACGACAGCCAGCGGCAGGCCACCAAGGACGCCGGCAAGATCGCCGGTCTCGAGGTGAAGCGCATCATCAACGAGCCCACGGCCGCCAGCCTGGCCTACGGCGAGGACAAGAAGACCGACCAGACCATCGCGGTCTTCGACCTGGGCGGCGGCACCTTCGACATCTCCATCCTGGAGCTGGGGGACGGCGTCTTCGAGGTGAAGAGCACCAACGGCGACACCCATCTCGGCGGCGACGACTTCGACCAGGTGCTCATCGAGTGGCTGGCCAAGGAGTTCAAGGGCAAGGAGGGCATCGATCTCATGGCGGACGCCATGGCGGTGCAGCGCCTGAAGGAGGCCTCCGAGCAGGCCAAGAAGGAGCTCTCCACCCGCACGCAGACCGACATCAACCTGCCCTTCATCACCGCGGACCAGACCGGCCCCAAGCACCTGAACGTGAACCTGAGCCGGGCCAAGTTCGACGAGCTGACGGCCCACCTGGTGGAGCGCACGGTGGGGCCCTGCCAGCGCGCCATCAGCGACGCGGGCCTGACCACCGGGGACATCGACGAGGTGATCCTGGTGGGGGGCTCCACCCGCATTCCGCGGGTGCGCGAGAAGGTGAAGGAGATCTTCGGCAAGGAGCCCAACCACGGCGTCAACCCCGACGAGGTGGTGAGCCTGGGCGCGGCGATCCAGGGCGGTATCCTGGCGGGCGACGTCCACGACGTGGTCCTGCTGGACGTGACCCCGCTGAGCCTCGGCATCGAGACCCTGGGCGGCGTGATGACGCGCCTCATCGAGCGCAACACCACGATCCCCACGCGCAAGGCCCAGATCTTCTCCACGGCCGCCGACAACCAGGACACGGTCGACATCCACGTTCTCCAGGGTGAGCGCGAGATGGCGGACAGCAACAAGTCCATCGGTCGTTTCCAGCTGACGGGCATCCCGACGGCGCCGCGCGGCGTGCCGCAGATCGAGGTCGCCTTCGACATCGACGCCAACGGCATCCTCTCGGTCAGCGCCAAGGACAAGGCCACGGGCAAGGAACAGTCCATCAAGATCCAGGCGTCCAGCGGCCTCAGCGAGAACGAGATCGACCAGATGGTCAAGGACGGCGAGACGCACGCCGACGAGGACCGCAAGCGCCGCGAACTGATCGACACGCGCAACCAGGGCGAGTCGCTGATCTACCAGACGGAGAAGCAGCTGGTGGAGCACAAGGACAAGATCGACGACGCCACGCGCGCCGAGATCGAGTCCGCCGTCAGCGGGCTGAAGAAGGCGCTCGAGGGCGATGACCACGAGGCCATGGAGCAGGGCATCGAGACGCTCAACAAGGCCCTGCACAGCTTCTCGCAGAAGCTCTACCAGGACGCCCAGCAGCAGCAGGCCGGGCCGGCGCAGGGCGGCGAGAGCGCGTCGGCGGCGGCGTCGTCCGAGGGCGGCGACGACGGCAAGGCGGTGGACGCGGACTACGAAGTCGTCGACTGAGCGCTCCGCGAGGGTTGGCCGAGAAGGCGTCGTCTCCGGACGGCGCCTTTTCGCATTCCTGTCACCGACGCGCGTGCGATCGTTGGAAATTGCCGCGCGCGCATTGCATCCCGACGCACGTTCGCGACGCGCTTCGGCGCTGGCGCTTCGGAAAGGGCAGTTCATTCCCTGTTCGTGCCTTCGCGACCGACGCGCTCGAAGCGCGAAGCGACTGCCCATCGCCCACATAACGGACCATCGGGACCAGTACGCCACAGCGCTTGCCGCGGGACTCGGCAAGCCGAGCCTTGGCAGGGCCCTTGCTGATGCCGCCCGGAACGGAAGCAGGAGGTCCGAGCATCGTGAGTATCGCAACCAAGAGCACCCTCGATCCCATGAAGAAGTCCCTCGCGGCGGAGCGCTTCGAGCAGCAGCTGCGCGAACGCATCGTGGGGCAGGATCGGGCGGTGGAGAGGATCGCCCGCCTCTATCAGGTCTTCCTGGCCGGTCTGTTCCCTCCCAACCGCCCCATCGGGAACTTCCTGTTCCTGGGGCCCACGGGCAGCGGCAAGACGCGTATCGTGGAGGCCGCCTCGGAGATCCTGTTCGGCACGGCGAACGCCGTGCTCAAGGTGGACTGCGCCGAGTACGCGCACAGCCACGAGATCAGCCGCCTCATCGGCTCGCCGCCCGGATACCTGGGCCACCGCGAGACCACGCCCTACTTCTCCCAGGCGAACCTGGAGCGCTACCGCACGCCTGAGATGGACTTCACCTTCGTCCTCTTCGACGAGATCGAGAAGGCCAGCGACACCCTCTGGAGCCTGCTGCTCGGCATCCTGGACAAGGGGCGCCTCACCCTCGGCGACAACACCGAGGTGGACATGACCCGCACGGTCATCTACATGACGGGCAACGTGGGCGCCGATCGCATCGACCGCCTGATCGAGGGCGGCATCGGCTTCACCGACCAGGCCGCGGCGCTCAACGAGCCCGGCTTCGACCAGCAGATCTACTCCACGGTCCTCGACGCCGCCCGGCGCAAGTTCTCGCCAGAGTTCATGAACCGCATCGACAGCGTGGTGGTCTTCCGGAATCTCAACGAGCAGCACATCCGCAGCATCATCGACATCGAGCTGAGCCAGCTCCAGCGGCGGATCATGCAGGCCGCGGGCGACGTGAAGTTCTCCTTCGAGCTCAGCGACGACGCCAAGGGCTTCCTCCTGCGCGAGGGCGTGGACCGCAAGTACGGGGCGCGCCACATCAAGCGGGCCATCGAGCGCTACCTGGTCTATCCGCTGGCCAACCTCATCTCCACGGGCCAGATCCGCTACGGGGACCACCTGCAGGTGGACTTCGGCGTGGACGGGCGACTCTGCTTCGAGAAGGGCACCCCGCGGCTGAGGATCGTGGGCGAGGCCGTGCCCGTGGCCTAGGCCTCTTGACAGGACCCCGCGTCTCGATTATATCCTTCGCATCCACGGGCGCTTAGCTCAGCTGGTTAGAGTGCATGCTCGACACGCATGAGGTCACTGGTTCGATCCCAGTAGCGCCCACCGTGCCGCAAGGGCCGGACCCCGCGTTCGGCCCTTTGCGCAATTGCACCTTCGGAACCCTCTGTCGTAGTGAGGACCGCCATGACCGTCGCCCTTACGCTCCCCGATGACGCCGTGATCAAGCTCGATGGCCCCGTGCCCGTGCCGGAGGCCATCAAGGCCATCAGCGAGGGCCTGCTGCGGCGGGCCGTCGCCGTCAAGCTCAACGGCAAGCTCGTCGACCTCCACAGCACCCTGGACAGCAGCGGCCGCTTCGAGGTGCTCACCGAGCAGGACGAGGACGCCCTCAAGGTGCTGCGCCACAGCACCGCGCACCTGATGGCCTGGGCCGTGCAGGAGCTCTTCCCCGAGGCGAAGTTCGCCTTCGGCCCGGACGTGGAGAACGGCTTCTACTACGACATCCTCGTGGACAAGCCCTTCACCCCGGAGGACCTGGAGCGCATCGAGGCGCGCATGAAGGACCTGGCGCGTCAGAAGCTGCCCTTCACGAAGCGCATCATGTCCCGGGAGGACGCCCGCCGCTACTTCGCCGAGCACGACCAGCCCTTCAAGGTGGAGCACGTGGGCGAGCTGCCCGACGAGACGCCCATCTCCTTCTACGAGGTGGGGGAGTTCACCGATCTCTGCGGCGGCCCCCACGTGCCCGACACGGGCATGCTCAAGGCCTTCAAGCTGATGAGCGTCGCCGGCGCCTACTGGAAGGGCGACGAGAAGCGCGAGCAGCTCCAGCGCATCTACGGCACCAGCTGGTTCAAGGCCAAGGACCTCGAGGCCTATCTGCACATGCTGGAAGAGGCCGCGAAGCGGGACCACCGCAAGCTCGGCCAGCAGCTGGGGCTGTTCGGGATCAAGGAGGAGGCCGGCGGCGGCCTGGCCTTCTGGTACCCCAAGGGGGCGATCCTGCGCGAGGTGATCGAGACCCACTGGAAATCCGAGCACAAGGCGCGGGGCTACCAGCTCGTCATCACGCCGCACATCTTTCGCGGCGAGTTGTGGCGCACCAGCGGCCACCTCGACTACTACGCCGAGAACATGTACACCTTCGAGAAGGACGATCAGCTCCAGGTGGTCAAGCCCATGAACTGCCCTGGGCACATCCTGATCTTCCAGAACGACCTCAAGAGCTACCGCGACCTGCCGCTCAAGATCGCCGAGCTGGGCACGGTCTACCGCTACGAGCGCAGCGGCACCCTCCACGGGCTGCTCCGGGTGCGGGGTTTCACCCAGGACGACGCGCACATCTTCTGCACGCACGACCAGCTGGTCGACGAGGTGACCGAGCTCATCACCTTCGCCAAGGAGCTGCAGAGCACCTACGGCTTCCACGAGTTCCGCGCGGAACTCAGCGTGCGCGATCCCGAGAACAAGACGAAGTACCTCGGCTCTGACGAGGAGTGGGAGCGCGCCGAGCACGCCCTGCTCGAGGCCACCAAGCGCGTGGGCCTGCCCGTGAAGCGCATGGAGGGCGAGGCGGTCTTCTACGGGCCCAAGATCGACGTGAAGATCAAGGATGCCCTGGGCCGGGACTGGCAGACCACCACCATCCAGTTCGACTTCAACCTGCCGCGGCGCTTCAACGTCCAGTTCGTGGACGAGGACGGCCAGCACAAGCACCCCTACATGATCCACCGGGCGCTGTTCGGGTCCATCGAGCGCTTCATCGCCCTGCTGACGGAGAACTACGGCGGGGAGTTCCCGCTCTGGCTGGCGCCGGTCCAGGCGATCGTGCTGCCCGTCAGCGCGCCCTACCGGGAGTACGGGGCCAAGGTGCTCGAGCGGCTCAAGGCGGCCGGCCTGCGGGCCGAGCTGGACACCCGGGACGAGAAGGTGGGCTACAAGATCCGGCAGGCCGAGCTCCAGAAGATCCCCTACATGCTGGTGGTGGGCTCCCGGGAGATGGAGGAGGGGACCGTCTCGGTCCGGAGCCGCCAGTCCGGGGACGAGGGCAGCGCCCGTCCGGAGGATTTTCTGCAGCGAGCCCTTGACGACTTGGCTGCAAAGCGCTAAATTGGCGCGTCACAACTGAATACAGTGAAAGCAGAGGCAACTCTCACCTGACGGCCTGCACCGCGTGCATCGGTCGCTCAGCGTTCCCGCGGACTCCGTCATGGTGGGGTGGGTGCCTTCGCATCCACTCTTTTTTGCGTTTCAGGAGGTAACTCTATCCGCCGCGATTCCGACGAACCCCGCGTCAATCACCGGATCCGTATCCCGGAGATCCGTCTCATCGACGAAGAAGGCAACCAGGTGGGCATCATCGCCACCTCGGTGGCCATGGAGATGGCCCAGGAGCGGGGCCTGGATCTGGTGGAGGTGTCGCCGGGCTCCCGGCCTCCGGTCTGCCGGATCATGGACTTCGGCAAGTACAAGTACGAGCAGAGCAAGAAGGCCAAGGAGGCGCGCAAGAAGCAGCACACGGTGGTGGTCAAGGAAGTGCAGTTCCGTCCCAAGACCGACGACCACGACTACGGCTTCAAGCTGCGCAACATCATCCGCTTCCTGGAGCACAAGGACAAGGTCAAGGTGACCCTCCGCTTCCGGGGCCGCGAGATGAGCCACATGGACTTCGCGATGCAGACCTTCCAGCGCTTGATGGCCGACATCGCCGAGCACGGCAAGATCGAGCAGGAGCCCAAGCAGGAAGGACGGACCGTGGTGATGATCCTGGCGCCCCTCAACGAGAAGGAGCGCCGGCCACAGCGGGCCAGGGAAGAAGAGGCCGCCAGCGGCGGCGTTCAGGAGTAACTCCAGACACTCGCGCCGGCTGCTGCCGGTCGGGGAGGACCAGTATGCCCAAGATGAAGAGCAATCGCGCCGCGAAGAAGCGTTTCCGGGCCACCGGCTCCGGCAAGATTCGTCGCAACAAGGCCTTCGCGAACCACATTCTCACCAAGAAGTCCGCCAAGCGGAAGCGCAACCTCCGCGACGCCACCCTGGCTGCCCCGTCCGACAACGGGCGCATCAAGCGGATGATCCTGGCCGAGTAGCCCCGCTACCCCCGGCCACCACGATTCCAGGCAGACCACGGCAGGCTTCAAAGAGGAGGAAGAGCAATGTCCCGCGCCATCAACAACGTCGCCTCGCGCGCACGTCGCAAGCGCATCCTGACCCGCGCCAAGGGCTATCAGGGCAAGCGGAAGAACAGCGTCCGTCAGGGGACGGAGGCCGTCCACAAGGCGGGTCAGTACGCATATCGCGACCGGCGGGACCGCAAGCGCCAGTTCCGGCGCCTCTGGATCATCCGCATCAACGCCGCGGCCCACGAGAACGGCCTGAGCTACAGCCGCTTCATGAGCGGGCTCAAGGAGCTCGCGGTGGAGATCGACCGCAAGCAGCTCGCCGAGCTGGCCGTCAACGACCCCTCGGCCTTCCGCATGCTCGCGGAGAAGGTGCAGGCGCAGCTCGCCCAGGCCAGCTAGGAGGCCGCCCGTGCTGGACGAGATCGCCAGACTGCGAGAGATCCTGGTCGCCGAGCGCAGCGGACTGGGCGACGACACCGCGCTCGAGGCCTTCCGCCTGCGCTACCTGGGGCGGAAGGGCCTGCTGCCCGCGCTCTTCCAGCAGCTAAGCGCGGCGCCGCCCGACGAGCGCCCGGCCCTGGGCAAGGCCATCCACGCGCTGAAGGGCGAGGTGGAGGCGGCGGTGGAGTCCGCGCGCTCGGCCCTCGCCGCGGCCGCGGAGACCGCCCTGCCCCCCGGCTTCGATCCGAGCTTGCCGCCGCGGCTGCCCTGGGTGGGGGGCCGGCACGTCCTGGCCGCCGGGCTCGACGAGATCGTCGGCATCTTCCGGGGCATGGGCTTCAGCGTGGCCGAGGGCCCCGAGGTCGAGCTCGACGCCTACAACTTCCAGGCGCTGAACTTTCCCGCCGACCACCCCTCGCGCGACGCCCAGGACACCTTCTACGTCAGCGAGGACGTGCTCCTGCGCACGCACACCAGCCCGGTGCAGATCCGCTACATGGAAGCGCACCCGCCGCCGGTGCGCATCGTGGTGCCCGGGCGCGTCTATCGCAACGAGGCCGTGGACGCCTCGCACGGCGCGGAGTTCCACCAGGTGGAGGGCCTCTACGTCGACGAGGGCGTCACCCTCGGCGACCTCACCACCACGCTGCAGCACTTCGCCCACGAGTACTTCGGGCCCAAGGCGCGGCTGCGTTTCCGGCCGCACTTCTTCCCCTTCACGGAGCCCAGCGCCGAGGCGGACATGGTCTGCTTCGGCTGCGGCGGCGACGGCTGCCGCATCTGCGGGGGGACGGGCTGGATCGAGATCCTCGGCGCCGGCATGGTGCATCCGAACGTCTTCAAGGCCGCGGGCTACGACCCCGAGCGCGTGACGGGCTTCGCCTTCGGGATGGGCATCGAGCGCATCGTCATGCTGCGCCACGGCATCGAGGACCTCCGCCTCTTCCTCGAGAACGACATCCGCTTTCTTTCCCAGTTCTAGGAGCCGCCATGCTGATCAGCCTGAACTGGCTGCGGGAGTACGTCGACATTTCCGCGACGCCGGCCCAGCTGGCCGAGGACCTGACCATGCTCGGCCTCAACGTCGAGAGCCTCGAGCACCGGCCCAATCCCTTCGACGCGCTGCGCATCGGCCGCGTGCTCACCTGCGAGCGCCATCCCAACGCGGACAAGCTGTCGGTCTGCACGGTGGACATCGGCGAGGATGCACCCCGCCACATCGTCTGCGGCGCGCCGAACGTTCGCGCGGGCCTTGAGGTTGCGGTCATCCCCGCCGGCGCCAGCCTGCCTGACGGCACGGAGATCAAGAAGGGCAAGCTGCGCGGCGAGCTCTCCGAGGGCATGATCTGCTCCGAGATCGAGCTGGGCCTGGGCGAGGACGCCTCGGGCATCATGGAGCTGGACTTCGACGTCCCCGCCGGCACGCCGCTCTCGGCGAAGTTCGGCGAGGAGGACTGGCTGCTCGACATCGAGGTCACGCCCAACCGCCCCGACCAGCTCGGCGTGCTCGGCGTGGCCCGCGAGGTGGCCGCGCTCTACGACACGCCCCTGCGCCTGCCGGCGACCGCGCTGCGGGCGGGAGGCGAGACGTCCCTCGCGCCGGTGCCGGTCACCGTGGAAGACTCCGCCGGCTGCCCGCGCTACATCGCCCGGCGGCTGACCGGCGTGACCGTGGGCCCGAGCCCGGAGTGGCTGCAGGCGCGGCTGCTGGCGCTCGGCCTGCGTCCCATCAACAACGTGGTGGACATCACGAACTACGTGCTCTTCGAGACGGGACATCCCCTGCACGCCTTCGACGCCGCGCGGCTCGCGGGCGGCGAGATCCGCGTGCGCCGCGCGCGGCAGGGGGAGCGCCTCGTCACGCTGGACGAGAAGACGCTGGAACTCTGTGCCGAGGATCTCGTCATCGCGGACGCCAGGGATCCGGTGGCGCTGGCCGGCGTCATGGGCGGCGACGCGAGCAAGGTGACGGACAGCACCCGCGAGCTCGTGCTCGAGAGCGCGGTCTTCGATCCGCGCAGCGTGCGCGGCGCGCGACGCCGCTACGACCTCAGCACCGATTCATCCTATCGCTTCGAGCGGGGCACGGCCTTCTCGACCGCCGCGCTGGCCAGCGCTCGCGCGACGCAGCTCTTCGTGGAGCTGGCCGGCGCCGTGGCTGCGGACCGGCCCGACGACGTGGCGGCGGCCGCTCCGCCCACGCGCACCGTCGCCCTGCGTCCCGCGCGCGCGAACGCGCTGCTGGGCACGACGCTCACCGCCGAGGACATGGCCGCCCTGCTGGCTCGCTTCGGACTCGAGGCCCGTGTCGCCGGGGACGCGCTGGAGACCGCCATCCCCGACACCCGGCCCGATCTCGAGCTGGAGGTGGATCTGATCGAGGAGGTCGCGCGTCTGCACGGCTACAACGCGGTGCCCCGCGAGAACCGCGTGCGCAACACCCTCTACGGCGCGCGCAGCGAGGACGAGCGGCGCGTCGAGCGGCTGCACCGCGCGCTGACCCGCCTCGGCTGCCGCGAGGTCCTGACCAGCACCTTCATGGATCCCCGGCAGCTGGACCTCCTGCGCGTCCCCGCGGACGACCCCCGCCGGCGCACGGTGACCGTGCTCAATCCGCTGGTGAGCTTCAACGAGACGCTCCGCACCAGCCTGCTGCCCGGGCTGCTGGACGTCCTGCGCACGAACTTCCACCGGGGGCAGGAGGAGCTGCGCCTCTATCAGCTCGGACGGGTCTACCTCGCCCGCGACGGCGAGGCGCTGCCCGACGAACCCCTGCGCCTCGCCCTGCTCCTCACCGGCCACGCGGCGCCCGCGCACTACAGCCTGCCGGCCGCGCCGACGACGCTGGCGGACCTGCGCGGACTCGCCCTGGCGCTGGCCGAGGACGCCGGACTCATCCTCGACGTGGACTATGGCGCGGCGGATCCCTGCTACGTCCCGGGCGCCTCCTTCCAGCTCAAGGCCCAGGGCTCGGTGCTCGGGCAGGGCGGACTGCTGCGGGCCTCGGTCCTGGGCGACCTCAAGCCCAAGCGCGAGGTCTACGTCCTCGAGATCGACCGCCCCCTGGCGGGGGCGCTGCGGCAGGCGCGCTACGCGCCGCTGCCGGCCTTCCCGGCCGCGGGGCGCGACCTGGCGCTGCTCGTGCCGGACGGCGTTGCCTGGGAGCAGGTGGAGTCCCTCCTGCGCAGGGCCGGGGGCAAGCTGCTGGAGGACCTGGCCCTCTTCGACATCTACCGCGGCAAGGGCCTGCCCGAGGGGCGCGCCAGCTACGCCGTCCGCCTGAGCTTCCGCTCGGCGGAGGGGACCTTGACGGACAAGCAGGTCGACAAGGTGCAGCAGCGGATCCTCGGCGAGCTCAACAAAGCCTTGAAGGTCGAGCTCCGCTCGTGACAGACTGGGGCCGTACCCCGAAGACGACAGAGGTAGCACGCGTGTCAGAAGTGTCCAATCTCGACATCCTCGAGCAGAAGATCGGCCAGGCCATCGAGAAGCTGAATCGCATGGACCGGGAGAACCACGAACTGCGGACCCGCCTCGAGCAGCTCGAGCAGGAGAAGCAGGGGCTCGCGTCCGAGCGCGATACGCTGGCGGCGCAGCTCAGCAGCGCGCAGCAGTCCGGCGCGAACCTGGACGATCTCCGCGGCCGCGTGGACGGCATCCTCTCGAAATTCGAGCTACTGGATCTCTGAGCGCCGCTCCCAGCCGAGAGCGAGGTGACATGGCCAGCGACCCCCAGGTCAAGGTGAGCATCTTCGGAAACGAGTACCGCGTGCGCGGCGACGCGGACGCGGAGCAGATCCAGCGGATCGCCGACTACGTGGACGCCACCATGTCGGCCATCGCGGCCGGCGGGCGCCACGTGTCCACCACGCGGATCGCCATCCTGGCGGCGTTCAACATCGCCGCCGAGCTCCATCGCGAGCGCGAGCAGGGGGGGAGGGGCTCCAAGGCCGAGGCCAAGGCCGCCGAGCTGCTCCGCCTGTTCGACGACGACGCGCTCGCCGCCGGCGGCGGCGACTAGCGCCTTGCGCGGCATTGCCGGTGGCCGTCGCGCTTGGTATACTGCAGTCGAATTCCCTACCGTGCTCGAGCGGGAAGACAGCGTTTGAGCCAACACTTTCGGCAAGGAAGGCCGAATCCGGCCGGCGGAAGGTGCCCCAGGGCGTCCTGAAACGGTCGTGTGGCCTTCCCCCATGGGACTTTCGGCCCATGCGGAATCTTCTCGCACGGCAGTGAGTGGGGAATTTTTTTGCGCCCTCACCCGGCTCGTCGGCGACGGCCGGGCGGGGTCGACGCCGTGAGAGTGCCCGCCATGCGCCTTCTCTTCATCGCGGACATCATGGGACGCCCCGGGCGTCGCGCCGTCACGCAGCTCCTGCCTGAGCTGCGCGCGCGTCTCGCCCCCGACGTGGTCATCGCCAACGCGGAAAACTCCGCGGCGGGCGCGGGCTTCACGCCCAAGATCGCGCGCGAGCTGATGGACGCCGGCGCTGACGTCCTCACCGGCGGCAACCACAGCTTCGACAACAAGGAGGGCGTCGCCCACCTCGACGACGGCGACGGCCGCGTGCTCCGCCCGCACAACTACCCGCCGGGCAACCCCGGCTGCGGCCGCGCGGTCCTGGCCCTGCCCGACGGCCGCGAGCTGCTCGTGATCAATCTCATCGGGCGCGTGTTCATGAACCCCGTGGACTGTCCCTTCCGCGCCGCGGACGACCTGCTCGCCGACTGGGAGGGGCGCGGTCCCGTCTTCGTGGACATGCACGCCGAAGCCAGCAGCGAGAAGATCGCCCTGGCCCGCTATCTCGACGGCCGCGTCTCCGCGGTGATCGGCACGCACACCCACGTGCAGACGGCCGACGCGCGCATCCTGCCCGGCGGCACCGCCTACCTGACCGACGCCGGCATGACCGGCCCGCACGGCGGCATCATCGGGATGGACGCCGAGGCGGTCCTGCACCGCTTCCTGCGCCAGAACCTGCGCCGTTTCGAGGTGGCCACCGAGGATCCGCGCCTGCAGGGCGCGCTGATCACGATCGACAAGGCCGGCCGCGCCACCGCCATCGAACGCATCGACGCGCCGCTCACGACCCCGGAGGGAGGAACCGCGTGATCCTGCTGGACGGCAACGCGCTGCGCGACACCCTGCTCGACGAGCTGGCCACCGAGGTCGCCTCGCTGCCCGAGGCGCCCCGCCTCACCGTGCTGCAGGTGGGGGAGGACCCGGCCAGCGGCGTCTACATCCGCAACAAGATGCGGGCCTGCGAGCGCACGGGCATCGTGGGCGAGCATCTGCACCTGCCCGCGGACGTCACGCAGGCCGAGCTCGAGGCCCGCATGGCCGCGCTCAGCGCCGGCGCGCCCGACGGCGTGATCCTGCAGCTGCCGCTGCCGGCCCACCTCGACGAGAACGCCGTCATGGCGCTGCTCGACCCCGACAAGGACGTGGACGGCTTCCACCCCGTGAATCTCGGCCGTCTCGTGGCGGGTCTGCCCGGACTCCTGCCCTGCACCCCCGCCGGCGTGCGCGAGCTGCTGCGCCGGAACGACATTCCCACCCGCGGCAAGCACGTGGTGGTGATCGGGCGCAGCGTCATCGTGGGCAAGCCCGCGGCGCTGCTCTTCCTGCAGAAGCACGCGCTGGGCGACGCCACGGTGACCGTCTGCCACAGCGCGAGCGCGGACCTCGCCGAGCACTGCCGGCGCGCGGACATCCTCGTGGCCGCCGTGGGGCGGCCGCTGCTGGTGAAGGGCGACTGGATCAAGCCGGGCGCGGTGGTGGTGGACGTGGGGATGAACCGCATCGAGGATGCCTCCGCGAAGCGCGGCTACCGCTTCGTCGGCGACTGCGACTTCGACGCGCTCCGCGAGCGCGCCTCGGCCATGACGCCCGTGCCCGGCGGCGTGGGTCCGCTCACGGTGGCGATGCTGCTGCGCAATACCGTCACCGCGTTCCGCCGTCGGCACAGCCTGGCGGAGGCCTGAGGTGGACGCCTTCCTCGCGGCCCTGGAGCCCGCCCTCGAGGCGGCGCTGCCCGCGAAGGCCGACTGCCATCCCACGCTGCGCGCGGCCATGGCCCACGGCCTGCTCGGCGGCGGCAAGCGTCTGCGCGCGCAGCTCCTCGCCGCGGGCATGCGCCTGGCGCGCTACGACCAGTCCGTCGCGCTGCTCGGCGCGAGCGCCCTGGAGATGCTGCACGCCTACTCGCTCATCCACGACGACCTGCCCGCCATGGACGACGACGACCTGCGCCGCGGCCGTCCCACCTGCCACAGGGTCTACGGCGAGGCGATGGCGATCCTGGCGGGCGACGCCCTGCAGGCCCAGGCCTTCGCCACCCTCGGCGCGGCCATCGCGCGGGCGGGGCTGGACGCGGAGCAGGCCCTTGCCGCCCTCGACGACTTCGCCCACGCCGCCGGCCCCCTGGAACTCGTGGGAGGGCAGGCCGGCGATCTCGAACCGGCGGGGGAACTCGCGCCCGCCGCGCAGGTAGAGTGGATCCACCGCCGCAAGACGGCGGCGCTGATCCGCAGCAGTCTCACGCTGGGGGCACGTCTCGGGCGCGCCGAGCACTCCCTTCTCGACGCGCTGGCGGCGGCGGGTCTGTCGCTCGGCCTCGCCTTCCAGGCCGTCGACGACCTGCTGGACCAGGAGGCCAGCCGCGAGGAGCTGGGCAAGACGCCCGGCAAGGACCGCGCGCTGGGCAAGCTGACGCTCCCGGGCGTCCTCGGAGCCGCGGCGGCCCGCGCGGCGGCGCGAGAGCATCTGGAGAGCGCCCTGCGCCAGATCCCCGACGTCCCCGCGGCCGAGCCGCTGCGGGCGCTGGCCCGGCGCCTGGTGGAGCGACGGTCCTGATGCTCCTCGCTCCGATCATCGGCACGGGACTGCTGGGGCAGCTGCTGAAGCTCGGCTTCCATTCGCTGCGCGAGCGGCGCTGGCGGCCGGGCCGGCTGGCAGACTTCGAGAGCTTCCCCAGCCTGCATCCGCTGCTGGGCGGCTGCCTCGCCGTGCAGGTGGCCCAGGCGACGGGCTGGGGCAGTCCCTACACGGCGATCGTCCTGGGCTACACGGCGGTGATCCTCTACGACACCTCGGGGGTCAAGCGGGCCGCCGGCCGCCAGGCGGGCATCCTCATGTCGCTGGGCCAGGCCCAGTCGCTGGAGCACCGGCTCAGCGTGCTCCTGGGGCAGAGCCCGGTGCGCGCCTGGGTGGCCCTCCTGGCGGGGGGGATGCTGGGCCTGCTGGTGGAAAGAGCCCTGCTTGCACTGCGGGCCTGGCGCTGGTAGCTTGAGGAGCTGCCACGTAAAGAAACCGAGAAAGTCGAACGCATGCTGCTGGACGGAATCCGCAACCCACAGGACGTCGCCGCGCTGCCGGTGGAAGCCCTGCCCTTTCTCGCCCACGAGATCCGTGAGGAGATCATCCAGGTCTGCTCGCTGAACGGCGGGCATCTGGCGGCGAGCCTCGGCTCCGTCGACCTGGCCGTGGCCGTGCACCACGTCTTCCCCGAGGAGAGCACGCGGCTGATCTGGGACACCGGCCACCAGGCCTACGCCCACAAGCTCCTCACCGGACGCCGCGACCGCTTCCACACCCTGCGCCGTCCGGGCGGCCTCAGCGGCTTCCTCAAGCGCAGCGAGAGCGCCTACGACCACTTCGGCGCCGGCCACGCCTGCACGGCCATCAGCGCGGCGCTGGGCTTCTCGCGCGGCGCGGCGCTGCGCGGCGAGCAGCGGCAGACCATCGCGATCCTTGGCGACGGCGCCGCCACGGGCGGCATGGTCTACGAGGCCATCAACAACGCCCGCGCGCACGCCGGCCGGCTGATGGTGATCCTCAACGACAACGAGATGTCGATCTCGCCCAACGTGGGATCGATCTCCCGCATCCTCACGCGCCTGACGTCCACCCGCACCTTCCTCAGCCTGGAGGGCGGCGCCTGGCGCGCCATGGGGCGCATCCCGCGCTTCGGCACGCGGCTGCGCGCGCTGGCCAGCCGCGCGAAGTTCGGCCTCAAGCACATGGTGCTGCCGAGCAACTTCTTCGAGGATTTCGGCTTCAAGTACTACGGCCCGCTGGACGGCCACGACATCCCGCTCCTCGTGCGCACGCTGAAGCAGCTCTCGCGCATCGAGGGTCCGGTGCTGCTGCACGTGCTCAGCCGCAAGGGCAAGGGCTGCTCCTTCGCGGAGTCGAATCCCGCGAAGTACCACGGCTTCGCGCCCTTCGTGCTCGAGACCGGCGCCAAGCGTCCGAGCGGCGAGGGGCCGAGTCCCATCACCTACACCCAGGCCTTCGGCGACGCCGTGGTGGAGCTGGCGGAGCGGGACGAGCGCGTGGTCGCCATCACGGCGGCCATGCCCGAGGGCACCGGGCTCGGCCCCTTCGCGGAGCGCTTCCCGGAGCGCTTCTTCGACGTGGGCATCGCCGAGCCGCACGCGGTCACCTTCGCCGCGGGCCTGGCCGCGGACGGCCTGCGCCCCGTGGTGGCCATCTACTCCACCTTCCTGCAGCGCGCCTTCGACCAGATCGTCCACGACGTCGCCCTGCAGAAGCTGCCCGTGATCTTCGCCATCGATCGCGCCGGCGTGGTGGGCGAGGACGGCCCCACCCACCACGGCGTGCTGGACCTGGGCTACCTCGGCATGGTGCCCGGCATGGTGGTCATGGCCCCGGGCGACGAGAACGAGCTGCGTCGCATGCTCGCCACCGCGGTGGACTACCAGGGCGGGCCGATCGCGCTGCGCTACCCGCGCAGCGCCGCGCTGGGCCTTGCGGAGACGGCGCCGCTGGAGACGCTGGCCATCGGCAAGAGCCGTCGCCTGCGCGACGGGCGCGACATCCACCTCTGGTCGCTCGGCGCGACCCTGGGCGCCGCACAGAAGGCGGCCGATCAGCTCGTCGCGCAGGGCTTCGCCCCCTCGCTCGTGGACGCGCGCTTCCTGGCGCCGCTCGACGAGGAGGCGCTGGCCGCCATCGTCGAGCCGACCGACCTCGTCGTCACGATCGAGGAGAACGGACCGGTGGGCGGCTTCGGCGAGGCCGTGCTGCGCTTCTATCGAGAGCGAGGCCAGGGGCCGCGCGTGCTGCCGCTCACGCTGCCGCACGCCTTCGTGCAGCAGGGCAAGCGCCCCGAACTCCTCGCGCAGGCGGGCCTCGACGCCGACGGCATCGTGGCCAGCATCAAGTCCGCCCTGGGACATCTCGCGGAGCAGCGCGCCAGCGGCCAGCAGCAGTGAGCGAGCGACTTGACCGCGCCCTCGTGAGCCGCGGACTCGTCAAGAGCCGCAACCAGGGGCGCGAGTTCATCCTCGACGGGCTCGTGCGCGTGGACGGCGCCACGGTGCGACGGCCGGCCCAGACCGTGGCCCCCGAGCAGACCCTCGCCCTCGATCCCGCCGCCAGCGAACACCGCGTGGGCCGCGGCTACGACAAGCTCTCGCGCTTCCTTTCCGTGCACCCGGTGGAGTTCGAAGCGCGGGGCGTCGTGGACGGCGGCGCCTGCACCGGCGGCTTCACCCAGGTCGCGCTCGAGCGCGGCGCCGCCTGGGTGCTCGCCGTCGAGCTGGGCGAAGGGCAGCTCGATCCCTCGCTGGCCGCGGATCCGCGCGTGACCAGCCTCGAGAAGACGGATCTCCTGACGCTGGAAACCCTGCCCGCGCCCTGCGACGTCCTCCTGCTCGATCTCTCCTTCACTTCCCTCAAGAGCATCCTGCCCGCCCTGCGGCTGCCCCTGGCCGAGGGGGCGCGGATGATCGCGCTGGTGAAGCCCCAGTTCGAGGCCCCCGCCAAGGCGCTCACCGCGGCGGGCCGCCTCCGCGACGCCAGCGTGGCCACGCGCCTCGTGGAGGCAGTCCTGGATTGCGCTCGCACGGAGGGCTGGGAGATACTCGCCACCGAGCCGGTGGCGCTGGGGCCCGATCAGCGCCAGGAGGAGACCTTCGTCCTGGCCCGGCGCGCGCAGTGAGAAGGAGTCGCAATGCTTGAGCCCATCCGCCGACTGGGGCTGGCCGCCAACCGCGAGGTGCGGGCCGCGCGCGAGGTGGTCCTCGAAGCCATGGGGGTGGCCGCGGCCGCGGGCGTGGAAGTGCTGCTCGACGCGGAACAGGGCGCGTGGCTGGGCCTGGAGGCCCACGGCCGCGAGTTGCGCGACTTCGCCGCCGACTGCGACCTCGTGCTGGTGTTCGGCGGCGACGGCACCTTCCTGCGCGCCGCGCGGGCGCTGGAACGGGCCAGCACGCCGCTGCTCGGCATCAACATGGGCAGCCTGGGCTTCCTCACCCTGCTCAAGCTCGAGGACATGGCGACGGCCCTCGCGGCCATCCTCGGCGGCGCCTACCGCCTCGAGGAGCGCATGCGCCTCACCGCCACGGTGATCCGCGACGGCGCGGCCCGGAACGACTACCTCGCGCTCAACGACGCCGTCGTCCACATGAGCGACGGCAACCGCCTCGTCGAGTTCCGCATCGCCGTCAGCGGCCAGCACCTGGGCGGCTACCGCGCGGACGGTCTGATCGTCGCCACGCCCACGGGGTCCACGGCCTACTCGCTGTCGGCGGGGGGGCCCATCGTCCACCCCACGATGGACGCGCTGGTGGCCACGCCGATCTGTCCCCACGCGCTGTCCATCCGGCCGATCCTGGTGGGGGGCGAAGAGGAGCTGCGCGTGAGCATCGGCGGGCGCAGCGGCCCGGCGATCCTCACGCTCGATGGCGCCGACAGCATTCCCCTGCAGAGCGGCGACCAGATCCGCATCCACCGCGCGGAAGCGCGGGCGCTGCGCATCGCGCTGCCGCTGGACTTCGACTACTACGGTCTCGTCAGCGAAAAGCTCGGCTGGGGCGTGCCGGACGGGAGATAGCCGTGCTGACCCACCTGCGCATCCGCAACCTGATCGTGGTGGAGGAGGCCACGCTCGAGCTGGCCCCGGGCCTCAACGTGCTCAGCGGCGAGACCGGCGCGGGGAAGTCCGTGCTCCTGGCGGCCCTGGCCCTGGTCACGGGCGCGCGGGCGCGCACGGACTGGATCCGTCCCGACGCGGATCGCGCGGTGGTGGAGGGCTTCTTCATGCCCTCGCGGAGCGTTCGGGCCGCGCTGGAGGCCCAGGGCATCGAGGCCGGCGAGGAGGGCCTCTCCCTGCGCCGCGAGCTCAGGGCCGACGGCCGCAGCCAGGCCTGGTGCGAGGGCTTTCCGCTGAGCGTGGGACGTCTCAAGACCCTCGGCGCGCTGCTCCTGGAGCGGCAGGACCAGCACGGCCAGCTCGCCCTGGCCAGCGAGGACGCCCAGCGCGCCCTCGTCGACGCCGCCGCCGACAACCGCCCGCTCCTCGAGCGCTACGCGCAGGAGCTGGAGGCGGTCCGCGGGCTGCGCCGGCAGGAGGAGCAGCTTGCCGCCCGCCTGGCGGCCCTGCGCGAGGACGAGGACTACCTCCGCTTCCAGCTCGACGAGATCGACGCCCTCGCCCCCGAGCCCGGCGAGCGCGAGGCCCTGGAGCAGGCCGAGCGCCGCCTCCGCAACGCCGCCCGCCTGGGCGAGACCTACAGGACGCTCCTGCAGCGCCTGGAGGGCGGCAGCGGACTCCTGGAGGGCCTGGGCGCTCTGGAGGGCCTCCTGGAGCGCCTCGAGCGCCTGGGCGACGTCCCCGTGGACCTGGATCTCGCCGCCGTCAGCGCCCCGCTGGAGGAGCTGGCCGCGACCCTGCGCAACCGCGCCGAGGACGGCCTGCTCGAGGCCCGCCGCGGCGAGGACCTCGCGGAGCGCCTGGGCAGGCTGAGCGCCCTGGAGCGGAAGCACGGCCGGGACCTGGAGGCCATCCTGGCCTGGGCCGCAGAGCAGCGCGAGCTCCTGGCCCAGCTGGACGACCAGGACGCCCTCCTGGCGGAACGCGCCCAGGTCCGCGCCGAGGCGGAGGCCGCTCTTTCCCGCACCGCCGCCGAGCTGAGCAAGCGCCGGCGCTCGGCCGCCGCTGCCCTCGGCAAGGCTTGGCAGGAGCGCCTGGGCCTCCTCGGCCTCGAGCGCGCGACTCTGAGAATCGACGTCAAGCAGGAGCCGGATCCCGATGGCTGGCTTGAAATTGCCGGCAAGCGCCTGAGGGCGGGTCCCGAGGGTGCCGACCGAGTGGAAGTCCGCATCCGAACCAACCCGGACCTGCCCGAGGGCGGCCTGGGCGAGGTGCCCAGCGGGGGCGAGCTGTCGCGCATCGCCTTCGCCCGGCATCTGATCGCGGACCGCGCGTCGGAGCCGGCGGCGCCGACGCTCATCCTCGACGAGGTGGATGCCGGCATCGGCGCCGATCTGGCCGGCGCGCTGGCCGAGCAGCTGGAGGCGCTCGCCGGTCGGCGTCAGATCCTGCTGGTGACGCATCAGCCCCGGCTCGCCGCCGTCGCGCAGCGGCAGTTCTGCGTGCGCAAGGACTTCGGCGAGCAGCGCACGCGAACGCGCGTAGTCGTGGTGGAGGGCGCGGAGCGCGAGCAGGAGATCGCCCGCATGCTCGGCGAGGCCGAACCCGGCCGCGAGACGCGGGCCCTGGCGAAGCGCCTGCTCGCGGCCGCGGGGCGCGGCGCCTGACCACGATTTCCCTGGCAAAGCCCTTGAGGATTCCCTAGATTCGACTGCGCTGCGCCCGTGGCTCAGCTGGATAGAGCGCTTGCCTCCGGAGCAAGAGGTCGCAGGTTCGAATCCTGCCGGGCGTACCTGGAGCTATGTTCATCACCCGCCTCATCCTCATCCTCCTCGGATTCTGGGTCGTCCGCCAGTTGCTGGGGGCGTGGGCGCGCACCCGGCGCCCTCGAGAGACTCGGAACGAGGCTCAGCCGCGCGCGCCGGGGGAGCCGCTGCCCTTCGATGGCGCGAACATCCGCGACGCTGAGTTCGAGGACCTGGAGTCCTCCGCCGGGGAGGGCGAACAGGGGCGGGGCGCCGGTCAGGGCCGCCCATGACCGCGGATTTCGGGCGACGCCGCGGGCGCGTCCGGCCACGGAGTCAGGGCGACGGCCGCTTTCGCAGGGGTCGGCGCACGCGTGAGGCCTTCGCCAGCAAGCTCGTGCAGGCCATCACCATGACCGTGCTCTGCGGCGCCCTGTTCTGGTTGCTGGCCACCGCGGTTCGCCTGGTGCGGGCCCACTTCGACGAGGCCGGCGGCCCGCAGGCATGGCTCTTGCCGCTTGTCATCGGGGCGATCCTCGTGTTTCTACTCTACCGCCTGGTCCGGCTCTGGCGCGAGGTGCTCGAGCTGGGCCGGGAGTTGAAGAGCAGTCCCAAGTCAATGAACGACAACGATCTAGACTGAGGCCCGGAGCGCCGCCCCCGACGCCAGGATGGCGTGGCGACGCTCCCGGTCCCGAGCAGGAAGTGACAATGTCCCATCTCGAGACGCTGAAGGCAAAGATTGCCGCGGGTGACGCGCGCTGCGCGGTCATCGGCCTGGGTTACGTGGGGCTGCCCCTCGCGGTGGAGTTCGCGAAGAGCGGCATGAAGGTGGTGGGCGTGGACCTGGACGCCCGGAAGGTGGACGCCATCGGCCGGGGCGAGAGCTACATCCAGGACGTCCCGTCGGCCATCGTGGCGCCGCTCGTGAAGCAGGGGCTGCTGAGCGCCAGCACGGACTTCTCCGTGCTCAGGGACGTCGACACGATCAACATCGCCGTGCCCACGCCCCTCGGCAAGACGCGGGACCCGGACATCTCCTACATCGTGGCCGCCACGGACGAGATCGCCCGGCACATGAGCGATGGCACGCTGGTCATCCTCGAGAGCACGACCTACCCCGGCACCACCGACGAGGTCATCCTGCCGAAGCTCGAGGCCACCGGCCGCGAGGTCGGCAAGGACTTCTTCCTCGCCTTCAGCCCCGAGCGCGTGGATCCCGGCAATCCCAAGTTCCAGACGCGGAACATCCCGAAGGTCGTCGGCGGCATCACGCCCGCCTGCACGGACGTCGCCGTGGATCTCTACGCGAAGGCCATCGAGACGGTGGTGCCCGTGTCGTCGAGCCGCGTGGCCGAGACGGTCAAGCTGCTGGAGAACACCTTCCGCTCGGTGAACATCGGCCTGGTCAACGAGATCGCCCTGATCTGCAGCCGCATGAACATCAACGTCTGGGACGTGATCGACGCCGCGGCCACCAAGCCCTTCGGTTTCATGCCCTTCTACCCGGGGCCCGGGCTGGGCGGCCACTGCATTCCCATCGACCCCTTCTACCTCTCCTGGAAGGCGCGGCTGCACGGCTTCGAGGCGCGCTTCATCGAGCTGGCCGGCGAGATCAACGGCCACATGCCCGACCACGTGGTGGAGGTCGTCACCAACGCGCTGAACTCGCAGAAGAAGTCCGTGAACGGCGCGCAGATCCTCGTGCTCGGCGTGGCCTACAAGGCCGACATCGACGACTACCGCGAGTCCCCGGCGCTGGACATCATCAAGCTGCTGCAGGGGCGCGGCGCGCAGGTCAGCATCCACGACGACTGGGTGAAGGGGCAGATCCCCGAGCTGACGGGCGTCCCGCGGAGGGCGCTGGACGCGGCCGGCCTCAAGGACGTGGACGTGGCGGTCGTCGTCACGCATCACAAGCAGGTGGATTACGCGGGGCTGCTGGAGCGGCTGCCTCTCGTGGTCGACTCCCGGAACGTCTACAAGGGCGTCGAATCCGAGAAGATCTTCAGGCTCTAGGAGGCACGCATGGCCAGGATCCTCGTCACCGGCGGCGCCGGGTTCATCGGCAGCCACATCGCCGCCGCCCTCGTGGCGGACGGCAACCAGGTGGTGATCCTCGACAACTTCTCCACGGGACACGAGTCCAACCTGGAGGAGATCGCGGGGCAGATCACCGTGGAGCGCGGCGACCTGCGCGACATGGACGCCGTGCGCCGCGCGACGGCGGGCTGCGACTACGTCTTCCACGAGGGCGCGCTGGCTTCGGTGCCGCGTTCGGTGAAGGACCCGGAAAGCAGCAACGCGGTGAACGTGGGCGGCACGCTGAACGTGCTGCAGGCGGCGCGCGACGCGGGCGTGAAGCGCGTGGTCTACGCGGGCAGCAGCTCCGCCTACGGCAACACCGAGGTGAGCCCGAAGCACGAGGGCCTGACGCCGCAGCCGCTGTCGCCCTATGCGGTGAGCAAGCTCGCCGGCGAGCACTACTGCCGCGCGTTCAGCGCGGTCTACGGTCTCGAGACGCTGAGCATCCGCTACTTCAACGTCTTCGGACCGCGTCAGGATCCGGACTCGCCCTACGCCGCCGTGCTGCCGATCTTCACGAAGGAGCTGCTGGCCGGCCGCTCGCCGCGCATCGACGGCGACGGCGCGCAGACGCGCGACTTCACCTACGTCGCCAACGTCGTGGAGGGCAATCTCCGCGCGATCGCCGCGCCGAAGACGGCCGGCGAGAGCGTGAACGTCGCCTGCGGCGGGTCCTACTCCGTGCGCTATCTCTTCGACCAGATCCGCGATCAGCTGGGAGTGGACCTCGAGCCCGAGTTCGGCCCGCGCCGCGCGGGCGACGTGGATCACTCCCAGGCGGACATCGCCCTGGCCGGGGAGCTCATCGGCTATGCGCCGGTGGTCAGCTTCGAGGAGGGGCTCCGCCGCACGGTCGACTGGTACCGGGCAACCGCCACCGCGGGCGGACGCTGAGCATGAGGGCGCGAACGTGGCCGATCTGATCCTGGTTCTGGACGATCAGGACGCCGTCCGGCGCCTCCTGTCCCAGAACCTCGCGGGCGAGGGGCGCGAGGTTCGCTGCGCCCCGCTGCCCGCGGATCTGGACGCGCTGCTGCGCGACACCCAGCCCGCCCTGCTCATCCTCGACCCCGGGCCCGCCGTGGACCTGGGGCACCGCCTCGACGGGATCGGCCGGCAGTGGCCCGACCTGCCCGTCATCCTCCTCAGCTCCCAGGCCTCGGTGGCGGACGCGGTGCAGGCCATGCGCCACGGCGCCGTGGACTACCACGCCAAGCCGCTGCCCCTCGCCGAACTGCGGGCCTCCGTGGAGCGCGCGCTGGACGGGCGGGGGGAGGAGCGCGAGCTCATCGAGCGGCGCCGCCGCTTCCGCATGGGGGACGGACAGGACTTCTATCGGTCCACCAGCGAGGCCATGGCCAAGGTCTACGACGACGCCCTGATGGTGGCCATGAGCAAGGACACGACCGCGCTGATCACGGGAGAGAGCGGGACGGGCAAGGAGGTCGTCGCCCAGCTCGTCCACCGCCTCAGCCCGCGCCACGCCCAGCCCTTCATGGAGCTGAACTGCGCGGCCATCCCCTCGGAGCTGCTCGAGAGCGAGCTCTTTGGCCACGAGGCCGGGGCCTTCACCGACGCCAAGGAGGCCAAGGCCGGCCTCTTCGAGACGGCCGATCGCGGCACGATCTTCCTCGACGAGATCGGCGAGATGAGCATGGGCCTCCAGGTCAAGCTCCTGCGCTTCCTCGAACGCAAGAGCTTCCGGCGCGTGGGCGGCACCCACGAGCTCACCGTGGACGTGCGCATCCTCTCGGCCACCAACCGCGATCTCCGCGAGATGGTCTCCGCGCGGCAGTTCCGCGGCGATCTCTACTACCGCCTCAACGTGGTGCCGATCGTGATCCCGCCGCTGCGAGACCGGCGCGAGGACATCCTCCCGCTCATCACGCACTTCTTCGGCGAATTCAACCCGCGCTTCAACCGCAACTTCACCCGCATCGACGACGCCGCCCGCCGCCTGCTCATGGACTACCCCTGGCCGGGCAACATCCGCGAGCTGAGGAACGTGGTCGAGCGCATCGTGCTGATGGAGGAAGGCCCCACCCTCGGCGCCACGCAGCTGCGTCCCTACCTCTCGGGCAGCTGGGAACAGGTGCCCGAGACCTTCCCGCGGCGCCTGGCGCGGCTGCTCGAATCGCCGATCCCCGAGGAGGGCGTCGAGCTGGACGAGCTGCTGAAGGCCGTCGAGCGCACCTTCATCGCCAAGGCCTACAGCCAGACCGGCGAGAACCAGAGCCGCGCGGCGGAGCTGCTCGGGCTCGGCCGCGACAAGCTGCGCTACCGCATGAAGCAGCTCGACCCCCAGGACGCGCGCCAGGAGAGTGAGCGATGAGGGGAGGCCGCCTCGCGCGCCTGGCCCTCGCCGCGCTGCTCCTGCTGGGCGTCGCCTCCTGCGGGCACTACCACAGCACCAGTCGTGGGCGCACCCTGCAGGGGACGATCGCCATCCCCTTCCTCGAGAATCGCACGGCGCAGCCCGACCTGGAGCTGCGCGCCACCGAGGCCCTCATCGACGCCATCGAGGCCGACGGCGGCCTGCGCCTCGTGCCACGCGGGCAGGAGCGCTATCTGCTCACCGGCACCGTGGCGCGCTACGGCGAAGCGCCCTTCTCGATCGGGGATGCGGGCACCGCGGACGAGTACAAGCTGAGCCTCGTGCTCATGCTGAGCTTCCGCGACCAGGAGACCGGGGACGACCTCTGGAAGGACCGCCGCTTCTCCGGCAGCGAGAGCTTCTTCGTCGAGGGCAGCGCCGCGGGCGAGGAGCTCACCCGCGATCGCGCCGAGGAGAAGGCGCTGCAGCAGATCATCGACGCCGTCCTCAACGCCATCTTCGGGGACTGGTAGCATGGCCGCCCGGGGCGCGCGCAGCAGCTCGGATCCGCTCGCGCCCCTGCGCGCGGACCTCGCCAAGGGCATCCGCCCCAGCTACCTCTTCACCGGCGAGAGCGACTGGGTGCGGCGCGAAGCGGTCCGCCTTCTGCGCGACGCCTGCGTCCCCGAGGAGAGCCGCCAGTTCTCCTACGAGGAGCGCACGCTCGACCGCTTCGCCGACTGGGCCGAGATCGAGGCCCTGCTCCGCAGCTACTCCTTCTTCGATCCGCGCAAGCTCGTCCACCTCGAGGTCGGGAGCAAGCTCGACGACGACTTCCGCGCGGCGCTGTCCCGCTTCCTGGACGAGGCGCCCGGTCAGAACGTCCTCTGCCTCAGCGCGCCGAACCTCGAGCAGCTGATGGCGGCCAAGAACCGCGTCGTGAAGCAGAAGGGGCTGGCGCTGAAGTTCGAGAACATGAGTGCCGCCGCGTTGACCGACTGGACCGCCGCGCGCCTGCGCGAACAGGGACTGGACTTCGCCCCCGGCCTGCCGGCGCGCCTCGTCGCCGCGCTGCCGCCGGACCCCGGCGAGATCGCCGGCGAGATCGACAAGCTGCGCCTCGCCTGCCCGCCCGGGCACCGCCTCCAGCCCGCCGACCTGGATCGCCTGGTGGGCGTGCAGCGCCTCGAGGACGTCTGGCGCCTCACCGAGCTGCTGCGCCCGGGCCGCGAGGCCGAGGCGATGGCCCTGCTCCACGAACTGCTCGGCAGCGGGCTCGGCTTCAAGAGCATGCTGGGCGCGCTGAACTACAGCATCACCATGCTGCTGCGCGCACGGCTGCTGCTGGACGAGGGACTGCCGCCCGCCCGCGCCGCCGCGGCGCTGCCCACCTACCCGCAGCGGGCGCGGGAGGCCGTCGACCGCGCGAAAGCCCTGAAAAAGCGGGAACTCCTGACCTGGATCCTCAATTTGCAGAAGCTGGACGTCCGGCTGCTGCACGGCTCCGCCGCCCTGGAACGGGAGCTCGTCGAGATCACGCTGCTGGCCTCCCTGCGCGGCGAGGCGCTTCGGGGCTGAGCCCTTGCCCCGGCGACCGCCGGCTGATAGCTTTCCGCATTCCACCCGCAGACCTGGAGAGAACGCATGCGCGCACTGCTGATCGCCGCCACCGCCGTCCTGCTGGCCGGGGCGCTGGTCCCGGACGGCCCCACGTCGGCCCGCGAGATCCTCGACAACGACACCGTGGGCGCGGCGCGGGACTCCCTCTGGCAGGAGGGCCACAACTACCGCCAGTGGATCTACGACCAGAACTTCATCGGCGACGACAACGCGAACCTCGACCCGGAGATCAGCTTCCTGGCCGACGGCCGCGTGCGGACGCATCCCTCGCGGGTCTACTTCTACGACGATCTCGACGTCGCCTTCCGCAAGGCCAAGGACACGGGCCTGCCGCTCGCCTTCTACATCTTCGATCACACCTGCAGCGACTGCCTCTTCGTCCTGCCCCAGCTCTATCGCATTCCCGAGGTGGTGGAGGCGAGCAAGGACTTCGTCAACTGCTACGTGGAGCTGCCCCGGCAGCGGCGCGAGGCCATGGATGCGGGTCTGATGACGTCCTCGCTCACGGTGCAGTTCTTCCTGCCGGGCGGCCGCCGCCTGCGCGTGGTCACCAGCCCGGACGACGAGAAGCTCCTGAAGAGCTACGCGGACATCAAGGCCTACGTCGCGGACCTGGCCGAGGACGAGCTCTACCAGGAGCCCCGCCGGATGAGCACGTCCCGCAGCGGCTACTAGCGTCGGCGTCCAAACGAAAACGCCGGGGAGTCGCTCCCCGGCGTTTCGCGTATCCAGCGCCGCGGCCGCTCAGGGCTGCAGCGTCGACGGCAGATCCACGTGAAGCTTGCCGGCCAGCTGCGGCGACTCGGCGCGCGGCAGGATCGGCACGCTGGGCAGGGCGAGCGTGGAGCCCCAGGTGTCGTTGATGACGTCGATGAAGGCCTGCGCCACCCTCACGTAACCGACCGCGCTGGGGTGCACGCCATCGAGGCTGAACAGCCCGCCGGTGACGAACTCCGCCGTGTAGGTCTCCTCGTCGAAGGTCCAGCCGTTGGCCGCCACGTCGGCGAGGATCGCGTAGGCGTCCACGACCGGCAGGTCGTCATCCGCGGCCCGGGCCGCGATGGCGTCGTTGTAGGCCGTCGTCGCAGCCAGGATCGACGTCACCTCGTCGGCCACCAGGGTCAGCGCGCCGGGGATGGGCTCCGCGTGGTGGGGGAAGGCCACCGGCAGGGCCGCCTCCGCCTCGGACTGGCTCATGCCCTGCGCCATCAGCGCGCCGATGAGCACGGCGTCGGGAATGCCCATGCCCTGCTCGAGGTCGGGCGTCCCATCGGGCTCGGAGTCGTAGCTCAGCAACTTGATGGTGACGAGATCGCCCGACTCCAGCTGGTAGGTGGGCGCCTTGTCCGCGGCGATGAGGCCGATGAACTGGATCCCCGCCGTGCCGGGGTCGCCGTCCACGGGGTTCTGATCCGCGTCGAGCACGAACCAGGGCACCGTGGTGAAGAACGGAACGGCCGTCACCGGCGGAACGTTCGCCAGCACGATGGCCTTGTTCGGCACGTTCGCCACCAGCGCGTCGATGAGCTGGTCGTAGAGGAAGCTGAAGGTGGGCGCGTCGACGAGCGGCGTTC
The DNA here is from genome assembly GCA_020633725.1 of Candidatus Latescibacterota bacterium. NCBI lineage: Bacteria > Pseudomonadati > Candidatus Latescibacterota > Candidatus Latescibacterota bacterium. The sequence continues at coordinate 654,465 of JACKDC010000001.1, forward strand.
CGTTGCCGGCGGTGGCGGCGCCGAGGATCTCGTTGTTGCCGATCCAGACGGTCATGAAGGTCGGCTGCAGCATCAGCGCCTGCCCGAGCGGGGTGAGATCCGCGGCGGGGGCGCCGAGGGCCGTCCAGTCGATGTCCGCGTTGCGCAGGATCATGTCGAAGTACGTGTTCTCGCCGCCCGCGCTCGTCGCCGCGTCGGTGGCCTGCAGGAGATCCACCGTGAGCGCCCCGGGAACGCCGAGGTTGTTGTAGGGCAGGGTGAGGCCGGCGTTGAGCAGGGCCGGGGCGCCGCCGCTCCAGGGCGTCGGGCCGAGGACGGCGTCGCCGGCGTCGTCGAAGGTCACCTGCAGGTGGCCCACGGGGAGGCCGGAGTCGTGCTCGGCGTCATAGTAGCCGGGGGAGGCGATGAGAGGCTGCTCGAAGGGCGTCCCCATGGCTTCGGCGAGCAGGGAGGGGAAGCTCCGCTCCTGCGCCTCCGCGTAGAGGGCGCCGGACTGGTAGCCGCCCGTCAGCGAGTTGCCCAGCGCGACGTAGGTGCTGAAGTCGGCCGTGCCCCAGTCGGGCGCGGGCGCCTGGAGCGCCGTCTCGTCCGGCGCGAAGAGCGAACAGCCCGCAAGCGCCAGGCTCAGGGCCGCCAGCGCGAGAATGGCCGTGCGTCGGTTGCGCAAGTTCATGGCTCTGCTCCTTGGCTAGAAGTGGTAGGTCAGGCCGAGGCCGAACAGGTTCGTGTAGTTCTGGTAGTCGCCGTTGTAGCCGTCCCAGTTGTCGCGGATGTTGCGGTCGGCGAAGAACAGGAAGAGGTTGTAGACGTCGAGCTCGACGTTGCCGACCTGATAGCCCGCGCCGATGGACAGCCCCTTGCGATTCGCGTCGGGCAGCACCGGCCCCACGCTGCCGGTGGGCTGGGGGCTCTCGTCGTAGACGAAACCGCCCCGCAGCGCCAGCTCGGGCGTGGCCGCGAACTCGGCCCCGAAGCGGTACTGGCTCGTGTCCTCGTACTCCTCGCGGATGCTCTTGTCGTTCTCGGGCGACTCGGTGAAGTGGAACTCGAGCTTCTCGAAGGTGCTCCACTGCACCCGGTTGAAGTTGAACTCCAGCATCAGCCGATCGTTCACCTGCGTGGCGATGCCGAGAGAGAACATGCTCGGCAGCGGCAGCGTGGTGGTCACGCCCCCGTTCGGCGGCAGCGGCGCGTTCTCGACGAGCGCCGTGAAGACGGCGTCGCCCGTGAAGTCCAGATCGACCTTCGACTTGTAGCTGAAGCCGAGCGTGGTGTTCTCGGCGACGTCCACCATCAGGCCGGCGTTGAAGCCCACGGCCCAGTCGCTGTCGCCGCTGAGCTTCGCCGTGCCCAGCTCCGTGGCGTTGGGCAGGTTCTCGACGATGTTCTGGTTCAGCTCCACGCTGCCCTTGACCAGGTTGAGTCCCAGGCCCGCCCTCACGCGCTCGGTGGGGGCGAAGGCGACGGTGGGGGTGATGAAGTACGTCTTCAGTTCGGTCTTGGTGGCGATGTAGCGCCCCGAGTAGTTCGTCGGATCCTGCCACTCCACCGCCAGGCCGTAGGGGGTGTAGAAGCCGATGCCGGCGCTCCACTGCTCGTTGATGCGCTGGGCCACGTAGGCCTGGGGCAGGAAGAACATGGGGTCGTCCAGGCGCTCGGTCACCCCGAAGCCCGGGTTGGGATCGACGCCGCTGAACTCCGTGTAGGGATTGATCACGGTGAAGTCCACCGTGGCCTGTCGGCCTTCCAGCCAGCCCAGGCCGGCGGGGTTGAAGAAGATGGCCGTGGGATCCTCGGCGCTCGCCGTGAGCACACCACCCATGGCCGAACTGCGGGTCCCCATCTCCCAAACCGCGAAGCCCGCGGCCCAGGCGCCGCTCGCGCAGGCGAGGAGCAGGGCGGCCGTCGTCACCGTCAGCAGACGCGATGCCGTTCCTTTCATGAAGCACCTTCTCCGGTTGTTGAGGAGCGCCAGCACTCAGCGTTCCTCGGGGTAGATCGTGGCGATGAGATCAGCGTACTTCTCGAGGACCCGGCGGCGCCGCACCTTGAGCGACGGCGTGAGTTCGCCGGCCTCGAGCGTGAGTTCCTGATCGAGCAGGCGGAACTGCCGCACCTGCTCGAAGCGCGCCAGCGACTCGTTGTAGCGCTGCACGCGACGGCTGAAGAGATCCTGGACGCGCGGCTCGTTGATCAGGCCCTTCATGGACGTGTAGATGATCGCCTTGCGCTTGGCGTACTTCTGGAGCGTCTCGAAGTTGGGCACGATCAGCGCCGCGATGAACGGTCGCCGATCGCCGATGAGGACGCACTCGCTGATGAACTTGTCCTGCTTGAGCATGTTCTCGATGGGCTGCGGCGCGACGTTCTTGCCGCCGGCCGTCACCAGCAGATCCTTCTTGCGGTCGGTGATGCGCAGGAAGCCCTCGTCGTCCAGCTCGCCGATGTCGCCGGTGGCGAACCAGCCATCGGCGTCGATCGCGGCGCGCGTCGCGGCGTCGTTGCGGTAGTAGCCCTGCATCACATGGGGGCCGCGCGTGAGGATCTCGCCGTCCTCCGCGATCCGCACCTCGATGCCAGGCAGCGTCCGGCCGACGGTGCCGAGCTTGATCGCGCTGAAGGTGTTCGCCGTGATGACGGGACTCGTCTCCGTCAGGCCGTAGCCCTCGAGAATCGTCAGCCCCGCCGCATAGAAGAACTTCGCGATCTCGGGCGCCAGCGGCGCGCCGCCCGAGATGAAGAAGCGCATCTCGCCGCCGGTGCGCTGCTTCAGCTTACCGAAGACGAGCCGCTGCGCGATCCCGTAGCTCCGCGCGAGGCCGCCGGGCACCGGCCTGTGGGCCAGGCGCAGATCGGCCCAGCGCTCGCCGGTCTTCTTCGCCCAGAAGAAGATGTTCTTCTTCACGAAGCCGCCGGCCAGCGCCGTGTCGAGGATGCGGGCGTACATCTTCTCGTAGAGCCGTGGCACCGAGACCATCACCGTGGGATGCACTTCCTGCAGGTTCTGCGGCACCGTGTCGATGGACTCGGCATAGGCGATCGACGCGCCGGCGAAGAGCATCGTGTAGTAGCCGGCCATCCGCTCGAAGATGTGGCTCAGCGGCAGGAAGCTCAGCGCCGTGTCCCTGGAGCTGATGTCGAAGATCTCCAGGGCCGCGAGGACGTTGCTGACGATGTTCCAGTGGCTCAGCACTACGCCCTTGGGGTCGCCGGTCGTCCCCGAGGTGTAGATGAAGCTGCACGGATCACCCGGAGCCACCGACAGCGCGACGCGCTCGATCTCGGCGGCGCCTGCCGCGTAGCGCGCGGCGCCCTGGGCGCGCAGTTCCTCGAGGCTGAGCACGCCCGACGCGCGCGCACCGTCGATCTGGATGATGGCCTCGAGGCTGCGGACCTGCCCGCGGACCTCGAGCACCTTGGCCGCCTGGGCTTCGTCGGCCACGACGACAGCGCGCGCGCCCGCGTCGTTGAGGATGTAGGCGATCTGCTCCGGCAGGAGCGTCGGATAGATCGGCACGTTGATGCCGCCCAGGAGCAGGATCCCGTAGTCGGCGACGGCCCATTCGAGCCGGTTCGGCGACAGCAGCGCCACGCGGTCGCCGCGGCCGACGCCCAGCCCGGACAGGCCCAGGGCGGTTTCGAAGCACAGTCGCTCGAACTCGGCCGCCGGAACGGCTTCATAGACCTGATTCAGCTTGCGCTGGAACGCCTTGGGATTGGAGATCTTGCGAGTGGCGTGCAGGAGCAGTTCGTTCAGCGTCCTGACGCTCATGGCCGACGCTCCGGAGCGCCGCCAGCGGCCCCCCTCACCTTGGGGCGAATCCTGTGGTTAACATAATATACATTATGCGTCATCGCCTTCATTCCCCTCGTCGCGGCGGCCGTCGCCGCCAGTCACGGGTGGATCCGGCACGCGATGCTCCAGGTGACCGATCCACGGCAGCGGCAGCTGTTCGCCGGCCAGGGCCCGGGTGAAGCCCAGCACCGCGAGGCCGAGGATCGGCAGCCAGACGGCGAGTCTGAGGAGCAGCATGAGAATCAGGCCGAGGAAAGGGATTCGCCCCAACGTCACCTCGACGAGCCACAGGGCCAGCGCGGCGCTGAGTTCGAGCGCGAGCAGAAGGATCCCCTGCTTGGCGTGGAAGAGCGCGAAGGGGCGCCTGCCGCGGAAGAAGTACGGGAGCAGGCACAGGACCGACACGTAGGACACCGCTGCGGCCCAGCGGTCCCCGCTGTCGCCGTCCACCGACCGTGACGCCCCCTTGCGGGCGGCGTCGCCATCGACCTCGATGTCCACCTGGCTGTGCGGCGGCTGCTCGTTCAACGGCCTACCTCGCGTGGCGCACCCGGCATCCCCGGCGACTCGTGAGCGGCGGGGGACCTTGCCCTTCGGATCCGCCCACGACCCGCGCGAGCAGTCCAGCCCCCCATCGCCGACTGCGATCGGAGCGAGAATTCCAGCTTTGTTGGTGGAAGTCAATGTAAAGCGACGGTGAAGCGCGCGGCGCGCGCTTCACGTTCGACTTCACTTGAGGGCAAGGCTCAGGACTGCTTGACCTGGTCGAGCGCCTCCAGGAACTGCTGCACTTCCTGCTGCGTCTGCTCGTCCACGTGATCTTCGATCCGCGTGAACACCTGCCGCGCGAGGTCGAAGTAGCCGTTGTCCATGTAGGTCTGCCCGGCCTGATAGAGCCAGGCGTTCGCCTGGGCGCTGTCGACCTTGGCGGACGACGCGAGATCCACGAGCATGTCGGCCTGCACCTTGTAGCGCCCCACGCCCGCGTTGCAGGTCGCGAGCCCGAGCTTCGCGGCGAGCGCGAACTGGCCGTTGGACTCCGCCTTGAGATAGCGTTCATAGTCCTGCTCGGCCTCTTCGTACTTGCCCATCTGCTCGCGGCAGTAGCCGACGTAGTAGATGGACCACTTGCCGACGTCCTTGCCGCCGTTCTCGCTCTCGATGGCCATGAAGGCCTGCTCCGGCGCGCCGAAGGCCATGGGGTCTGTGCCCTGCATGGCCACCTCGAGCTGCTTGAGCGCGGTGGAGAACGCCTGCTGCGCCTCCTCGTTGCCGAGGTGCATGGCGCGCTTGCCCCAGGTCACACCGAGGACCAGGAGGACCAGCACCACGAGTCCGCCCACGATCAGGCGCTGGTGCTCGCGGAGCATCTCCCCGTAGTGGAAGACGATGTCGACGAACTTGTCGTCCTTGAGGCGTCTCTTGCTGATCCGCTTGGCGGCGCTCACGCTCACTCCTCGGCTGGGCCCATCGGGCGCGTTGCAGGCAAGACGTGGAATCTACCACGGGAGCCCTGGGGCCGCAAGATCCTGTCGCCATGGACGTTGACAGCCCCCCCGTCCACGCGGTCAAATAGTGTCATGTCCACCCGACGCTCATCGGCCTGGCGGCTCTTCCCCGCCCTCGCGGTGCTGGCCCTGCTCGCGCTGGCGCTGAGCGGCCTCTCCGAGCGCTGGTCGGGGCCGGACCTCCCCTTCCGGCTGCGGCGGCTGCAGGTCGTCCCCCACGACCCCGCGGGGCCCAGCCTGGCGCCGCTGCGGGCGGGCGACCGTCTGATCGCCGTGAACGGGCGCATCCTCCGGCGCGACGGCTCCGCGCTCGGCGCCCTCGCCGGCGCCCTGCGCCAGGGCCCCGCCTGGGTCCAGGTGGAGCGCGGCGGGGTGCGCCAGGAGCTGCGCCTTCGCCGGCAGGCGCCGGAGCCGGTGCGGCGCCTGGGCTGGACGCTCCGCACGCTGGCCGCGGCGCTGATCTTCCTCACGGGCTACTGGGTGCAGTGGCGTCGTCGCGATCCGCTGGCGAGGCTCTTCTTCGTGCTCACCCTGCTCATCGGCTCGCTCCTGGCCCTGGATCCTCGTCTCGGGCCCGGACTGCCCGCACGACTGCTCGAATGGAAGGGCGATCTCTTCGCGCTGATGCTGCCGCCGGTGTGGCTGCACTTCATCGTCCTGTTCCCCGAACGACGGGCCCGGCCGCTCTGGCTGCGCCTGCTGGTCTTCCTGCCCCCGGTGGCCCTCGGGCTGCTGGTGGGCGTGGCGATCCTGCAGGACCTGCCCATGACGCGGCCGTCCTCGCCGGCGCGCGAACTGCAGACCGTCGGCAACCTGCTCAGCCTGCTGCTTCTGCTGCTCGGGCTGGGCGTCCTGGTCCTCAAGGCCTTCCGTCGCAAGTACCGTCGCGAGCAGCGCCGCCTGCGTCTCGTGCTGCTCGCGGCCACGCTAGGGCTCCTGCCGCTCGTGGCCTTCCACCTGCTTCATCTGCTCCTGCCGGGGCGCCGCCTGGGCCTGGCCGACTGGACACCCCTCTTCCTCACCCTGCTGCCCGTGAGCTTCGCGCTGGGCATGCTCGGCCCCGACCTTCCCGCCCTGCAGCGCCGCGCGACCCTCCTGCGCCGCTACCTCCTCAGCGGGGCGCTGCTGCTGCTGCTCTTCGGCGCGCTGCGGCTCGCCCTGCACGCGCTGCGGCCCGAGCACGAGGGCCTCGGCGAGGCGGTGTTCCTCGACGTCCTCGCCCTCGTGCTCGCGATGCCGCTGCACCCGCCGTTGCTGCGCCGGCTGAACCAGCGCGACCGCCGGGTCGACGGCAACCCCTTCGTCGACTGCCTCCGCTGGCTCGCGCCCCCGCGCTACTTCACCGATCGGCCCGAGATGAGCCGCGCCCTGCTGCCACGTCTCGGCTGGGACGCCGACGCGGCCTGGGCGCTCTGGCTCGAGCGCGAGTCCCCCAACCGCTGGCAGGTGCGCGAGCGGTGGCAGCGCGAAGGCGGTCCCGCGCACTCGATCACGGTGCCCGAGCCCGGCGTGGCCATGACCCTGCCCGCCGGACTCGAGCGATCGCTGCTCGGCAAGCGCTTCTTCCTGGCCGCCGAGCAGTGGGACCCCTACTGGGCGCGCAGCCTGCTGGGCGAGGAGGCTCTCCCCTACTGCAAGGCGCGTGACTGGGCGCTGCTGCTCTGCCTCGCGGCCGACAGCGAACAGCCCGCGCTGCTCGTGCTGGGGCCGGCGTGCTCGTCGGGCCTCTACGACGCGAACGTCGTGGAAGGGCTGCAGACACTCGTGGCCCCGCTGGAGCTCCACCTGCGCAATCTGGCGCTGCTGGCCAGGGCGGCCCGGGACGAGCAGCTGCGCAGCGAGATGGACCTCGCTCGCAAGATCCAGCTCAGCCTGCTCCCGCGGAACACGCCGAGCCTCGGCGGTGTCGAGTTGGCGGGACGCATGCGCACGAGCAGCGACGTCGGCGGGGACTACTACGACTACCTGGAGCTCGACGGCCGACGCCTCGGCCTCGCCCTGGGCGACGCCACCGGGCACGGCGTGCCCGCGGCCATGCTGATCTCGTCGGTGGCGCTGGCCTTTCACACGCAGGCCGCGGAAGGCCAGCGTCCCGCGACGGTGCTCGGCGCCATGAGCCAGTCCCTCGGCCGGCTCATCACCGATCGCAGCCGCAGCCGCGGAGCCTTCGCGGGCTTCTTCTATGCCCTCCTGGACCGCGACACGTCGCTCCTGCGCTTCTGCAACGCGGGGATGCCCTCGCCCTGGCTCCTGCGCGGCAGCGGCCGGCTGGAGCGCCTGCAGCGTGGCGGGCAGCTCCTGGGCGTGAACGACGGCCGGCCGTACCTCCAGGGCACGCTGCGCATCCACCCCGGCGACCTGCTCTTCCTGCGCTCCGACGGACTCGAGGAGCAGCAGGACGCCCACGCGGTCCCCTACGGGGAATCCCGCCTGGCCGATTGGTTGCGATCGCGCAAGGATCTGCCGCTGGAAGCCCTTTCCGACCAGCTTCTGGAGGAGTTGGATCGCTTCGGCGGCGGCGTCCTCCACGACGACATCTCGTTTGTATTCATGCGTTTAAGCGCTTAATTACCCGTTTGTAGCAATCGGGGCACGGGCCTTGCTATCGCCAAGGTGTACATCTCGGCCGAGATCCTGAGGAAAGGAGGAGAACCCATGTGGGTGTTCTTCTGCGAGTTACTGGATCTCTTCTGGTGGTTGCGAGACTGATAGCGAGAGGTTCACATGCCCTTCGAGCGCTAGGCGCCCTCCGCAGCGGGGGGCGCCGGTTTTTTTGCCCCCGCGACGTAATGGAGTGTTTCCATTCGCGACAAGATTGCTATTACGGATGAAATTCGGCCATTCGGGATATCCCGAAATAATTACGCGAATCGCGTTGACAGGTCTGGGGACCGCTGCTAGAGTGCCGGTTGAGTGGGCTCCACTGGGAGTACGTGACCCCGTATCCTCATGCATCTCAGCGAAGCGATTGCCGCACGAGCCTCTGAAGGGTGGGACGTCATACGTACTCAGCGGTGAGCCCCTCGTTTTTTTATGCCCCTACCTCTCGCATCCCGCCCACAATCCAGGTGCCCCCGGCAGGACTCGAACCTGCCCCTCCGGTTTAGGAGACCAGTGCTCTATCCGCCTGAGCTACGGGGGCGAGTCTCCTGGCAACTCCGCCGCGTCCTCGCTGACTAGCAGCAGCCGCAGCTTGCGGAGCGCCTTCATCTCGATCTGCCGCGCGCGCTCGCGCGTGACGCCGAATGCGCGGCCCGTTTCCTCCAGCGTCTGGAACTCGCCCCGCGACTCGAAGCCGTAGCGGATGCGCAGCACCGCGCGCTCCCGCGCCGAGAGCTTGTCCATGAGCCGATGCACGCGCTCGTGCTCGAGCTGCAGCGCCACCACGTCCTCCGGCGTGCGGCCGACGCGGTTTTCCTCCGGCGTGTACAGCTCCTTCATCGCGCCCTGGCTCATGAGCAGATCCAGCGACAGGATGCCCACCACCAGGTTGCGCACCAGATGCGCCTTGCGCTCGGTGCAGTGCAGCCGCTGCGCCAGCTCCGCATCCGACAGTCCGGCCAGCTCGCCGTCGCGCATGGACAGGCGCGAGAAGCGGTTCACCAGCTGGAAGACGTGGAAGGGGATGCGAATCGTGCGCCCCTGATTCGCCACCGCGCGGGCCATGGCCTGCTTGATCCAGTAGGACGCGTAGGTGGAAAAGCGGAAGCCCCGATCCGGGTTGAACTTCTCCACGGCGCGGATCAGGCCCAGATTGCCCTCTTCCACGATGTCCATGAGCGCCACGCCGCGACCCGTGTAGGAGCGCGCAATGCTCAGGACGAGGCGCAGGTTGCTGACGATCAGGTCGCGCCGCGCCTGGGGATCCCCCGCGCGCACCCGTCGGGCCAGGGCGCGCTCCTTCTCGGGGCCCAGCACAGGGATCCTGGAGATCTCCCGCACATAGACGGACTCGAAGTCGCCCGCCGTCATGGCTTCTCCGGTAACTGGAGCGATGAAAAAGGGTCGGGGTGAGAGGATTCGAACCTCCGACCTCCTCGTCCCGAACGAGGCGCGCTAACCGGGCTGCGCTACACCCCGACACGGCGCAAACATAAGTCATGGAAACTGGGGTGTAAAGGGGCATTCCCTGCCAGCTTGCCTCAGAGCGGCAGTTTCGTGAAGACGCCGATCCCCGCCGCCCAGGCCAGGCTGACCACCAGCCCCGCCAGGCAGACGCCCAGGACGATGGCCGGCAGCGACCGCCGCAGGGGCAGGCCGAAGACGTAGGCCGCGGCCGCGCCCGTCCAGGCGCCCGTCACGGGCAGAGGGATGCCCACGAAGAGCACCAGGCCCCAGAACTCCACCCGCTCGATCATCGCGCCCTTCCGACGGCTGCGGGCGAAGACCCAGTCGAGGAAGCGCCGCGCCGGCCCCCATCGCCCCACCGTCCTCTCCAGAGGCCCCAGCAGCAACAGGATCGGCAGGATCGGCACGAGGTTCCCCACTACCGCGAGCAGGTAGACCTGCGCGTAGCCGAGACCGTGGACCGACACGCCGAACGGAATCGCGCCGCGCAGCTCCACGATGGGCAGCATCGCCATGAGCAGCACCGAAGGTCCGGCGGGCAGGCTGCGGATCCAGTCCAGGAGCGCGTGCATCAGCTCGCCCCCGCCGACTGGCCCGCGGCGCCCCCCACCGTGCGGCTGAGCATGGGCACGAAGGCGCAGGCCCCCAGATCCTCCTGGTAGGCGCGGTCGCCCTCGAGGCGGAAGCGTGTGAGACGCTGCCCACCCTCCGCACCCAGCGGCGCGACCAGCAGACCGCCCTCCGCCAGCTGGCCAAGCAGTCCCTCCGGCAGTCGCGGCGGCGCCGCCGTGAGCAGGATGCGCGCGAAGGGCGCGGCCTCCGGCCAGCCGAGGTAGCCGTCGGCGTGACGCGCCTGGATCCGCGCTTCGAGACCCAGCGCGCTCCACAGGGGACGCACCCGCTCCACCAGCCCCCCCACGCGCTCGACGGTGTAGACCTCCGCGCCCAGCAGCGCTAGCAAGGCCGCCTGGTAGCCCGAGCCGGTGCCCACCTCGAGCACGCGCAGGCCCGGCTTCAGGACGAGCGCCTCGCTCATGCGCGCGACGACCTCCGGGTGCGAGAGCGTCTGCCCGTAGCCGATGGGCAGCGCGTCGCGCCCGTAGGCCCGCGCGCCCAGCGCGGCGTCCACGAAGCGGTGACGCGGCAGCTCGGCCATCGCACCCAGCACCAGCTCGCCCGCGAGCCCCTGGGCCCGCAGCCGGGCCACCATGCGCTCGCGGGCGACGGCGAAGTCCTCGGCGGCAGCGTTCACGCGCGCTCCTCCACCCAGTCCGCGAGGCCGGCGAGCCGCGAGTGGGCGGTGATATCAAGGCTGAGCGGCGTCACCGAGATCTTCGCCTGGTGGTGCACCGCGTGGAAGTCCGAGTCGTCGCCTGGACGCCAGGTGGGCTCCTCGCCGCCGATCCAGAAGTACTCGCGGCCGCGGGGGTCCTCCTTGCGCAGGATGACGTCCCCGTAGTAGCGGCTGCCGAGGCGGGTCACCGCGACGCCGCGGATCTCCGCGTGCGGCAGGTTCGGCACGTTGACGTTGAGCAGGGTTCCCGGCCGGGTCAGGCGCTCGGGCGCGTTCTCCACCAGGTCCGCGATGAAGCGCACGCCGCCTTCGAAGTTCTGGTTGCGGAAGGCCGCCACCGAGACCGCGATGGCCGGCACGCCCAGGATCGCGGCCTCGATCGCCGCGGCCACCGTGCCCGAGTAGTGGACGTCCTCGCCCATGTTGGGGCCGTGGTTGATCCCCGAGAGCACGAGGTCCGGCGGCGAGGTCTGCATCAGGCCGTTGATCGCCATGAGGACGCTGTCGGCCGGGGTGCCGTCGACGGCGTAGATGCGGTCGCCCAAACGGTGCCGGCGCAGGATCGTGTGCAGGGTCAGGCTGTGGCTGGTGGCGCTCTGCTGCGAAAGCGGCGCGACGACCCACAGCTCGCAAAGAGGCTCGAGCGCTTCGCGGAGCGCGTTCAGGCCGCGGGCGTGGATGCCGTCGTCGTTGCTGAGTAGGATGCGCATGGACTCTCCCGCAAGGCGTGACGAAGCGGCAGTCTAGCGCATCGCCACGCGCCTGGGGAGAGGAAATGCGCGCTACTTCAGCAGGGTGAGCCGGCGCCAGCGCGTTTCGTCGGCGGCCGTCAGCCGGGCCAGGTACACGCCCGACGGCAGGACCGTGCCCGTGTCATCGCGCCCGTCCCAGCGCAGACTCAGGTGCCCGGCCGGGCGCCTGTCGTCCAGCAGCGTTCGCAGCTGGCGGCCCGCCAGATCGTAGATGGCCAGCGTGACGCGCCCCGCGCGCGGCAGCTCGAGCTCGAGCGTGGTGGCGGGATTGAAGGGGTTGGGCCAGCTGGCGAGGGAGGCGTGCGCCGCGGGGAGCGGATCGCCGGCCGCCGTCTCGCCGCTCGTGATCTCGTCGATGAACCACGCCTTGTTCTCCGGCGTCACCAGCACGTGCGGCTGGTTCTCGACCGGGTAGTAGAGCGCGTCGAAGGGCGTGTGGGCCAGCAGGTCGCCCGCGCCGGCGATGTCGAAGAAGGGATCCGCGCTGTCGAGCGCCAGCGCGCTCACCGTGGGGATGAAGCAGTGGCTCTGGTAGAGGGCCACGATGTCGCCGTAGGGGGCCTGGCTCTCGTCCATCTCCTGCAGCGACGCGCGCGAGCCGCCGGGCGCCCCATCCAGCGGCAGCGTGCCGCTGACGGTGACGTTCATCGCATCGTCGTTCAGCGGCCAGATGCGATCGATCAGCCCCTCGAAGATGATGTGGCTGTTGCCGGCCGGCACGGCCCAGACGTTGCCGTTGATGTCCACCAGGAAGCTCCGATACGTGTAGTCTATGAGCTGCTCGCCCGGCACGAAGCCCTGGGTCTGGCCGGTGCCGCTGCCGTTGGCCACCGCCACCTTGCGCAGGTTCTGCGGGTAGTCCCCCACCGCGGCCAGATCGGCGAGGAGCACGGCGCGCAGCGGGTCGGGCTGGCCCTGTCCCGTGGGCGGGCTGGTGTGATGATAGAGCAGCATCTGGCGCGAGGCGGGGCGGTCGAGGCGGCTCAGCAGGTGCGACGCGTCCGCCGACTCGCCGCTGAAGAAGTCCAGCCAGTACTGCACGCCGAGCGGGATGTCCGCGCCGTTCTGGGGCGAGTCGAAGCTGATGAAGGTGCTCACCCGGTGCGGCTCGCCCGCCTGCTCCATGCTGGCGAGCGCATAGCGCGCCACCAGCCCCCCCATGCTCGCGCCGATGATGACGAACTCCTGCCCCGGGTCCGCGAGCGCCGCCTGCACCTGCTCGATGAGCGTCACCAGCAGGTAGGCGTTGCGCTGGATGTAGTCGGTGGACTCGGTGAAGTTGAGCACGACGGCGTCGTAGCCCATCGCGCGCATGTCCTCCAGGAGGTTCTCCTGGTTCAGCAGGTCGTAGAGCTCGTCCCAGCCCATGATGTTGTCGAGGTCCAGACCTTCCACGATGACCACGGGCTTCTCCACGGTCGCATGGCCGGGCGCGAGGTAGACGTAGGCCTCGCCCGTGGCCACGGCGCCGCCGTAGGGCGTGTCGGCCGTGAGCGGCCAGAGCGTGTCGTAGGGCGGCGCCTGCAGGTCGCGCACGTCGAGCGTGAAGCGCGCGTAGCGGCGCGCGCCGTCGGCGGACGTGGCGCGCAGCGTGAGCGTCTTGACGCCGCGGCTCGCGTAGCGCACCAGGAAGGGCGTGTCGAGCGCGAGAGCGCGGAAGCCGAGGCCGTCGCCGGCGTCGAGCGCGAGCGTGGCGGCGGGGACGTCCGCCGTGCGCAGGAGCTGCTCCCGGCGCAGGATCAGGCGCAGGCCGGCGCCGTGGTAGGTCCAGTCGCGCAGCAGCGCCGCCGCGACGAGGGGCTGCGTCGTGGTGGGATCACCCGCGCCGGTGGGTACGAGCTGTTCGCCCTCCCAGCGCAGGAGGCCCGTCTCGAGCGCATCGCCCTCGATGCGCGCGATGCGCGCGTCGATGAGCGCCAGCGGCAGGAGCGTGGGGTCGTCACCGGGACGGGCGGCGTCACGCAGGGCCTCGACGTCCGGCCAGGCAGCGGGCCCGCCGGCGGCTTCGAGTTCGAAGGCGAGCTGGCGGAGTCGCGCGGGGCCGATGGGCGGCGTTCCCGGGCCGCCGTCGAGGGCGGGGGAGTCCGCCAGGTCGAGCACGCGGTCGAGAAGGATGGCGCCGGGCGCGAGGCGCGCCGTGGCGGACTGGAGAGAGGGATTCACCGCGGCCGCCACGAGGGCGGGCAGCATAGCCAGAGCGAGGCTGAAGGCGAGCAAGCGGCGCATGGCGGCCTCCGGGGAGGAGTGAGGGGGTGGCCGTAGGAGCTTGGCGTTCTCAGAGCATAGCGCGTCCGGACGGATGCGGGAAGGGCTGGGTGACCGCGTCGCCGCATTCATGGATTGAGCATCTTCCCGCCCTGATGCATCATCGACCCGCGCTGACTCCCCCGAGAGGTGATGGCAATGGGTCTTTCCGCCTGGATGCTCGAGAAGTTCGTCTGGGAGAAGCTGGTCGCTGCGCTCGTGGCGATCCTGCATTTCTTCACCGTGATCATCGCGGCCGGCGCGGACAATGGCGCGCTGGTCATCGCCCTGGATCCCGCGCTCTGGCTAGTCGAGCAGCTGGGCAAGGCCCTCCACGCCGAGACCGAAGAGATCTTCTTGATGCTTGTGATCGGCAAGTTCCTGACGTCGGCATGGGTCGGCGTCCTCGCCTATCTGCTCTTGCGTTGGAGGCGTCGGAACGCGAGGACACGCGCGATTCCCGGGAGAATCCGTAGACGGTCCTAGCCGCGATTCGCGCGCTCGCGAGATGGCCCTCTCGCGCGTTGACACGCGGGGGATACCTCAGGGTCGTGGGGACCGGGCCTTGACCGACGATCACCTGCACCCATCCAGCCCACACCTCAACGCCATGGAGCGTGGCAGACGTATCCCGTCTGTCCCAGCGCCCGCCCGGCGCCGAATCCTCGCCGCGCGGGTCAGATTAGTACTACCAGCGTTCGTCATTGGCAATGGGAAGGCAATCAGTAGCTTGTCGCGAGCAATCGGACCTGGTAGCCTTGTCTGGCTGTCGAGGCCCGCCTCCGGCGAAACGAGGTCAAGCATGCGCTCCATCGCCCTGGTCGTCATCCTTGCGCTCTGCCCGTCGCCCCTCCTTGCCGCCCTGATCAGCGTGCCGGCAGACTACCCCACCATCTTCGAGGGTGTCGGCGCGGCGGTGTCAGGCGACATCGTCGAAGTGGCGCCAGGCCAGTACTACGACTGCACGCACTTGCCGGAAGGGTATTCTGCGCCCTACTACTGCGTCATCATGAAATCGGGGGTGACGCTGCGCGGGGCCACGGGGGACCCAGCTGATGTCGTGATTGATGCCGAGGGCATCGGGAAGGGAATTGCCTGCGGGACGGATGGCAACGGAGTCTCCGATGTCGTCATCGAGGGCGTTTCCATCGTCAATGGATGCTGTAGCCAGGGAAACGCCATCACGGTCTCCGAACACTCCTCTGTTTCGATCTACAACTGCATCTTCGCCTTCAACCAAGGGAACTACGGGGGAGCGGTCAGCGCCCAGCTCGATTGCACTCTGATCGTGACTGGCTGTCTTTTCGACCGGAACAACAGCGTGTTGGGTGCTGGGCTCTACCTGTTCGGGGGAGGTGGATGGATCTCCACCGCAACCGTATCCAACTGCACGTTCACTCGGAATTCTGCGACTGCGGGTGGATGGGATGCGGCGGGTGGCGGCGCGTTCGTGTATGGATCAGGGCTCCACGCCTCTTTCGCCAACTGCCTCTTTGCGTTCAACGCTCAAGGTGCTGCCATTGGTACCGACCCATCATCGCCAGTAGGCCAGCTCTCTGTCACGTGCACCGACATCTTTGGAAACGCCGGCGGCGACTGGGTGAACATCGTCGCGGGCCAAGCGGGAGTCAGCGGCAATCTCTCTGCAGACCCAGAATTCTGCGACCTCATTGGCAGCGGAGACTTCGCCCTTCGAAGCGACTCGCCCTGCGCCCCTGGCAACCACCCGGATGGGTGGGACTGCGGCCTGATCGGAGCGCTCGATGTCGGTTGCGAAGCCGTGTCGGCGGAAGCGGCGAGCTGGAGTCGGGTGAAGTCCCTGTACTAGATCGCCAGCGCCGCGAGACCGAGGGCTTGCCGTGGCCGATCCATGCGGCCGGAAACAGAAGAGAGCCGCAGGCAAAGCGCTTGCGGCTCTTCAGCTTCTCAGGTCGGGGCGACTGGATTTGAACCAGCGACCACTTGCCCCCCATGCAAGTGCGCTACCGGACTGCGCTACGCCCCGAACGGCCCCGATATATAGCAACTTGGGGCCGGGCTGACAAGGGGGCGGGCGCTACTTTCCCCCCAGGAGCTTGCGCAGGGCGATGAGCTCGTCCCGGATGTCCTTCAGCGCCTGCCGCTGGTCGGCCCGGGCGAAGGGGATCTCGAGCTGATCCACCAGCTCCCGCACCTTGCGGGTTTCGGCCAGCTTCTTCTGGGCGCCCTTGATCGTGTAGCGCTCCTTGTGCAGCAGCGTGCGGATGGCCAGGGCGAGCTCCACGTCCCGCTCCCGGTAGACCCGGTTCCCCGCGCTGTTCTTGCTCGGCTTGAAGCTGGGGAACTCGGTCTCCCAGTAGCGCAGGACGTGGGGCTTGACCCCCGCCAGCTCCGCCACCTCGCTGATGCTCCAGTAGAGGCGGCCGACCTCTTTCTTGCGCCGCGACGACTTGGCCTCGGGATCGGGCTTGGCCCGGGCCCGCTCAGGCTTCCCTGCGGGCATGACTCCCTCCTTTCCGGATCTCCGGCGCGGGGTCGCGCTTCATGAGCTCCCGGATCGCGAGCTGCGGATCCTTGCCGGCGAAGAGCACGGCGTAGACCTGCTCGGTGATGGGCATCTCCACGCCCTCCTGCCCCGCCATGGCGTGCAGGGTGCGCGTCGTGTGGACGCCCTCGGCCACCTGCACCATGTCGGCGAGGATCGCGTCGAGGCTGCGTCCCTGTCCCAGTTCCTCGCCCACGTGGCGATTGCGGCTGTGCTGGCTGAAGCAGGTGGTGACGAGATCGCCCACCCCCGCCAGGCCCAGCAGCGTCTGCCGGTCGCCCCCGTGGGACTCGATGTAGCGGCCGATCTCGGCCAGGCTGCGGCTGATCAAGGCGCCCTTCGTGTTGTCGCCGAGCCCCACGCCGTCGATGATCCCCGCCGCCACCGCGACCACGTTCTTGAGCGCCACGCCCAGCTCGGTGCCCGTGCGATCCTCGTTGACGTAGACGCGCAGCGCGTCGCTCGAGAAGGCCCGCTGCAGCGCCGCGCGCGCCGGGCTCTCCGCGCCCGCCAGCACCAGGGCCGTGGGCAGTCCGCGCGCGACCTCCTCGGCATGGCTCGGTCCCACCAGGACCAGGAGCCGTTCGGCCAGGGGGCCGACCTCGTCCTCGATGGCCCAGCAGAGGCTACGGCCCGTCTGCGGATCCAGCCCCTTGGCCGCGAGGATCCACGCGGCGTTCGCGGGCAGCGCGCCGCTGGCCTTCACCCGCGCGGCCACCTGGCGCAGCACCTGGCTCGGCACCACCAGGAGCAGTGCCTCCGCTCCGGCCAGTGCGGCGTCGAGATCCGTCGTCGCCGCGCGGCAGACCGCCGCGGGCAGCTCCACGCCGGGCAGGTACTTCTCGTTGCGGCAGCTCGCGCGGATGGGCTCGATCTCCTCGGCGAGATGGCCCCAGAGCGTCACCGTGTTGCCGCCTTCGTGCAGCGCCTTCGCCAGCGCGCTGCCCCAGCTTCCGCAGCCGAGAATCGTGACGCGGACGCCGTCCATCACGCGCCTCCCTTCCGCGAGGCGCTCAGCCGCGGCTCCTGGCCGCGCAGCAGGCGTCGCAGGTTGCTGCGGTGGCGGACCCAGATCAGGACCGCGATGAGCAGGGCGAAGCCCAGCAGGACGTGCTCGTCCGGCCGCCGCCACAGCAGCAGCAGCGGCAGCGCCGTGGCCGCCGCGAGGCTCGCCAGCGAGACGATCCGCCCCAGCAGCATCACCACGAGGAACACGGCCAGCGCCAGACCCGTGGCCGCGGGGGCCAGCCGCAGGAAGACGCCCGCGCTCGTCGCCACGCCCTTGCCGCCTCGAAAGCCGAGGTAGGGCGTGAAGCTGTGCCCGAGGATCGCCGCGAGGCCCGCGGCCACCGGCAGCCAGGCGGCCGCGCTCGGCGGGCCCAGCCGCTGCGCCAGCGCCACGGCCACCCAGCCCTTGAGGATGTCCAGCGCGAACACGCCCACGCCCCAGCCCCAGCCCAGGTGACGCACGACGTTCGTGGCGCCCAGGTTGCCGCTGCCCACGTCGCGCAGGTCCACGCCGCGCGCCATGCGTCCGGCCAGGTAGCTGAAGGAGATGCCCCCCAGCAGGTAGGCGGCCAGCAGGAGGCCGACGCTCGCGAGCGGCGCGCTCACGAGACCTTCCGCTCGCGACGGGTGCGCGCGCGCAGGTTGAGCCGCACGGTACTCCCCTCGAAGTCGAAGTTCTTGCGGAACTGGTTGATCAGGTAGCGCCGGTAGCTCTCGTGCACCCACTCGGGGTTGTTCACGAAGAGCGCGAAGCTCGGCGGCGCGGAGCCGGTCTGCGTGACGTAGTAGAAGCGCGCGGTGCCCCCGCGCGTGTGCCGTGGCGGGCGGCGAGCGACGGCCGTCTCGAGGAAATCGTTGAGCATCGACGTGGAGAGCTTCTGCCCCCGCTTCTCGTAGACGCGGAAGGCGGTCTCCAGCACCGTGTGGATCCGCTGGTGCGTGAGCGCCGAGATGAAGAGGATCGGCGCGTAGCCGAGAAAGGGCAGCGCCTCGCGCACGCGCAGCACGTACTCGCCGGTGCTGCTGTTGTCCTTCTCCACCAGGTCCCACTTGTTCACGACGATGATCACGCCCTTGCCCTCTTCGTGGGCGTGCTTCGCAATGCGCAGGTCCTGCTCGGCGAAGCTGCGGCTGGCGTCGAGCGTCATGAGCACCACGTTCGCGTTGTCGATGGCCGACAGGCTGCGCAGATTGCTGTAGACCTCGAGCCTCCGCTTGACCTTGGTCTTCCTGCGCAGGCCCGCGGTGTCGATGAGCAGCACCTCCTGCCCGTGCCAGCGCAGGCGGCTGTCGACGGCGTCGCGCGTGGTGCCGGGCACGTCGCTGACGATCATGCGCTCGTCGCCCAGCAGCGCGTTCACGATGCTGCTCTTGCCCACGTTGGGACGGCCCACCACGGCCAGCCGCAGTTGCTGCTGCATGGCCGCGCCCGTGGGCAGCGGCGGCACCAGGGCCAGCAGGCGCTCCCAGAACACGCCCACGCCCGTGCCGTGCAGCGCCGAGATGGGCAGCGGATCGCCGAGGCCGAGGGAGTGGAAGTCGTGCACGCCGTATTCGTCCTCGGCGCGTTCGACCTTGTTCACGAGCAGCCAGACCTTGGCCGTGTGCCCGCGGAGCAGCTTCGCCACGGCGAGGTCCTCGTCGGTGACCCCGGTGCGCACGTCGGTGAGGAAGATGAGCAGGTCGGCCTCGTCCAGCGCGGCCAGCGCGCTCTCCTTGGTCTTGACGGAGAGCTCGTCGTCGTCGAAGCCGATCCCGCCGGTGTCCACCACCCAGAAGCGGCGGCCGTCGTGGGTCACCTGGGTGACCAGACGGTCACGCGTGACCCCCGCCCTGGCGTGAACCACGGCGAGACGCTGCCCCGCCAGGCGGTTGAAGAGCGTGGACTTGCCCACGTTGGGGCGGCCGATGATGGCGATGGTCGATACAGGCGGCACTTGAGACGTCCTGCGGAAGGTCCTGTCGCCTAAAGCGATAGGCGGACCTTAGCAAGGCCGCCTTCGCCGCTTCAAGCGCTTTCTAGTTCGAGTGACGCGCGAAGTCCGCCAGCTCGGCGAGCAGCCCCGCCGCCGGCACCCGCACGGGCAGGTCGCAGCGCGCGCGGAATTCCTCGAGGCTGAGGTCGTCCAGGAAGCGCCCGCCGGCGTTGAGGGTATTGGGCGGAAGCACCAGCAGGTCCAGGTCTTCCGGAAGCTGCGACCGCCCCGCCAGCAGCTCCTCCCCCGGCAGGAGCCCGCTCACGGTGATTCCCGACCCGAAGAGCCGATTCTCGAGACCGCGCACTTCGAGGGAGAGACCGGGCAGCGCGCCCAGGGCGGGCAGGAGCGTCTCCCGAAAGAGCTGCTCCCCCAGCTTGCCCGTGAGGAGCCCCACGCGCAGCGGTCGCGGCGGCGCGATCCACTCCTGCGCTTCCGTCAGCACCGTGTCGACGAAATCGCGGCTCATGCCGATGCCGTTGTCGTAGAGGAAGAACTCCTCGTAGTCCTCCATGGCCGGCAGCGGGCGCCGCGCCTGCAGGTAGAACTCGTCGGCGAGATGCACGAAGCGCGTCCCGTGCTCCGCCGCCAGCCGGCGCTGCCAGCCCTCCACCTGCTCGATGACCCGCGCGCAGCCCGCGTCGTCGAAGGCGTGCAGATCGGTGAGGCGGTCGCGGTGCGCGGTGAGTCCCACCGGCACGATGCCCAGGCTCTCGATGCCCGGGTGGAAGGCCGCGAGGTCGGCGAGGGTCCGGTCCAGCGCCGCGCCGTCGTTCCAGCCCGGCACCAGCACCACCTGCGTGTGGATGCTCACGCCCCCGTCCAGCAGGCGGCGGATGAGCGCGAGGACGTCACGGCTGCGCTTCAGCCCCAGCAGCCGGTTGCGCAACGCCATGTCGGTGGCGTGCACGCTGAGATAGACCGGGCTCAGGTGCTGCTTCACGATGCGCTCGAGCTCGTGCTCCCGCGCGAGGGCCAGCGTGACGTAGTTGCCGTAGAGGAAGCCGAGGCGGTAGTCCTCGTCCATGAAGTAGAGGTCCTCGCGCAGGCCCTCCGGCATCTGGTGGATGAAGCAGAACACGCAGTCGTTGCCGCAGGTCTTGAACTGCAGCGGCTCGAACTCCAGCGACTCCCGCTCCAGCAGCTCGCCCGCGATGGTCACGCGCCGCTCCGCGCCGTCCACGTCCTGCACCGTCAGCTCGGGCTCCATGCTGAAGGCGCTGTAGTAGTGGAAGTCGAGGACGTCCTCCAGCGCGTGGCCGTCCACCGCCAGCACCCGCTCCCCTGGCGCCAGGCGATCGGCGAGGCCGGGCCCCACGGCGGTGAGCCGCAGGCCGGGCTCGCCGCCGGCCGGCGCGATGCGCAGCCCGGGGTGACGGGAGGAGCGGATGAGCTTCACGATGGGTCCTTCCCGCGGGGGTGTCCCCACATTCTAGGGCCTCGTGGCGGGAACGCAAGCCGCGGGCTTGGAGAGCGACGCCCCGCGTGCTAGCTTTCGGCCAGCTCCTGGAGGTGACCATGCGTCTACGTGCCGCCGCACTCGCCCTCGCGATCCTCTGCGCCAGCGTCCCGGCCTCGGCCGCGACGGACATGATCGGCCTCTACACCGACCTCAGCGCCAGCAGCTGCAGCGCCCCGCTCACGCCCTACCAGGCGGTGACGGTCTACGTCATGGCCACGCTGGACCGCCTCGACGCCGTGAGCGCCGCCGAGTTCAGCCTCGACGGCTACCCCGGCAACCCCGGCTACCCCCTCGGCCAGTGCACCGCCGTGTGGGAGTCGCCGCTCACCATCGGCGACCTCGACGACGACTTCACCCTCGCCTTCCTCGGCGATGCGGTGAGCGGCTCCCCGGTGCTCCTCGGCACCCTGGAGTTCCTCGCCTACTCGGAGAACTGGGTCGACGGCGACCACCGGATGACCGTGGTCCGCGGCGCGGAGAAGCAGAACATCGTGCTGGTGGACGGCGACTACGAGGAGCACGACGTCCTGGGCGGCGAGTTCACCTTCAACTGCAGCGGCACCTGCAACTGCGGGCTCGGCGGCGCCGAGGCGGCGTCGATCAGCGAGATCAAGGGACGCTACTAGCCCCAAGCGAAACGCCCGGCCTGGCCGGGCGCTTGGCGACGGAGCGGGAAACGGGATTCGAACCCGCGACCACCAGCTTGGGAAGCTGATGCTCTACCAGCTGAGCTATTCCCGCCTCTGACCGGAAGCTAGCAACGCCTTCGCGGACTGTCAAGCCGCCCCGCCCGCCTCCAGCAGCGCGCGCAGCCGCTCCAGCGTGGCCGCGTCGTCGGGATCGAGCACGGCGTCCGCCCGCCCCCGATTGCGGAACCAGGTCTCCTGCCGCTTCGCGAACTGCGCCGTGCGCAGCAGGATGCGCTCGCGCGCTTCCTCCGCGTCGAGCCGCCCCGCCAGGCGGGCCACCAGCTCCGGGTAGCCCAGCGCCTGGAGTCCGGGCCAGCCGGGATCGGCCCCGCCCGCCAGCAGCGCCTCCACCTCCTCCGGCCAGCCCCCCGCCAGCATGGCGTCCAGCCGCCTCGCGATGCGCTCCCTCAGCAACGGCCGCTCCACCCGCAGCCACACCCGGGTCCACGCGATGTCCACCGGGGCCTCGCGACCCTCGGCATGATGCGCGGACAGCGGCCGCCCCGTGGCCAGCGCCACCTCGAGCGCACGCGCCACGCGCTGGCGATCGTTGGGATGCAGACGCGCCGCGCTCTCGGGATCCAGCGCGGCGAGGCGGGCGTGGAGCGCCGGCCCGTCGTCCGCCGCGAAGACCTCGCGAAGGGCCGCGAGTTCGGCGGCCGGGATCTCGGCCGGAAAGAGACCGGCCCAGAGGCTCTCGAGGTAGAAGCCCGTCCCGCCCACCACGAGCGCCGCCGGACGATCCTCGCGCCGCAGCAGGCCCAGCGCTTCCTCCGCGAAGGCGCGCGCCGACCAGCGTTCGCTGGGCGCGAGGAAGTCGACGCAGTGATGGGGAACGCGCGCCCGCTCGTCCGCCGTGGGCTGGGCCGTGCCCACGCGCAGGCCGCGGTAGATCTGGCGGCTGTCCGCGCTCACGATCTCGCGCCCCGCCGCCTCGGCCAACGCCAGCGCCAGCCCGCTCTTGCCGGTGGCCGTGGCGCCCATGATGACGAGCACGCGGCGCATCAGCGCGGCGGCGCGTCACCCAGCTCGCCGGGCACGCGGCGATGGAAGCGCTTCTCCAGCTCGTCCATGCTGATGCGGATCACGATGGGGCGACCGTGCGGGCAGGTGTAGGGATTCTCCGTGCCGAAGAGCTGATCCACCAGGTGGCGCATCTCCTCCTCGCGCAGGGGTTCGCCGGCCTTGATGGCGCTCTTGCAGCTGAAGCTGATCAGCGCGCGGTCCCGCCGCTCGGCGAGCCCGCCGCTCTCGGCGATGACCTCGTCGAGGATGTCCCGGATCACGCGCCCGCCCTCCCAGCGCCGCAGCGTGTCGGGGATGCCCGTCACCTGCAGCGTCGTCGCGCCGAAGGGCTCGATGCGAAAGCCCAGCTCCTCGAAGAAGACCGCGAACTCCTCCCAGGCCGCCATCTCCGTGGGTCCCAGCTCCACCGTGTGCGGGAAGAGCAGCCCCTGCGTGCCGGCGCGTTCGCCGGACAGCGCCGCTCGTGCGCGGTCGTAGATCACGCGCTCGTGCGCGTTGTGCTGGTCGATGATCACCAGTCCGCCGCGGATCTGCGTCAGGATGAAGGTGTCGTGGAGCTGCCAGAAACGTCGCTCCTCGCGGTCGGGCTCATGATGGCGCGCGTCGGCGCTCTCGCCCAGGCGCAGGAAGCCCGGCTCCCGGGCGCTGCGAGGCTGCGCGGGCCGGCTGCCCGCGGGCAAGGTCAGTTCTCGCTGTTCGGGCGCCGGGGCCGGCGCCGCCGCGAAGCCGGTGGGCTGGTTGACGCGCTGCGCGCCGAGCAGCGGCGCCTCGCGGCTCTCCAGATGGCGCTTCAGGCCGCCGCGCTCGCCGATGGCCGCCCGCAGCGCGCTGCTGACGAGGTGGTGGACCAGACGCCCGTCGCGGAAGCGCACCTCGCGTTTCGCGGGGTGGACGTTCACGTCCACGCTGCCCGCGGGCGCCTCGAGGAAGAGCAGCACCGCGGGGAAGCGGCCGGGCGCGAGGACGTCCGCGTAGGCCTGCGCGATCGCGTGGCTCACCTGCCGGTCCTCCACGGGCCGGCGTCCCAGGTAGAGGAACTGGTGGCTGCGGTTGCCGCGGCTGACCAGGGGCAGCGTGGCGAGGCCGCGGAGGCGGAAGCCGGCCTCGTCGGCGCTGACGTCCACCATGTGTCGCGCCGTCGTCTCGCCCAGCACGGCCGCCGCGCGTTCGCGCGCGCTCGCCACCGGCGGGTAGTGCGACAGCTCGCGACCGCCCTCGCGGAGCACGAAGCGCAGCTCGGGATAGGCGAGCACCGCGGTGGTCCAGACGTCCAGGAGCCGACGCTTCTCGCCGCTCTCGGTGCGCAGGAACTTGCGCCGCGCGGGCAGATTGCCGAAGAGCTCGCGCACCGTGACCGTGGTGCCGCGGCCGCGCGCCGCCGGCCGCGGGTTCGTGGCCTCGCCGCCGGAGAGCGCCCAGGCGCTGTCGTCGTCCTCCACGCGGCTGACGATCTCGAGCAGCGACACCGACGCGATCGCCGCCAGCGCTTCGCCCCGGAAGCCCAGCGTGTCGCCGCGCGCGAGGTCCTCGAGACCGCGGATCTTGCTCGTGGCGTGGCGTTCGAGGGCGAGGGCGAGTTCGTCGCGGGGGATGCCATGGCCGTCGTCGGCGAGGCGCAGCAGCGCGATGCCGCCGCCCGCGATCTCCAGCTCCAGGCTGCTCGCGCCCGCGTCGATGGCGTTCTCGAGCAGCTCCTTGAGCACGGAGGCCGGCCGCTCCACCACCTCGCCGGCGGCGATGCGGTTGACCGTCTCCGGGGACAGCGCCCGGATGCTCTGCCGTGTGGGTGGGTTCACGCGTCGTCCTCGGCGCCGCTGTGCTCCAGCTTGCGCTGGAGCCGCTTGAGGGCCAGCTCCACGAGCGCCTTGCCCTGCTCGCCGTCGCGCGGGAAGCGCGCCTGGCCCGTGGCCACGGTCCACGGTCCGCCCGGCTGACCGGCCAGCGCCTCCAGCAGCGCCGCCTCGAGGCGGCGACGCAGCGCGCTGGCCTGCTCCAGGGTCTCCGGCGCCAGATGGAGCAGGTAGCCCTCGCGCGCGAGGCCCCAGGAGTCGCAGGCGCGTCCCAGGCGGCCCGGCAGGCCACGCAGCGGCTCCTGGACGAAGGCGCGCTCATCCAAAGGCCGGCCGGCCGCGTCCAGCACGCGCAGGATGCTCAGGGTGAAGCCGAGATGGTAGCGCTGGCTGCGCTGGATCTCCCGCTGCAGCTCGCGCGGAAAGGCGGTGAAGGGGCTGGCCGACGCGCCAAGCGCCTGGTCGACCTGCTGGCGCAGCGCCGGGGGCGGCGGCGCAGGGGCGCCGGGCGCCGTCGCCGGACGCTTCATGGCGGGGCGCCAGCGCGCTTCCGCGTCGGCGAAGTCGAGCACCGGCGTCGCCCCCGCCCGGGCGCGCCAGGGGCCGGCGCAGACCCAGAAGTCCGCGGCGGGGGTGCGCTCGCCGTCCGCGCCCGTGAGGAGCGGCAGCCCGCTCACCGCGGCCAGGGTGGCGGTGACGGAGTCCGGATCCGAACTGCCCAGCGCCACCACGTCGGCCAGCGCGTCGCCGCGGAGGCGTTCGTAGAGGGGCAGCAGGCGCTCGTCGTCTCCCGCCAGTATCACGCGTTCGGTGGCCATCAGCTCTCGCCGTCCAGTCGCTCCCGGAGCCGGTGCAGGAGGTTCAGCGCTTCGAGGGGCGTCATCGCCGCCGGGTCGATCCCGCGCAGGGTTTCGAGCACGGGATGCGCCGCGCCCCCGAAGAGCTCCATCTGCGCGCGGGCCGGGGCCGGGGCCCCGGGCGCGGATCCATCCATAGTCTGGCTTTGCTCGATCCAATGCAAGAGCTGAAAGGCCCGCTGGATCACGCTGGGCGGGAGTCCGGCGAGCCGCGCCACGTGGATGCCGTAGCTCCGCTCGGCCGGCCCGCGCTCGATCTTGCGCAGGAAGACGATCCCGTCCGCCCACTCCTTCACCGTGACGTGGTAGTTGGCCAGCCGCGGCAGATCCTGCTCCAGGCGCGTCAGCTCGTGGTAGTGCGTGGCGAAGAGCGTCTTGGGACGGCGACGCTCCTCGGCGTGGAGGTACTCGAGCACCGACCAGGCGAGGCTGAGGCCGTCGTAGGTGCTCGTGCCGCGGCCGATCTCGTCCATGAGCACGAGGCTGCGCTCGCCGAGGTTGCGCAGGATGCTGGCGGTCTCCTCCATCTCGATGAGGAAGGTGCTCTGCCCGCGCGCCAGGTTGTCGCTGGCCCCCACGCGCGTGAAGATGCTGTCCACCAGCCCCACGCGCGCGGCCGCGGCCGGCACGAAGCTGCCGAGCTGCGCGAGGATCACGATCAGGGCCGTCTGCCGCAGGTAGGTGGACTTGCCGCCCATGTTGGGCCCGGTGATCACGTGGATCTGCTCGCGCTCGGGGTGCAGCGTGAGGTCGTTGGGGATGAAGTCGCCCTCCAGCAGCGCCTCCACCACCGGGTGACGTCCCTCGGTGATCTCGAGCAGCGGCTCGTCGAGCAGCTGCGGCCGGCAGTAGCGACGCCGCTCGGCGAGCGTCGCCAGGCCGCGCAGGACGTCCACCGCCGCCAGCGCGCGCGCGTTCGCCTGCAGCGCCCGGTGCTCGGCGTAGGCCGACGCGCGCAGTGCCTCGAAGAGCTCGGCCTCCCGCCGCAGCCGACGCTCCTCGGCGCCGAGGATCTCCTCCTCACGGCTCTTCAGCGCGGGCGTCACGTAGCGCAGGCTGCCGGTCAGCGTCTGCCTGACGACGTAGTCCTCGGGCACCTTGTCGGCCTGCCCCCGGCTGACTTCCAGGTAGTAGCCGAAGACCTTGTTGTAGCCCACCTTCAGCTTGGGGATGCCGCTGCGCTCCCGCTCGGCCTCCTGCAGCGCGAGGATCCACTCGCGGCCGTCGTGCGCGAGCGAGCGCAGGCGGTCCAGTTCGGGATCGTGGCCGTCCGCGATCACGCCGCCGTCGCCCAGCTTGGCCGGCGGCTCCTCCACCAGCGCGCCCTGCAGCAGCGCCGTGAGCTCGGCCAGCGGGTCCAGCGCCGCCTCGAGCTCCCGCAGCAGCGGACTCGCCGCCTGCGCGAGCAAGCCCTTGAAGACGGGCAGCTCGGCCAGGCTGTCGGCGAGGGCGCGCAGGTCGCGTGGACGCGTCTGTCCGCTGCCCAGCCGACCCACCAGACGCTCCAGATCCGGCAGCCGCCCGAGCAGCTGCTCCAGTTCGCGGCGCAGCTCGAGCTGCCCGAGCAGCTCCGCGACGGCGTCCAGGCGCGCGTCGATCGCCGCGACCTCCAGCAGCGGCGAAAGCAGCCAGCGCGAGAGCAGGCGCGCGCCCATGCGGGTGCGGCAGTGGTTGATCTGCGCGAAGAGCGTCGCGCTGAGGTCCTCGCCCCTGAGCGGCCGCATGAGCTCCAGGTTCTCCACCGTCACGCGATCGAGAACCATGCACTCTTCCTGGCGGAGGAACTGCACCTGATCCACGTAGGCGAGATCGCCGCTCTTCAGCTCGTGGAAGTAGCCCAGCAGTGCGCCCGCCGCGCGCAGCGGCGCGCGCTCGTGCTCGCGGAAGCCCAGCACGGCGCTGCGCCCCACGGCGAAGTGCCGCGTGAGCGCGCGCTCCGCCTCCTCGGCGAGGAAGTCCCAGGCCCGGCGCGGCGTGATGTGCAGCTCCGGATAGAGCGCGCGCATCTCGGCGAGCCAGCGCTCCTCGTCCAGGCCCTCCGCGTGCAGCAGCTCGCGCACCTGGAAGCGGCCCGGCAGGCCGAGCACCACCGCCGTGGGATCTTCCCCCACCAGCAGTTCGCCCGTGGCGATGTCCCCGAGCGCGTAGCCCAGACGGCCGTCCTCCGCCTGCTGCACGGCCAGGCAGTAGTTGCCGCGATCGGCCGGGAGGAACTCCTCGATCGCCACCGTCCCCGGCGTGATCACCTCGGTGACGGCCCGCTCCACCACGCCCTTGGCGAGGGCGGGGTCTTCCACCTGCTCGCAGATGGCCACGCTGTGCCCCGCCCGCAGCAGCCGGTGGACGTAGGTGTTGACGGCGTGATAGGGCACGCCGGCCAGCGGGATCGGCTCGCCTTCGCTCTTGCCGCGGGTGGTGAGGGTGATGCCGAGCACCTTGCTGGCGACGACCGCGTCGTCGTAGAAGGTCTCGTAGAAGTCGCCCATGCGGTAGAGCAGGATGCGCCCCGGATGCTCGCGCTTGATCCGGTGGTACTGCTCCATCATGGGGGTCATGCCGCGGGCCGCGCGGCTCATGGCGACGCTCCGGACTCCTCGCTGCGATGGAGCACGAAGTCGAGGCCGTAGCGCTGGCGCAGGCTCTCGCCGAGCGCGCGGGCGTCCGCCTCGGCGTCGTCGGGGAAGGGCGGCGAGCAGACGCGGAAGAGCTCGCGGCCGTCCTGCCGGAAGCGCAGCAGCTCCGCCTGCTGACCGTAAGCGCTCACGGCCTCGCGCAGCCGGCGCGCGCCCTGCACGTCACGGAAGACGCCCCACTGCACGCGCAGGCCCCCGCTCGCGGGCTCCACCCTGGAACCCGGCGCGCCGCGATTCGCGGAGAGCGTCTCGGGCGCCGGCAGGTCCTGCAGCAGTTCCAGCGCCGCGGGCGCGAAGACCGACCCCGGCTCGCGGCCCAGCAAGGCGTTCAGCGCGCTCCGCGCCCCCTCGCTCTCGTCGAGCGCCTGATCGGCGCGGGCCCGCCAGTAAACCGACTCGCCATCCCCGCCCGGCCAGGCCTTCCCCCAGCGCTCCCGGTCAGCGGCCGACCAACCCGACGGGTCCCGCTGCAGGGCGAGGAGGAGCCGCAGCCCGGAGGGCAGGTCGTCCCGGCCCCCGAAGCGCTCGGCGGCGAGATCCCCCTGCCCGAGCGTGAGCAGCGCCCGCGCCACGCGCGCCGCGTCGGCGGGGCCGAGCAGGGCGGGGTTGCCGTCCGTGACCTCGCGCGCCAGCGCGCGGTAGAGACCGGCGGCGAAGCGGTAGTCCCGGGCCGCCTCGCCGCTGAGGCTCTGGGGCGCCACCGTGGCGGGCGGCTCGGGCCAGGCACCGGCCCAGGCCCCCGCGCCGACGAGCAGCAGACCCGCGGCCAGCAGGACGGTCAGCTCAGCGCGCCGACTTCGCACGGGCTTCCTCGCGGACGGCGTCGTAGCTCTTGAAGGCATGGCAGGTGGGACAGTACCAGCGCGCGCGGGCGCTCTCCGTGCCGCAGGTCCGGCAGCGGTAGGTGCGCGGGCGCGTGGGCAGCTCGCCCGCCCAGCGCTCGAGCCAGCGCCGCGCCCGCTCGGGCTGCCCCCACTCCAGCAGCAGCGCGGCGGCGCGGCTGGCGGTTCCGGCGTCGGCGTCGAGGCTCGGCTCCAGCAGATTGACGGCCTCGTCGCCCCGCCCTCGCTTCTGGAGGATCCGCGCCAGCGCGAAACGCGCCGGCCAGAACTCCGGCTCGCGGCTCAGCACTTCCTGGTAGACGAACTGGATCTCGTGATAGCGCCCCAGCTCGAAGAACTGCTTCTCCATGCGGGCGTAGTCGTCCTCGGAGCCCGGCTGCCCGGTGAGCGCGAGGCGCTGCAGCGCGTCCGCGGCCTCCTGCTCCTGGTTCTGCTGCAGCGCGAGATCCACGGCCAGCCGCAGGGCCGGCAGGCAGTCCTCGTCCAGCTTGAGCGCGGCGGCGACGGCCTTCTGGGCCTCCTTGTGCCGCTGCTCGCCCATCAGGCGGCGCGCCAGCTCGCCCTGCAGGATCGCGAGCTCGTCGGGCTTGGGCGTGCCCTCCAGCCGGTGGGCGCGCTTGAGCGCGTGCTCGGCCTTCTCGCCGTCGAGCTTGCGCAGGTAGACCTGGCAGAGGCGGCGGTAGATGGCGGGGTCGCGGCCGTCGAGCTTGCGCAGCTCCTCGAGCTGGCCGAGGGCGTCGTCCCAGCGGCCGGCGGCGAGGTAGTCCTCCGCCAGGCCGCGCAGGATGCGCTGGCGCACGGCGGGGCTCCAGTTGCTGTTCACGGCCAGGGAGCGATGCAGATGGATGGCCCGCTTCACCTGCCCGGCGGCGCGGGACAGCTCCGCGAGGCGCAGGTAGGCGTCGACGCCCCCCTGCCCCTCCTGCACGGCCGCCTGCAGCTCCGTGGTGGCGCGGTCGGCGTCGCCGTCGGCCAAGGCCTCGAGGGCCGCCAGGTGATGATCGTGGGTGGAACTCGACGGCCGCGCCTTCAGCTGCCGGCGGTAGAAGAGCAGCAGGCCCGCCAGCAGCAGGAGCAGGCCCGCACCCAGCCAGGCCACGGCGCTCACCGCTCACCCACCTCGCCGGCGTAGCTGCCCTGGCTGTCCTCGAGGTCGACGTCGACGTCATCGAGGGACAGGTTGCGCAGGTCGCGCAGCTCGCGGTCCTTGTCGCCGGTGAGGCGGCGCAGCCGACGGATCTCGGCGCGCAGCCGCCACTCCCTCGCGATGGAGAACAGGTAGTAGAAGAGCACCCCGAGCAGGAAGAAGGTCACCATGACCAGGGGCAGCGGACTGTTGTAGAAGGTGTAGCCGCCGCCGAACCAGTACTGGACCCGCACCGTCTCGCCGGCGTTCAGCATGCCGAAGAGCAGGACGATGGCGATGGCCGCCACCACGAAGAGTCGCTGCAGGATCCACATGATCAACCTCCCGGGGCGGCGTCCACCAGGTCGGCCAGCAGGCTGCTGCCGGCGATGGCCCGGGGACGCACCCTGACGCGGGTCCCCAGGCGAAGCTCGGGACGGGCCTCGACGATCACCCGCAAGTTGTTGCGGGTACGGCCTCGCAGGCGAGTCTCATCCTTTTTGCTGGGTTCATCAAGCAGTATCTCCAGCGGCCGCCCGAGCCGCGTTTCCAGGAGTTCCCGCGTCTTTCGGTCCTGCAGTTCCATGAGGCGCGCGAGGCGCTCCTCCTTGACCTCCGCGGGCAGATCCTCGTCCGCCCGGCGCCAGGCCAGCGTGCCCTCGCGCGGCGAGTACTTGAACATGAAGGCCGAGATGAAATCCTGCCGCTCCACGACGTCGAGCGTGGCCTGGAAGTCCGCCTCGGTCTCGCCGGGGTAGCCCACGATGATGTCGGTGGAGTAGAGCAGGTCGTCGATCGCGCGCCGCCCGCGCGCGAGGATCGACTCGTACTCCCCGATGCTATAGCGGCGGTTCATAGCCTTGAGGATCGCGTCGCTGCCGGACTGGAAGGGCAGGTGGATGCCGGTCCCGACCTTTGGCAAGCTGCCAATGCGATCGAACAGCGCCTCGGTCATGTCCGTGGGGTAGCTGGTCATGAAGCGGATGCTCTCGATCCCCTCCACCGCGTGGACCTTCTCCAGCAGGCCGGCGAAGTCGACGTCCTCGAACCGGTAGCTGCTGATGGTCTGCCCCAGCAGGGTGACCTCGAAGCCGCCCTGCGCCGCCACCATCTCCACCTCCTCCAGCACGTGCCGCCAGTCCTTGCTGCGCTCGCGCCCGCGCGTGAAGGGCACCACGCAGTAGGAGCAGAACTTGTCGCAGCCGTGCATGACCGCCACGAAGTGGCTGCCCCCGGGCGGCGCGAGCTTGGGCTTGGCCTGATAGGTGACGACGTGGTCGAAGTCCGTGAAGTAGTGCTCTTCCCGCGCCTCGGTCTCGGCGTCCACCTTGGCCAGGATCGCCGGCAGACGCTTGTACTGCTGCGGGCCGACCACGAAGTCCACGCGCCCCCGCGTACCGCCGATCAGCGTGGGGCCGAGACGCTGCGCCATGCAGCCCACCACGCCCATGAGCAGGCGGCTGTCGCGGCCGCGGCGCAGGCCGTCGAGCTGGTTGATGCGTCCCAGCACCCGCTGCTCCGCCTGATCCCGCACCGAGCAGGTGTTGATGATGATGAGGTCCGACTCCTCCGGCCGCTCCACCTTCTCCAGCCCCTCGGCCTCCAGCACGCCCTCGATGACCTGCGTGTCGTAGGCGTTCATCTGGCACCCGTAGGTCTCCACGTAGAACTTGCGGCTCATGCTCGCATCCTTTCGGCGTCGGGAACGCCCGCGGCCGGCCGCGCGTCGGCGACGACGTCGCCGCGGAGGCGCTTGCCACCCGGCTCGACGTCCA
The DNA here is from genome assembly GCA_020633725.1 of Candidatus Latescibacterota bacterium. Lineage (NCBI taxonomy): Bacteria > Pseudomonadati > Candidatus Latescibacterota > Candidatus Latescibacterota bacterium. The sequence goes on from JACKDC010000001.1 coordinate 685,835, forward strand.
CCACGCGCACGCGCGCCAGGGCCCCGCCCTCCAGCGACGGCGCCGCGAAGCGGACGGTCTGGTAGTTCTCGCTCGTCCCCGTCCACACCCCGCCGGACCGGCGCTGCTCCGCCACGACGCGCAGCTCCCGGCCTCGCTGCCGGCCGCGATACTCCGCGCCCTTCGCCGCCAGCAGCTCGCGCAGCGCCAGGCTGCGGGCGGCCATCTCGCGCGGGCTCGCCGCCGTCGGCATCGCCGCCGCGCGCGTCCCCGTCCGCGCCGAGAACGGGAAGACGTGCCCGTAGGCCAGCGGCAAGGCCGCCACCGCCTCGAGCCCGCGCGCGAAGGCGTCCGCGTCCTCGCCCGGATGGCCGACGATGAGGTCCGTCCCGAGGCAGGGGTCCGCGAGGTCGTCCACCAGCGACTCCAGCAGCTCGCGATAGTGCGCGAAGCGATAGGGTCGCTTCATGGCGCGCAGCACGGCGTCGTCGCCGCTCTGCAGCGAGATGTGGAAGTGCGGACAGAGCCGCGCCGGCTCGGCCGCGAAGAGCGCGCGCAGCCGGGGTGTGAAGTGCCGCGGCAGCATGGAGCCCAGACGGAAGCGCAGCCGCCGCGTGCCCGCCAGCAGGAGCTCCAGCAGGTCGGCGAGGCTGCGCGCGTGGCCGTCGGGGTCGCGGTAAAAGCCCAGCTGGATGCCCGAGAGCACCAGCTCGCGATAGCCGTGCTCCTCGAGCAGGCGCGCCCGCGCCAGCGTCTCCCCGGCGGCGCGGCTGCGGCTGTTCCCCCGCGCGGCCGGCACGATGCAGAAGCTGCAGCGCAGGTTGCAGCCGTCCTGGACCTTGAGGATGGCCCGGCCGCGGCCGTCCAGGCGCGTGATGGGCGCGTCCTCCACGCGGTCGCCGAAGGCCTGCAGCACGCTCCCCGCGAGACTCCCCGGCGCCGGCGAGTCCAGCAGCGCCGGGATGCGCGCCTTGGCGACGTTGTCCACCACCAGGTCCACGCCTTCCAGCGCGGCGCTGCCCGCGGGGTCCACCTGGACCCGGCAGCCGGTGACCAGCACGCGGCCGTCCGCGCTGGCGCGGCGCGCCCGCGCGACGAGCTTGCGCAGGTCGCGGTCGGCGCCGTCGGTCACCGTGCAGGAGTTGATCACCGTGAGGTCGGCGGCGTCACCGAAGGGCACCAGCTCCCAGCCGCGCGCCAGCAGCGACTCCAGGATCACCTGGGTCTCGTACTGGTTGACCTTGCAGCCCTGGGTGACCAGGGCCACGCGGCCGGGGGCGCGAAGCCCCTCGGCGTGTCCGGGCGCGCCGGCCATGGCGCGTCTCCCTTCGTCAGACCCTGCAAAAAAGGGGAGGTCCGGCGCAGGCCCGACCTCCCCTCACACTGCGAAACCCGATCAGTCGTTCTCGGACGCGTCCGCGATCGCCTCGTCGACGTCCGCATCGAGATCCACGTCCATGTCGTCGTCGCCGTCGCTCTCGGACTTCTCCGCCGGCGTGAAACGAGGCTGGCCGAACTTGTCGAGGTACTCCTTGAGCGCCTCGGTGCCCTCCTCGCGCAGGCGGTCGCCGACGGACAGGACGATGCGCCGGCCCTCGTGATCCACCTTGATCACCTTGGCCGGAATCTCCTCGCCCTCGGCGAAGTGCAGCTCGGGCTGCTTGATGTTCCGGTCGCCCAGGTGGCTCACCGGAATGAAGCCCTCGACGCCGTCCTCGACCTCCACCACCACGCCGCGCTCCAGCGGACGCACGACCTTGGCGTCCACGAAGGTGCCCTCGCCGTACTTGGTGCTCAGCTCGAGCCAGGGATCCGGCGTGAGCTGCTTGATGCCGAGGCTGATGCGGCGGATGTCCTTGTCGATGGCCAGGATCACGACCTCGATCTCGTCGCCCTTGTTCAGCATCTCGCGCGGGTGACGGATGCGCTTGGTCCAGCTCATGTCGCTGATGTGGACCAGACCGTCGATGCCCTCCTCCAGCTCCACGAAGGCGCCGAAGTTGGTCAGGTTGCGCACCTTGCCCGGCACGATCGAGCCGATGGGGTACTTCTCGTCGAGCGTGTCCCAGGGATCCGGCTCGGTCTGCTTGAGGCCGAGGCTGATCTTCTCGTTCTCGCGGTCGACGGAGAGGACCTTGGCCTCCACCTCCTGCCCGATGCTGACGATCTTGCTCGGGTGCTTGACGTGGCGCGTCCAGCTCATCTCGCTGATGTGGATCAGGCCCTCGACGCCCTTCTCCAGCTCCACGAAGGCGCCGTAGTCGGTGATCGAGACGACCTTGCCCTTGACCACGGACTCCACGGGGAACTTGTTCTCCACGTTGTCCCAGGGGTAGGGCGTGAGCTGCTTGAGGCCCAGGCTGATGCGCTCGCGCTCGAGATCGATGTCGAGCACCTTGACCTCGATGTCCTCGCCGATCGTCACCAGCTCGCTGGGATGGCTGATGCGGCCCCAGCTCATGTCGGTGAGATGCAGCAGGCCGTCGATGCCGCCCAGGTCCACGAAGGCGCCGAAGTCGGTGATGTTCTTGACCGTGCCCTTGCGCACCTGGCCCTTCTCCAGCTCCTGGATGATCTGGGCCTTGAGGCGGTTGCGCTCCTCCTCCAGCACCGTGCGCCGGCTCACGACGATGTTGCGGCGCCGCTTGTTCAGCTTGATGATCTTGAAGGCGAAGGTCTGCCCCAGGAGCGCCTCGAGATCGGGCACCTGGCGCAGGGCGACCTGGCTGCCGGGCAGGAACGCGTCGACGCCGAGGAAGCGAACCACGAGACCGCCCTTGATCCGGCGGTCCACCACGCCCTCCATGATGTTGCCGGTGTCGTAGGCGTCCTTGATCGTGTCCCAGACCTTGAGGAAGTCGGCCTTCTCCTTGGACAGGACCACGAGGCCGTCCTGGTCCTCGAGGCTCTCGAGGAAGACGTCCACCTCGTCGCCGATGTTGATCGGCTCGCTGCCGAACTCCGAGCGCGGGATGTAGCCCTCGCTCTTGAAGCCGACGTTGATCTGCACCTCGTTGTCGCCGACGTGCAGGATGCTGCCCTTTACGATCTCGCCCTCCTTGATCTCCTTGAGGGTCTGCTCGTACTGGAGCATCTGCTCCTCGAAGCTGACGTCGCGACGGATGCCGCCCTCGCCCGTCCCCAGTTCCTCCACCTCGAGGCCGAGGCGCTGGTTCAGCAGGCGGTCCTTGCGCGGAGCGGTCGCCGCGCCGGACGTGGATTCGCTTTCACCCCCCTTCAGGGTCATTTCGGAGCTCGCCTGGGTCTCGCCAGGGCCCTGGGGGGTCGTCTGTTCGAAGTCCATGTACGCGTTTCCTCCTGATGGGTGAATGGCGTTAAGCCCGGCCGGAGCCGGGCAACCCGCTGACAATAGGCCAACTTGGCCCCGATTGCAAGGGGGTGGGGCTAGCGCGGGGAGGGGTCGAAGGCGCCGCCGGCCTCGTCCTGGAGCCGGGCGATCTCCGCCATGACCCCCTCGCCGAAGAGATCCAGCAGCTCACGGCCCCGGTGGCCCTGGGCGGCGAGCGGCGCGATGTGCAGCGGGCGGCCGATCCAGACCTCCACGCGCTCCCGCCGGAGGAGCGCCCGCTTCCAGCGGGTGCTGCCCTTGACGTAGACCGGCAGCACCGGCGCCCCGCTCTCCTTGGCCACCAGGCCCATCCCGAACTTGGCCCGGCCCAGCCGCCCGACGGGCTTCCGGGTGCCCTCGGGGAAGAAGAGCACGGCGCCGCCGGCCTGGATCCGGCGGCGCAGGACGTCGAAGCAGACCCGGTCGAAGGTCCCCCGCCGGATCGGCACGGCGTTGAAGTAGCCGATGAGCGCCCCGAAGGGCTTGAACGCGAAGAGCTCGCGCTTGGCCACGAAGGTCATCTCCCGCGGGAGCCCGCTGCCCACCGCGGGGGGATCCAGCCAGCTGATGTGGTTGCTGGCCACGATCAGCGGCCCCCCCATCGCCGCGCGCTCGGCGTGCACGTAGCGCAGGCCGAAGAGCAGGCGGAGCGTCAGCCGCACGAAGCTCCAGGCGAGTCGGTAGCTGAGCCGCATGCGCGGCACGGCCGCGTTCCCCCCGGGGGCATGATAGAGCAGGGTCTCGGGATCCACCCGCGCGGCGGGCCAGCGCTGCTCGGCCAGGCGCAGGACGGCCTCCACCTGCTCCTCGATGCTGAGCCGGCTGTTGTCCAGGACCACCGCGCCCTCGGGCTTGACCAGCGGCGAGTGCGAGCGCCCCGCGTCCTTGCTGTCGCGGGCTTCGAGCTCGGCGGCGACGACCGCGTCCTCCACGTCCCGCCCCCGCTCGGCGAACTCCTCGGCGCGCCGATGCGCGCGCACCTGGGGATCGGCCTCCAGGAAGACCTTGAGGTCCGCCTCGGGGAAGACCACGCTGCCCATGTCGCGTCCCTCGGCGATCACGTTGCGCCCGCGCGCGTAGTGCCGCTGGAACTCGACCATGTGGGCGCGCAGGGACGGGAGGGCGCTGAAGTCGCTGACGCGCGCGGTCACGGCCGCGTCGCGGATCTCGTCGCTCACGTCCTCGCCGTCGAGGAGGATCTGCACCTGCCCGCGGCGCACCCGGTAGCGCAGGTGCAGCGAGGCCAGGAAGGCGCTCAGCGCGGGCCCTTCCTCGGCGGCGAGTTCCTTGCGCAGCGCCGCCAGGGTCACGCCGCGATAGAGCGCGCCGGTGTCCAGGTAGTCGAGGCCCAGCCGCTCGGCCACGGCCCGGGCCGTGGTGCTCTTGCCGCTGGCGGCGGGGCCGTCGATGGTGATGAGCATCAGCCGTCGCCGTCCTGGGCCAGCGCGCCGTCGGAGAAGCGGCGCAGGAGACCGGGGAATTCGGGGAAGCTCGTCGCCACGCAGGCCGTGCCGTTCACGCGGCTGTCGCCCCGGCACAGCAGGCCCAGGACGCTCGCCGCCATGGCGATCCGGTGGTCGCCGGCGGCGTCCACCTCCGCGCCCTTGAGCCGCGCGCCGCCCTCCACCTCGAGCGTGTCGTCCACCACGCGCGCCTTCGCGCCGAAGGCCTCCAGCAGCGACGCGGTCTGGGCGAGGCGATCGCTCTCCTTCACGCGCAGCTCGCCGAGCCCGTGGAAGCGGCTCTTTCCCTGCGCGCGCGCGGCGAGCACGGCGAGGATGGGAATCTCGTCCACCAGGCGCGGCACCTCGTCGGGCGCCACCTCCACCGCCTCCAGCGCCGAGTGCTGCGCCAGCAGGTCCGCCACGGGCTCGCCGGCCTCCTCGCGCGGATGGTAGAGCGCGAAGCGTCCGCCCATGCGCTCGAGCACGTCGAGGAAGCCGGTGCGCGTGGGATTGACGCCCAGATTCTTGATGAGGACGTTCCCGCCCTCCACCAGCACGCCCGCCGCGATCAGGAAGGCCGCGGAGGAGATGTCCCCCGGCACGTCGAGACTCACGCAGCGCAGGCTCTGGGGGCCGCTGAGGCGGAGCCTGCCGTCGCCGTCCGTGACGATCTCCGCGCCCATGCGCCGCAGCAGGCGCTCGCTGTGATCCCGGCTGAGGACGGGCTCGCGGAAGCTGCTCGCCCCCTCCGCCTGCAGCGCCGCCAGCAGGAACGCGCTCTTGACCTGCGCGCTCGCCACGGGGCTGACGTAGTCGCAGCCCGCCAGCGCGCCGCCCTGCACGGTGACCGGTGCGGTGCCGCCGTTGGTCAGCGTGACCGTCGCGCCGAGGGCCGCGAGCGGCGCCTGGATGCGGGCCATGGGGCGTCGGCGCAGGGTGTCGTCGCCGTCCAGGGTGCTGGCGAACGCCTGCGCCGCCAGCAGCCCGCAGGCCAGGCGCAGGGTGGTGCCGGAGTTGCCGGCGTCGAGCGTGCCGTCGGGGGCGCGGAAGCGTCCTCCCCGGCCGGTGATTCGCCAGGCGCCCTTCTCCCCCTCCACGGGTTCGACGCGCGCGCCGAGGGCCTCCACGAGAACACGGCTGCGCGCGCAGTCCTCGCCGGCGTTGAGGCCGCGCAGCACCGCCTCGCCCTCGCCGAGGGCGTTGAAGAGGAAGGCGCGGTGCGTGAGCGACTTGTCGCCGGCGGCCTGCCAGCGACCGCGGAACTTCTTCGCGGGACGGATGCGGTAACTCATCAGGCGGTGCGACTCTCCTGCAGCAGATCGCTCACGGCCGCGAGCAGACGGCGGTTCTCCGCCTCCAGCCCGACGCTGATGCGCACGGCGTTCATGTCCGTGCCGAAGCTGCCCATGGGGCGCACGATGACGCCCTTCGCCAGCAGCCGCTCGTAGGCGAGCGCGGCGTCCATCGGGAGGAAGGCCATGACGAAGTTGGTCTGGCTGGGCAGCACGCGGCAGCCCATGGCGGCGAGTTCGCGCTCCAGCAGCGCGCGGCCGCGACTGTTCTCCTCGCGGATGCCGCACAGACGCGCGCTCTCGCCGAGCGACGTCACCGCCGCCGCCTGGGACAGCGAATTCACGTTGAACGGCGGCCGCCCGCGCTCCAGCAGCGCGCGCAGCTCCGGGTGGCAGATGCCGTAGCCGACGCGCAGGCCCGCCAGCGAGTGGATCTTGCTGAAGGTGCGCAGCACGATGAGATTCGGATGCGCGTCCAGCCACTCCAGCGTCTGCGGGTAGTCCTCGGCTTCGACGTACTCGTAGTAGGCCTCGTCCACCACCACGAGCACGTCCTTCGGCAGCGCGCGCACGAAGTCGCGCAGCTCGCCCGCCCGGGTGTAGGTGCCCGTCGGGTTGTTGGGATTGCAGACGAAGACCAGCTTCGTCCGCGCGTCGACCCGCGCGAGCATGGCGCCGAGGTCGTGGCGGAACTCCGCATCGCAGGGCACCGGGCGACCCTCGCCCGGCGACAGCCGCGCGACGATGTCGTAGACCACGAAGGACGGCGTCGCGTAGACGAGGTTCTCCCCCGGCCGCACGAAGATCTGCGCCAGCAGGTAGAGGATCTCCACCGACCCGTTGCCGATGATGATGCGCGCCTCGTCCACGCCCAGCTGCCCGGCGAGGGCGCGGTGCAGATGGTAGGCGCTGTCGTCCGGGTAGCGGTTGAGCTCGCGGCAGCCGTGCGCCAGCACGGCGAGCACGGACTCGCTCGGCGGGTGCGGGTTCTCGTTCGAGGCCAGCTTGATGATGGTCTCCAGCCCCCGCTCCCGCTGCAGCTCCTCCACCGGCTTGCCCGGCACGTAGGGCCGCACCTGCAGGATCTCCTGCCGCGCCAGCGTCTCGAAGTTCATCGTCCCTCCCTCGGGGTGTCGCGACGACTCTAGCGCAGCCCCACGGACCGTTTCAACGCCTGCAGTTCGCGGCCGCTGAGTTCGCGCAGCTCGCCCTCGCGGAGCGCGCCCAGGCTCAGGGCGCCCAGGCGCACGCGGCGCAGATCCGTGACCCGCCGCCCCATGGCTTCGAACATCCGGCGGATCTGCCGCTTGCGCCCCTCGGCGAGCACGACCTCGTAGTTCGCGCGCCCCGGCAGCGGACGGATGCGGCAGGGCCGGGTGGGGCCGTCCTCGAGCGGAAGCCCTGCGGCGAAGCGCCGCTGCTGCGTGGCCGTGATGGGCAGGTTGATGCTCACGCGATAGGTCTTCTCGACCCCGTAGCGCGGGTGCGTGAGGCGCAGCGCGAGGTCGCCCTCGTTGCTGAGCAGGAGCAGGCCGCGGCTGTCCTTGTCGAGCCGCCCCACCGGATAGAGGCGCTCCGTGATGCCGGCCTCGCGCGCGAGATCCAGCACGGTGCGGCCGCCGCGCGCGTCGCTGGCCGCGGAGAGCACGCCGCGGGGCTTGTTGAGGAGCCAGGTGCGGGGCGCCACGGCGGCGAGGGGCTTGCCGTCGAGCGTGACCCGGTCCTGCGCGGGATCGACGCCGCGCGCGGGATCGTCCACGGTCTCGCCGTCGATGGCCACGCGGCCGCTGCGCACGATCTCGTCGCAGCGGCGTCGGCTGGCCACGCCGGCCAGGGCCAGGAAGCGGTTGAGGCGGACGGTCTTCAATCCTCGCGGTCGCCGTCCGCCGCGGCGGCGAGCTCGTCCAGCGCGTCGTCGGCCTCGGCCGGCGTCGGCGTGAGCGCGCGCGCGAGGCGCGACAGCGTGCCGCCTCCGTTGCCCGCCGCGGCGGCCACCGCCGCCATCGCCATGGCGGGCGCCTCGGCGAGTTCCGCGCGCTCCTCGGCCAGCGCGGCGTCCATGACCGCGCGATGCTCGGGCAGTTCGCTGGCCCCCTCCCCGTCGACCGCCGCGTCCTCGACGTCGCCCTCGGCCTCGGCGTCATCCTCGGGGACGATGTCCTGCGCCTCGCCCAGGGCCTCCCGCTGTTCGGCGATGACCGCGGCGATGGCGTCCATGCCCTCCACCAGCCGCTCGCGGCGGGCGTCGGCGGGCACGGAGCTGTCCTCCTCGTCCTCGCGCGTGTTCAGCAGGGCCTCGATCTCCGTGAGCTTGGGCAGCTCCTCGAGGCTGTTGATGCCCAGGTGCGACAGGAACTCCTCGCTCGTGCTGTAGAGCAGCGGGCGGCCCAGCGTCTCGGCGCGACCCGTGATGCGGATCAGGTTCCGCTCCATGAGCGTGGCGAGCGAGCCGCCGCAGTTCACGCCGCGCACGGCTTCCACGTCCACGCGGGTGCAGGGCTGACGGTAGGCCACCACGGCCAGGCACTCGAGCGAGGCCCGGCTCAGGCGCACGCGGCGCTGGCCCTTGAGCAGCGTTTCGATGTGACGCGCGTGCTCGGGCCGCGTCAGCACGCGCCACCCGCCGCCCAGCTCGCTGAGCTGGAAAGCGTGGCCCGCCGCGTCGTAGTCCGCGGCGAGCTCGGCGAGGATCGCGCGCAGTCCCTTGCGGTCCGTGGACGGCAGGATGGACTGCAGCTGAGGCAGGGACAGGGGCTCGGGAGAGGCAAAGAGCAGCGCCTCCACCGTCCGCTTCAGGTCGGCTTCCATTTCTCTCACCCTTTCGGTCAGGCGCCGGTCGCTCCCAGCGCCTGGCTGTCGCCGTCCGCAGGCACCCCAGCCTGCGGCGCGGCCGTCTCGATCCAGATCTCCGCGAAGGCGCCTTCCTGCCGCACGGCCGCTTCGCCGTACTTGACCATCTCCAGGAGCGCCATGAAGGTGACGATCACGTGGAGGCGCGACGGCGCCTCCGCGAAGAAGTCCCGGAAGAGCAGGCGTCCGCCCCGCTGCAGGCGGCCGCGGATCAGGTCCATCTTCTCCTCGATGGTGATGTTCTCCAGCTCGATCCGATGCCGCGCCTCGCGCTCGGCGACGATGCCCATGACATCGCGCAGCGCCGCGAGCAGATCGGGGAAGTCCAGGCTGAAGACCTCCTCCCGGGTCCGCAACTCCGCGAGCGGCTGCTCGGGAACGAAGTCGAAGAGCCGCCGCCGCGCCTCCGCCAGATCGCCGAAGCGCTCCGCCAGTTCCTTGTACTTGCGGTACTCCTGCAGCTGGGCGACGAGATCGCGCCGCGGATCCTCCTCCTCCTCGCCGAAGGTCGGCCGCGGCAGCAGCATGCGGCTCTTGATGCGCAGCAGGGTGGCCGCCATCAGCAGGTACTCGCCGGCGCCGTCGAGCTCGAGATCCTCGAGCTGACCCAGGTGCGCGAGATACTGGTCGGTGATGCGCGCCACCGGGATGTCCGTGATCTCGATCTCCTCCTTGCGGATCAGGTAGAGGAGAAGGTCCAGCGGGCCCTCGAAGAGTTCCAGGCGAACGGTGTAGCTCACGGGCCTCCCCGGGGATCACGTGTCGGTGGCGGGGCAGAGTGCGGGGACTTCAAGTGGTCCTTCAGGTAACAGAGGGCCGGCGATCCGTCAACGTCTATTCCCCGCCCGCCGCCACGCCCCGCGGGTGGAAGTCGCGGTGCACGCGCTTCAGGTAGAGCCTGTCCACACGCGTGTAAATCTGCGTCGTACCGATGGATGCGTGCCCAAGCATCTCCTGCACCGCGCGGAGGTCCGCGCCGCCCTCCAGCAGGTGGGTGGCGAAGGAGTGCCGGAGGCTGTGCGGCTTCACTCGCCCCGCGAGGCCCGCCTCGCCCGCCAGCGCCTGAAGGATCTTCCACCAGCCCACCCGGCTCAGCCCGCCGCCGCGCGCGTTCAGGAAGACCAGCGGCGGCGACTCCACGCGCGCGAGCCGGGGCCGCTCCAGGCCGAGATACTCGCCCAGGGCGCCCGCCGCCTGCCGCCCCAGCGGCACCCAGCGCTCCTTGCGGCCCTTGCCGAGGACGCGCACCAGCCCGTCCTCCAGGAAGAGCTCCGCCAGGGGCAGGCCCACCAGCTCGGAGGCGCGCAGCCCCGCGCCGTAGGCCAGCTCGAGCAGTGCGCGGTTGCGCAGGGGCGCGCTGCGGGCGCGGCCGGCGGCGTCCAGCAGGGCCTCGATCTCGTCCAGGGACAGCAGGTCGGGCAGCGCGCGGGGCAGGCGGGGCCCTTCGAGTCCCTCCGCCGGCGAGTCCGTGCGGCGCCCCTCGGCGCAGAGGTAGCGGAAGAAGCCGCGCCACGCGCTCAGCAGGCGCGCGCGGCTGCGGGGGGACAGGCCGTCGGCCTCGGCCGCGTGGAGCGCGCCGCGGAGGTCGTCCTCGCGGGCGGTCAGCGGGCTGAGCGCGCAGTCCACCAGGCGGCCGAGGTCCCGCCGGTAGGCCTCGAGCGTGTTGGCGGAGAGGCTGCGCTCCACGAGGAGCTGGTCCAGCCAGTCGTCCAGGGCCGCCTGCCAGGCGGCGTTCACGGCGCCTCCTCGGGCGGCGAAGCGAGCGTGGCCAGGATGCGCCGCGCCAGCGCCTCGCCGATGCCGGGCAGCGCCATGAGCTCGCTCAGCGCGGCGCCCGCCACGGCCTGCACGCTGCCGAACTGGTCGAGGAGCAGGCGTCGGCGCGCCGGCCCCAGGCCGGGCACCGCGTCCAGGGCCGAGCCGATGCTGCGCTTGCCCCGCCGCTCGCGATGGAAGCCCCGCGCGAAGCGGTGGGATTCGTCGCGGACGCGCTGCAGCAGGCGCAGGGCGCCCGAGTTCTGCGGGAGCATCACCGGGGCGTCGGGCGCGCCGGGCCGGTAGATGGCCTCCTCGCGCTTCGCCAGACCGATCAGCGCCTGGCCCTCCACCGCGAGCGCCCGCAACGCCTCGGCCGCGGCCCCCACCTGACCCGGGCCGCCGTCGATGAGGAGCAGGTCGGGGAAGGGCGCGCCCTCCTCCTTCAGCCGGCGGAAGCGCCGCGTCACCACCTCGGCCACGGCGGCGAAGTCGTCCTGGCCGTCCTTGCCCTTGATGCGGAAGCGACGGTAGCCGCTCTTGCGCGGCGCGCCGTCGCGAAAGCTCACCAGCGCGGCGACGATCTCGCGGTCGCCGGTGTTCGAGATGTCCACGCCCTCGATCACCCGCGGCAGCGCCGAGAGCCCCAGCGCCTCGCGCAGCTCGAAGACCTCCGGCGGGACGCGCCCGGCCTTGCTCCCCTGGGTGGCCAGCGACTCGTCCAGCTTCGTGCGCGCGTTCTCCAGCGCGAGCGCGAGCAGCTCGCGGCCCAGCCCCCGCTGCGGACGGCGCAGCGTCACGCGCCCGCCGCGGCGCTCGCTCAGCCAGTCGGCGAGCAGCGCGTCCTCCCCGTCCGGCAGCAGCGCGGGCAGCAGGACCTCCGGCGGCGGCTGCTGCACCCGGTGGTAGTACTGCTGGAAGAAGGCCAGGGCGACGTCCGCGTCGGCCTCCGCTTCGCGGGCGCGAAAGTGATAGGTCTCGCTGGCCAGCAGGCGGCCGCCGCGCAGGCGGAGCACCACGCCGCAGCAGTCCTCGCGGTCGCGCGCGAGCGCGAGGGCGTCGCGGTCCTCCTGGCCGTAGGTCTGCGTGCGCTGGCGGTGCGTGAGGCGCTCGATGGCCTGGAGCTGGTCGCGGAAGCGCGCCGCCTGCTCGTAGCGCTGCTCCTCGGCCGCGCGGCGCATCTCCCCGTCGATGAGATCGCGCAGCCGCGCCGCCTTGCCCGTGAGGTAGAGGCGCACCTTCTCGACGCCGTCCCGGTACTCGGCCACCGACTGCCGCCCCGTGCACGGCGCCTTGCAGCGCCCGATGTGGTAGTAGAGACACTCGCGCGTGAGGCTGTCGAAGGGCAGATCGCCGGGGCAGTCCCGGATCGGGAAGAGGCTCTTCAGGACGCGCAGCGTCTGCCGGATCGCGCCGACGTCCGTGTACGGCCCGAGGTAGAGGCTCCCGCCCTCCTCCATCTGCCGCGTGAGGAAGATCCGCGGCAGCTCTTCCTCCAGGGTGATGCGGACGTAGGGATAACTCTTGTCGTCCCGGAGCTGGATGTTGTAGCGCGGGCTGTACTCCTTGATGAAGTTGTTCTCCGCGACCAGGGCCTCCATCTCGGAGGCGAGCACCAGGTAGTCGAGGTCCGCCACCTTGCTCACGAGCAGGTCCGTCTTGGGATCGGCCGGCCGCCCCTCGCGGAAGTAGGAGTGCACCCGGCTGGACAGGTTCTTGGCCTTGCCCACGTAGATGACCTTGCCCTTGGCGTCCTTGAACAGGTAGACGCCGGGGCTGGTGGGCAGGCGCTCGAGCTTGCGCGCCAGGGCGTCGGGGGCGGGGCTGCTGTCGTCGCTGCTGGAGTTCATGGCCGTTCCGTGGATCGCGGGAGGACTGGGCCGGGGAATCGCGGGCGAATCTAGCCCGGAAACCGTGACGGGACAAGGGGTTTCCCCCTTGACACCGCCCTCGGGGGTTGCTAGATTGCGCGCCTATCCAGCGAGGAAGGGAAATGCCGCATCACAAGTCCTGCAAGAAGCGCCTGAAGACCGCCGAGAAGAGCCGGGTCTACAACCGCGCGTATACCAGCCTGATGCGCACGCGACTCAAGAAGTTCCGTGCGATCGACAAGGCCGACGAGGCCGCCGCCGCCCTGCCCGAGATCAGCGCCATGCTCGATCAGCTCGCCAAGAAGGGCATCATCAAGCAGAACCGGGCCAGCCGTCTCAAGTCCCGGCTCCAGCTGAAGGCCAACGCGCTCGTCCAGTCCTAGCGCCCCTCGTCCCGAAGGCCGCTGCGCCGCCCTCCCCGCCACCCGGCGCGGAGGGCGCTTCGCGTTGCTCCGCTAGTCGCCCACCGCATCCCCTTCCAGGAACTCCGCCGCGCGCGCGTGGCCCTGCGCCAGGTAGCGCTGCGCCTGCAGTCGCAGCTCCTCCCTGTCCATGGCGCGCACCAGGCGGGCCTCCGCGCTCTCGCCGGCTTCGAACTCCTCCAGCAGCCCCAGCAGTTCCGGCGCCCAGCCGGCCCACTGCGCGGCGCGCAGTTCGGCCTCCGCCTGGGCCAGGGCGTCCGCGGGCAGGAGCCGCTTCACGGGGCTGGGGATGTCCCCCAGCCGCGCCTCGTGGAAGTCGTGGAGCAGGCCCATGAGCAGCGCCTTGTCCGCGTCGAGACCCCGCGCCCGCGCCTCGCGCCAGGCCAGGAGGCCCACGGCGAAGCTGTGCGACGCCACCGACTCCGGGTGCTCGATGCCGATGCGGAGCCAGCCGCTGCGGGGCGTCCCCTTGAGCTGGAGCAGGTCGTCGGTCCAGGGATCCCGACCGGTCATGCGGTCTCCTTCCGCTCGCTAGAAGTTCCAGCCCAGGAAGAGCTCGTGATCGACCCGCGCGCTGATCTCGTGGAAGTCCGTCGTGCGGGCGATGTTGTAGCGCAGGATCAGCACCGGTCCCAGGCCCAGCTCGAAGCCCAGGCCGTAGTCGCCCGCCCACTCCGGCTCGGGGATCGCGAAGAAGCGCTGGGAGAGCCGGGCGGCGTCGAAGAAGAGACTGCCCCGCACGGACGGCAGGTCGAGGGCGCCCAGCGGCATGAAGAGCCGAATGCCGCGCAGGATCGGCACGCGCAGCTCCTGGTTGGTGAGCAGCACGCCCCGCGCGTGGAAGTGCTGATGCGGCCAGCCACGCAGCTGCAGCGGCCCACCCAGGTGCACGTAGCGCGGGTCGTCCCCGGCCGAGTAGTGCGCCATGACGCGGGCCGCGTAGACCGTGTCGCGCAGAACGCGCCAGTACTTGCGCGCGTCCACCCGGCCCACGGTGTAGCCGTAGCCTCCCTCCCCGAAGGCCGTGGTCCAGCCCACCGTGACGTTCACGCGCTCGCCCTCCAGCGGCCCCGCGTAGCTCCAGAGCACCGTGTCGTGGATCCACGACGCGTAGAGCGAACCCAGCACCGCCTGCGGATCGCGCAGGACGTAGCTCAGCTCGTCCTCCTCCACCACGCCGCGGACGTTCGCGCTGAACTCCACGCGCCGGAACAGGTTGAAGGGGTAGCTGACCGCCGCCAGCCCGCCGAAGCGCCGCTCGTAGCGATAGTCCCAGACGTTGGTGTCGAAGTCGCTGCTCAGGTGGAAGGCGGCGACGCTCCAGTTCCAGCGCCGCGACAGATTCGTGTAGCTGACCCCCACGCTCATGCGCTTGAAGAAGTCGGCGGTCGTGGAGGCCGTGTTGGTCACCGCCACGCCGAGCTGGTGGTTGCCCAGCAGGTCGGTGAAGCCCAGCAACCCGCCGCTGGTGTTGCCGAACTCCGGATCGTAGGCCAGCCCGGAGGTCGCGAAGTCCAGCCCCCAGCGCAGGCGGTAGGGCACCGGCGCGGGGAGCGCCGCGGGACTCGGCGGCGCGGGCGCGTGACCGTCCCCCGCCGAGGCCAGCCGCGGCGCCACCGGCTCCTGTCCCGCCCGCAGCGGGAAGTGGTAGAGGCGGTAGCGCCCCTCCTCGTAGACGGCGCCCAGGAAGCCGTCCCCCAGCCAGGCGGGATCCTGCACCGCGCCGAAGCAGGCCGTCTGCCGGACGTGCTGCTCGCCTTCGGCCAGGTAGACGTCCCAGGCGCCCTGCCGATCGGAGACGTAGAGGTAGCGCGCGCCGTCCGGTCCCCAGGTGGGCTGCCGGTCGACCCAGGGCCCCTGCGTCAGGCGTTCGATCGCTCCGCTGGCCAGATCGAGGCTGTAGAGATTGCGATGCGGACTCGCCGCCGGGAAGCCGCGGTCGGAACTGAAGAGGCAGCGCGTGCCGTCGGGGTGCCAGCTCGGATCGCGGTCGTCGTAGTCGTCGCGCGTGAGGCGCCGCACGCGCCAGCCCGGGTCCTCGGCGCGGGGATCGCCCGTGAGCAGGAACAGATCGCGCCGTCCGCTGGGCGTGATGCCCGAGAAGAGCACGCGGCCGTCCGCGGCGACGCTCGGCGACTCCAGCTGCACCAGCGAGTCGGCGCCGAAGCTCGCCAGCGACTTGCCGCTGGCGGCGTCGAGGAAGCGCAGCTCGTCGCGCGGCCCCCGCTGCACGGTGAGCGCCACGAGCCCGGCGCCGCTGCCCGGCCGGCTGCGCATGAACGGGATCGACTCCGTCGACGCCTTGCGCCCGCCCTCCAGCCACACGGTGAAGTCCGCCTTCCGCCGCGGGCTGCTGGGGAAGCGCGCGCTGGCGAGGGCCACGCGTCCCGTCGCGGTCTCCAGGTAGACGAAGCTCGAGTCGCCCAGCGCCGCCGGGCTCACCTGGAAACTCCCGCCGCGCAGCACCGCGCGTCCCCGCTCGGCCGCGGGCAGGCGGCGCGTGACCGTGGGGTAGTAGCGACGCCGCAGGCTGTTGCGCCAGTCGCGGTCCAGGGTCTCGAGATCCAGTCCCAGCTCGAGCTCGAGCAGCCGCTCGAAGTCGGCGCTGCGCCACCACGACTCCAGCAGTCCGCGCACGGCGGCCGTGGAGTAGTTGCGGTCGAGGTAGGCCAGCACCGACTGACCCACCTTGTACATGAGATAGGTGCCCTGGATGCGCCAGAGCTGGTCGAGCGGCGGCAGCGAGCCCTCGATGATGCCCTCCCGCAGCAGCATCTCCCCCTCGGTGTCGGGCGGCCCCACGCTGTAGAACTCCGCCAGTCCCTCGACGAACCAGAGCGGCGGGTGCTGGTAGGAGAACTGGTGCCGTTCGGCCATCACGCGCGCGAGCTTCTCCAGCATCACCGCGTGGACCATCTCGTGCCGGATCACGTGCTCGAGCTGGTGCAGGTCCCCCGTGGACGGCACCACCACGCGGCCGCGGATGAGATCCGTGAACCCGCCCACCGACTCGGGGATCAGGCTGGGAATGACGTTCGTCTCGCGGAAGTCGTGCTGCGAGCCGTAGAGCACGAGCGGCACCGGCCGCTCGAGCGTGAGCCCGAAGACGCCCTCCAGCTCCACCGCCGCGCTGTCGGCGAAGACGAGCGCCTGGCCCGCCAGCCGCTCCTCCTCCGGGTAGAAGAACAGCTCCACCTTCTCGCTGCGCGAGACGAGCCACTGCCGCGGCGAGTAGACCACCTTGTTCTTGCCGAAGAGATACTGCGCCCGCGCGGGCAGCGCCCCGCCCAGCAGCGCCGCGAGGGCCAGCAGGAGCGCGAGCCGGCGTGACGTCCTCACGGGGCACCGCCGTGGCGGGCGCCGGGGGCGTCGTCCAGCACGGGGAAGGCCAGGCGCGGCACGGTGACCGCGCCGCCGGGCGCGAGGCGCAGCGGTCCCGCGTTGAGCCCGGCCGGCTCGTCGGCGGGATTCCAGAGGGAGTCGCCCCCGCCCAGATCCTTGAAGACGAAGAGCCACCAGTCCCCCGGCGGGACGCTGGCGAACTCGTAGGCCCCCTCGGCGTCCATGCGCAGGCCGGCCGGGGCGAGGCTGTCGGCCGTCGCCTGCCAGCGGCTCGTCCAGCGCAGATGCGTGAGGTCGGCCGCGGGCAGCTGGTCCAGCGGTCCCGTGGGACGCGCGCCGTCGGCGAGGCGGAAGGAGTCCGGCAGGAGCTGCAGGAAGAAGCCGCCGGACAGCGTGTCCAGGCAGGCGAAGCTGCCGGCGATCGTGCCGGGCTCGTCGGGGTCGATGACGTCGAGCTTCAGCCCGAAGCGGCGCTTGACCGCCGGCGTCAGACGCAGGGAATCGCGCAGCGTGTCCGCGAAGTCGACGCCCGGGGTGAAGACGCTGTCGCCGTTCACGTCCTGGAAGCCCACCAGCTCCAGCTCGCGGCCGTCGGCGGGCAGCCGGCGGATGACGAAGTCGCCGCGCGCGTCGGGGCGCAGCCGGCGCAGCACCGCGCCGCTGCTGTCCTGCAGGGCGAGGTGCAGGCTGCGGCTGGACTCGCCCTTGAAGGTGGCGCGGCCCGCCAGCCAGCCGGGGCGCAGCGTGTCGCCCGTGGCGAAGCTCATCACCTGCCAGTCGCCCTGGGCGACGCGGTGGCGATCCTTCCACCCGGGGGTGAGATAGACGTCCATGCTGACGTCCGCGTCCAGGGGCTCCCAGAAGCGCAGCGCGAGCAGCGTGTCGCCGCTCCACTGCACGCTGCGCAGCAGCCGCGGCGGATCGCTGTGCAGCGCCTCGAGCACGCTGCCGCGCTCCACCGGCTCGCTGAAGACGAGGCTGACCTCCTCCAGCGGGCCGGTGTTGCGGGTTCCGTCGGCGGGACGGCCCCGCAGCAGCGTGGCCGGCGTGTCGTCCACCGGGCCGCCGCTGGGCGGCTTGATGCGCGCGCAGCTCAGCGCCGACGCGAGCAGCGCCAGCAGGACGAGCTGCGCACGCCAGCCACGCATCTACATCAGCACCGAGAGGATGGCCCGCTGCGCGTGCAGGCGGTTCTCCGCCTCGTCGAAGACCACCGAGCGCGGGCCGTCGACCACCTCGTCGGTGATCTCGTCGCCCCGGTGCGCCGGCAGGCAGTGCATGACGATGGTGTCGGCCTTGTGCGTCTTCTCGAGCAGCCGGCCGTTCACCTGGTAGGGCGCGAAGATCGACTTGCGCGACTCGGCCTCGTCCTCCTGCCCCATGCTGGCCCAGACGTCGGTGTAGAGGACGTCCGCGCCGTCCACGGCCTTGGCCGGGTCGCCGATCAGCTCCAGCTTCAGCTGCGGGTTGATGCGCTTCGCGTTGGCGAGCACGTTCGGGTCCACGTCGAAGCCGCCCGGGTTGCAGATGACCAGCGAGATGGGCAGCCGCGCCGCGGCGTGCACCCAGCTGTTGGCCATGTTGTTGCCGTCGCCGATGTAGACCACGCGCTGGCCTTCGATGCCGCCGCGGTGCTCCCAGATCGTCTGCAGGTCCGCCATCACCTGGCAGGGGTGCAGCAGGTCGGTGAGCCCGTTGATCACGGGGATCCGCGTGGCGTTGCGCGCGAGCACCGTGACGTTCTCGTGGGCGAAGGTGCGGATCATGATGCCGTCCACGTAGCGCTCGAGCACGCGCGCCACGTCCTGCGGCGCCTCGCGGCTGCCGAGCCCGATCTCCTTGTCGGTGATGTAGAGGCTCGAACCGCCGAGTTGACGGATCGCCACCTCGAAGCTGATGCGCGTGCGCAGGCTGGGCTTGTGGAAGATGCAGGCCAGCACCTTGCCGGCGTGGCTGGCGGGCAGCTTGCCCGACTTCTTCAGCGTGCGCTTCTGCTCCATCGCCAGTTCCAGCAGGCGCACGAGTTCGTCCGTGCTCCAGTCCGCGATGGAGATGAAATCCTTCGGGTGCGACAAGGCCCTTCCTCCCTAGCTGGGGTTTCGCGGCGCCACCGCGGCGCGCGGTTCGACGGGGATCATCCTCTCGGGTGCGCCTTCCGGTGCACAGCCTTGAGCTTGTCCGTGCTCACGTGCGTGTAGACCTGCGTGCTGGTCAGGCTCGCGTGGCCGAGCATCTCCTGGATCGAGCGCAGATCGGCCCCGCGCGCGAGCAGGTGCGTGGCGAAGCTGTGGCGCAGGACGTGCGGACTCACCCGCGCCAGGCTCGCCACCTGGCCGAGGCAGCGCTCCACCACGCGCTGCACGGTGCGCCGGCTGAGCGGCGAGGCGCCGTCGCGGCCGGTGAAGACCGGCGACGCGCCCGTGGGCCCCGCGAGGTCGATCCAGCGCTCCAGCCAGCGCCTGGCCTCGCCCTGCAGCGGCACCAGACGCTCCTTGGCGCCCTTGCCGCGAACCCGGAGCAGCTCGCCGCGCAGGTCGACGTCGTCGCGGCGCAGTCCCTGCAGCTCCGCGAGACGCAATCCGGCGCCGTAGAGCAGCTCGAGCAGCGCGCGATCGCGCAGCCCGCGCCGCGTGCTGGTGTCCGGCAGGGACATCATGCGGTGCACCCAGCCCTCCTCGGCGAAGACGGGCAACTGCCGGCCCAGCTTCGGCAGCTGGACCAGCAGGGACGGATCCGCGTCCACCAGGCCGCGCTTGCCCAGCCAGCGGTAGAAGGCCCGCAGCGCGCTGAGCTTGCGCGCGATGCTGCGGTCGCTGAGCGCCGGCTTGCGCGGGCGGTCCACGGCGAAGGCGTCCCGGCGGAGCAGCGCCAGGAAGCGCCGGATGCGCTGACGGTCCACCGCCAGCTCCGCGGGATCGCCCTGGAAGTCCAGGAACTCGAGGAACTGCGTGAGATCCCGGCGATAGGCTTGCACGGTGTGTTCCGAGTAAGCGCGTTCCACCAGGAGATAGCGTTCGAAATCGCCAAGAAGGGTGTGCACGCGGGAAAGCTAGCAGAGCGCTTTCAGGCTCGCAAGTCCTGGGATTCTTGCAGATAGGCGTCGAGCGCCGCCAGGCTGCGCTCGGCGTAGGCCTGCTTGCGGGCGTCCTTGCCGCGGCGCGGGCCGTCCAGCGCCGGCAGCAGCCCGAAGGCGACGTTCATGGGCTGCGAGCGCCCCGGCGTCTGCCCGGCGAGGAAGCGGAGCAGGGCGCCGGTGAGCGTCTCGGGCGGAGGCAGGCTCGGCGAGCGCCCCGCGAGCCGGTCCGCGAGGTGCCGCGCGGCGAGCAGGCCGCTGCCGATGGACTCCACGTAGCCTTCGACGCCCGTCATCTGCCCGGCGAAGAAGAGCCCCGCGCGCGCGCGGCTCTCCTGGAACGGCGTCAACGTGCTCGGGAAGTCGAGGAAGAAGTTCCGGTGCATCGCGCCGTAGCGGACGAACTCCGCCTCGGCCAGCGCCGGGATCATCCCGAAGATCCGCTGCTGGTCACCGATGCGCAGGCGCGTCTGGCAGCCCACCAGGCCCCAGACGCTGCCCTCGGCGTTCTCGCGGCGCAGCTGCAGCACCGCATGCGGCCGGCGCCCGGTGACGGGATCGCGCAGTCCCACCGGCCGGAAGGGTCCGAAGCGCAGCGATTCCGCACCGCGGGCGGCGATGACCTCCACCGGCAGACAGGACTCGAAGTAGGGCACGCCCGCCTCGAAGTCCTTGGCCGGGTAGGGCTCGGCGGCGGCCAGCGCGGCCGTGAAGGCGTCGTAGGTCGCCCGGTCCAGCGGCGCGTTCAGGTAGTCGGCCTCGCCCTTGTCGTAGCGGCTGGCGGTGAAGAGCGCCCCCTCGACCAGGCTCTCGCGACTGACGCTCGGCGCGATGGCGTCGTAGAAGCTGAGCCGCCCCTGCCCGAAGTGCGCCTCGATCTCGGCGCTGAGCGCAGCGCCGGTGAGGGGTCCCGTGGCGACGATGCAGGGGCTCTCGGGCAGCGAGACGACTTCCTCGCTCACGCGCTCGATGCGCGGGTCCGCGTCCAGCGCCTGCTCCACCCGGGCGGAGAAGGCGGCGGGGTCCACCGCCAGCGCGGCGCCCGCGGGCAGCGCGCAGGCCTCCGCAAGCGGCAGCAGGCGGCTGCCCAGACGCTTCAGCTCCTCCTTGAAGAGGCCGGAGGCGCTGTCCAGGCGCACGGACTTGAGGGAATTGCTGCAGACGAGCTCGGCGGGACCGTCGAGCCGGTGGGCCGGCGAACGGCGCAGCGGCTTCTGCTCCACCATCAGCACGGGGGTTCCTTGGGCCGCCAGGGACAGAGCGGCCTCGCAGCCGGCGAGACCGCCGCCCACGATGCGCACGCGCGCGCTCATGCTACTCCGGGATCTCGAGCTTGCAGACGCTGCACTGCTGGTAGTTGCCCTTGGCCTTGCTGGCCTTCTCCACCACCATGCCGCCGCAGTCCGGGCAGGGGGTCGCCACCGGGCGGCTCCAGCTCGCGAAATCGCAGTCGGGGTAGCTGTTGCAGCCGTAGAAGGTGCGTCCCCGCTTGCTGCGCTTCTCCACGAGCTGGCCGTTGCAGTCCTCGCGCGGACAGGGCACGCCGATCTGCAGCGGCGCGGTGCCCTTGCAGTCGGGATAGCGGGAGCAGGCGGCGAAGCGGCCGAAGCGTCCCACGCGCACCATCATCTGCGCGCCGCACTCGGGGCACTTCTGCTCGCCGGCCTCCTCGGGCGCCTCCAGCGGCCGGGAGTTCCGGCACTCGGGGTAGCCGCTGCAGGCGAGGAAGCGGCCGTTGCGCCCCCAGGTCTTGATCATGGGCTTGCCGCACTTCTCGCAGGCCTCGCCCGTCTCCTCGCGGATGGACTCGCGCAGGTGCTCCGTGTTGCCGGAGACGTCGCTCAGGGCCACGCGCATGGGCGCGTAGAAGTGATCGACGACGTCGGTCCAGACCTCGTCGCCCTCCTCGACCTTGTCGAGCTCCTCCTCCATCCGCGCGGTGAACCCCACCTCGAAGAGCCGCGGGAAGCCCTCCTCCAGCACCTGCCAGACGCCCTCGCCCAGCTCCGTGGGCTGGAAGCGGCGGTTGTCGTCGAGGGTCAGGTAGTCGCGCCCCTGGATCGTGCCGACGATGTTGGCGTAGGTGCTGGGACGGCCGATGCCGCGCTCCTCCAGCTCCTTGATGAGGCTGCTCTCCGAGTAGCGCGGCGGCGGCTCGGTGAAGTGCTGCCGCGGAATCAGCGCGGCGTCCAGGCGCTCGCCTTCCTCGATGACCGGCAGCAGGCGTTCGCCGTCGCCGTTCTCGCTGCCGGACTCCGCCGCCTCGCCCGGCTTGCCGCGCAGCGGGCCGCTGGCGCGGCGGTAGCCGTCGAAGAGCAGGCGGTTGCCGGTGGCCCGGAACAGCGCGTCGCCGGCGGTCACGTCCACGCGCGTCGCCTCGAACTGCGCCTCGGCCATGAGGCTCGCCACGAAGCGCTGCCAGATGAGCCGGTAGAGCGCGAGCTGGTCCTTGGTGAGCGTGCCGCGCAGGCCGTCGGGTACGCGCGAGACGCGCGTGGGCCGGATGGCCTCGTGCGCGTCCTGGGCGCCCCGCTTCACCTTGAACTGGCGGTCCTTGGCCGGCAGGTAGTCGGCGCCGAAGGTCTTCTGCACGAAGTCGCGGTGTTCCGCGCGCGCGCTGTCGGCGATGCGCGTCGAGTCGGTACGCATGTAGGTGATGAGACCGACCGCCCCCTCCTCGGCGATGTCGACGCCCTCGTAGAGCTGCTGCGCCAGCATCATCGTGCGGCGCGCCGAGAAGCCGAGCTTGCTGCTCGCGTCGCGCTGCAGCGTGCTCGTGATGTAGGGCGGCTCCGGCGAGCGCTTGCGCTTGCTGCGCTCCACCGCCGTCACGGTGAAGGGCGGCGAGCCGCTCGCCGCAACGCGCAGCTCGCCGCCGGCCAGGGCGTCGTCGCCGCTCGCGTCCTTCGCGCCGAGGCCGGCCAGGAGCGCGCGCATGGACGCGACGTCCGCGAGCTGCGGATCCTCGCCCTTGATCTTGAACAGACGCCCCTCGAAGGGCACGCCCGCGGCGCCGGTGAACTCCGCGCGCAGGGACCAGTACTCCTCGCTCACGAAGGCGCGCCGTTCGCGCTCGCGCTCGACGATGAGCCGCAGCGCCACGCTCTGCACGCGTCCCGCGCTCAGGCCGTAGTAGAAGATCTTCCAGAGCAGCGGGCTGATCTGATAGCCCACGAGACGGTCCAGCACGCGCCGGGCCTGCTGGGCCTCCACCTTGCGCAGGTCCACCTCGCCGGGCTTCTCGACCGCCTCGGCGATGGCCTCCTTCGTGATCTCGTTGAGCAGGATGCGGCGGATGTTCGGCTGCCGCTTCTCCAGGTGCTGCTGGAGATGCCAGGCGATGGCCTCGCCCTCGCGGTCGGGGTCCGTGGCCAGCAGGACCTCGTCCACGTTGCGCGCGGCCTGCTCCAGCTCCTTGATGACCTTGCCCTTGCCACGGATCGTGACGTACTGCGGCTCGAAGCCGTTCTCGACGTCGATGCCCAGCTTGCTCTTGGGCAGGTCCACCACGTGGCCCTTGCTGGCCTTGATCACGTAGCCCCTGCCCAGGTACTTCTGGAAGGTGCGTGCCTTGGTGGGACTCTCGACGATGAGCAGCTTCTGCGCCATGGGGATGCTCTCCGGAGGGTCAGTGCAGGTTGTGGGCGGACGCGTGGATCTCCCCATCCCAGCCCCAGAAGAAGCCCAGGCTCTCGTCGAAGATCACCGACGCGGCCAGGAACTCCACCGTGGACAGCTCGGGGACGTCCCGCTCGAGCCGCCGCGCCCGCTGCAGGATCTCGTCCCGCTGCTCCTCGTCGATGAGCCCGTGGCTCACGAGGCGCTGCAGGTAGTGCCGCGCGGCGGCGGGCACGTCGCCGGTCAGGGGACGCGGACGGGCCGGGCGCAACTCGCCCAGGTCCAGGACCTGGCGGATGGCCTCCTCGATCGCCTCCACGGACAGCCCGCTCTCGGCGAGCTCGCCGCGCATGGCCTCGAGCTCCGCGCGCTGCTCCGGCTCGAGGCTGTTGCCGTTCTCGAGGATGTAGATGACGATTTCCTTGAGGCGCTTCTGCATGGATGTCGATTCCCCCGGCTTGCGCGGCAAGCTAGCATCTGGGTCAGGTGTCGTCCAGCCCCCATTTCCCGGCGGCGCGGCTTCAATCCTGGCCCGCGCGCCCGTGACACTTCTTGTACTTGAGGCCGCTCCCGCAGGGACAGGGGTCGTTGCGTCCCACCTTGGGACCGGCGCTGACCGGCGCCGCCTTGACCGGACCGCCGCGCCGGGAGGCCTCGGCCACCGCGGCCGTCGACGAGATCGCGGCCTCGGGCGGCAGGGGCTGTCCGCCGCCCCCGCTCGCGGGCGCCGCGGCGGAGGCGTAGGACTCCGCCTCCTCGTGCTCGGTCTTGACCCTGGAGAGGTCCTCCCCCTCGTACTCGGCCGGCTGCACGGCCACCTGTAGGTGAAAGAGGGCGTGCAGCGCGTCGCGGTCCACGCGCTCGATGAACTCCTCGAAGAGACCGAAGGCCTCGCGCTTGAACTCGATCAACGGGTCCTTCTGTCCGTAGCCGCGCAGGCCGATGCCGCTCTTGAGGTTGTCCAGTTCGAGCAGATGGTCCTTCCAGGCCTCGTCCAGGCTGCGCAGCAGGGCGAAGCGCGCCACCTGCGTGAAGATCTCCGCCGGCAGCGCCGCGCGGCGCTCCTCGAGCCGCTGCTCCGCGCGCTCGAGCACGATGTTGCGCAGCTGGTCCTTGTCCATGCGGTCCAGCTCGCCCTCGGGCAGCGCGAAGTCGCCGAGGAAGATGCCCTCCAGCTCGTGGAAGAGCGGATCGGCCTCCCAGGTCTCGGGGATGGAGTTGTCGGGAATGTGCCGGTCCACCAGCGCCGTGGCCACGCCCCGGGTCTTCTCCTGCAGGTCCTCCAGCAGATCCGCGTCGCCCTCCAGCGCGTAGGCGCGCCGGTCGTAGACCACCTCGCGCTGGGCGTTCATCACGTCGTCGTACTTGATCAGGTTCTTGCGGATGTCGAAGTTGTAGGCCTCGACCTTCTTCTGCGCGCGCTCGATGGCGTTGGTCACCAGGCGGTGCGTGATGACCTCGCCCTCCTGCACGCCGATGCGGTCCATGATGGCGCCCATGCGGTCGCCCATGAACAGGCGCATGAGATTGTCCTCGAGGGAGAGGAAGAAGACGCTGCGGCCCGCGTCGCCCTGGCGGCCGGAACGGCCGCGGAGCTGGCGGTCGATGCGTCGGCTCTCGTGGCGCTCGGTGCCGATGATCTGCAGGCCGCGCGGCCCGGGGCCGTCGCCGTTGCTCTCGCTCTCGTTCAGCGCCGAGCCGTCCAGCACGCCCGGGTGCAGCTTGATGTCCGTGCCGCGGCCGGCCATGTTCGTGGCGATGGTCACCGCGCCCGGCTGCCCCGCCCCCGCCACGATCTCCGCCTCGCGCTGGTGCTGCTTCGCGTTGAGCACGTTGTGCGGGATGTTCCGTCCCTTGAGCACGCGGCTCAGCATCTCGCTGAACTCCACCGACACCGTGCCCACCAGCACCGGCAGGCCGATGCCGTGCAGGCGCTCGATCTCCTGCAGGATGGCCTCGATCTTCTCCTTGCGGGTGCGGTAGATGCGGTCGTCCTCGTCGGCGCGGACCACGGGCCGGTTCGTCGGGATCACGCCCACCTTGAGCTTGTAGATCTCCCAGAACTCCGCCTCCTCGGTGATGGCCGTTCCGGTCATCCCCGCGAGCTTCTCGTACATGCGGAAGAAGTTCTGATAGGTGATGGTGGCGTAGGTCTGGGTCTGCCCCTCGATCCGCACGCCCTCCTTGGCCTCGATGGCCTGGTGCAGGCCGTCGGAGTAGCGCCGCCCGTGCAGGATGCGCCCGGTGAACTCGTCCACGATCTGGACCTTGCCCTCCTGGACGACGTACTCCACGTCCTTCTCGAAGAGGCTGTAGGCCCGCAGCAGCTGCTGCACCATGTGGATGAGCTCGCTGCGCTCCGCGTAGCCGCGGTGCGCCTCCTCCTTGGCGATCGCGCGCGCCTTGGGGTCGAGGTCCGGGTCCGCGTCGATCTCGCCCATCCGCGCGCTCAGATCCGGCAGCACGAAGAGCTGGCGGTCCTTCTCGGACAGCGAGTCGAGGCCCTTCTCGGTGAGCTCGATGCTGTGGCCCTTCTCGTCGATGACGAAGTAGAGCGCCGCGTCCAGCTCCCCCATGGTCTTGTCGCGGATGTTGGCGTTCTCCACCTGCGTCAGCAGGCTGGCGAGCCCCTCTTCCTGCAGCAGGCGCAGGTAGCGCTTGTTCTTGGGCGAGCCGTGGCGGAGCTGGAGGAGGTACGTGCCGAGCTGCCAGCGCTCGTCGTCGCTGCGGTCCTCCTTCTTGAAGAGGCCCTCGGTCTGGGCGGCCAGCTCGTTGACCAGGCGCTGCTGCTTGCGGAAGAGCCCCTCGACCATGGGCTTCAGCTCGAAGTACTTGGCGTCGGAGCTCGAGCCGCGCACCGGTCCGCTGATGATGAGCGGCGTGCGCGCCTCGTCGATGAGGATCGAGTCCACCTCGTCCACGATCGCGTAGTTGAAGCCGCGCTGCACCTGCTGCTCGACGCTGCCCACCATGTTGTCGCGCAGGTAGTCGAAGCCGAACTCGCTGTTGGTGCCGTAGGTGATGTCGCAGCGGTAGGCCACCTGCCGCTCGGGCGGCGTCATGCCCGCGAGGATGACCCCCACCGTGAGCCCCAGGCTCTCGAAGACGGGACCCATCCAGCGCGCGTCGCGTTCGGCCAGGTAGTCGTTCACGGTGACGAGATTCGCGCCCTTGCCGCTCAGCGCGTTGAGGTAGAGCGGCAGCGTGGCCACGAGGGTCTTGCCCTCGCCCGTGGCCATCTCGGCGATCTGCCCGCGGTGCAGCACGATGCCGCCGATGAGCTGCACGTCGAAGGGCACCATCTCCCAGGTCTGCGGGCGGCCCATGACGTCCCAGCTCTCGCCGACCTTGCGGCGGCAGGCCTCCTTGACGAGCGCGAAGGCCTCGGGCAGCAGGTCGTCGAGGGCCTCGCCGTCGGCCAGGCGCGCCCTGAACTCAGCGGTCTTGGCGGGCAGGCCCTCCGCGGGCAGCGCCTGGTACTCCTCGAACCGGGCGTTGATGGCGTCCACCATGGGCCGCAGGCGACCGATCTCCCGGTCCATCTGGGTGCCAAAGAGCTTCTTCAGGATCTCGAAGGCCATCGACCGGCTCCTCATCGGCTTGGAATTCAACTGCTTGCGCGCGGGCGCCCCGTAAGGTAGTGGCGGGCCCGGCGTCTGTCAAACCGCCCTGTCCCCGCTCCCGGATCCCCGGCGCCTTCAGGGCTCCGAGTCCCCGGACGGGAAGGGCCCGCCGTCCAGCCCGGCGATCTCGCCCAGCCCCTTGCGGCCGATGTCCGGCACCTGGGCTCCCGCCGCCGGATAGCCAAGCACCAGCAGCAGATAGGGGCGTTCGTGGGCCGGACGCCCGAGGATCTCGCGCAGGAAGCCCATGGGGCTGGGCGTGTGGGTCAGCGTCGCCAGCCCCGCGCGATGAAGCGCGGCGATCAGGAGTCCCGTGGCGATGCCCACGGACTCCGTCACATAGTAGTTGTGAAGACGCCCCCCACCCGGCAGCGGTTCCCAGCGCTTCGCGAAGATGGCGATGAGAAAGGGCGCCCGCTCCAGGAACGGCTTCTCGGCGTCGGTGCCGAGGGGCGCCAGGGCCTCCAGCCACTCCTTCGGGGCCCGCTCGGCGTAGAAGGCGCGCTCCTCGGCCTCGGCGGCCTCCCGGATGCGCCGCTTCAGCGCGGGGTCCTCGATCACCTCGAAGTGCCAGGGCTGCCGATTGGCGCCGCTGGGCGCGGTCCCCGCCGCCAGCAGGCAGCGGGCGACGAGGGCGCGCGGCACCGGCCGCTCGGCGAAGTGGCGCACGGTGCGCCGCCGCGCCAGGTCCCGCCGGAAGTCCTCCGCGCGGGCGAGCATCGCGTCGGGCGAGTACTCCTCGTACTCGCTGTAGGGCCGGAAGCGCGGCGGCGGTGTCTTGCTCATGCCGGGGGTCGATCGCGGGCGCGGCGCCTAGCGCCGGCGCTCCTGGGCCTCGTCCACGCGCAGGGTGCGCCCGCCCATCTCGGCGCCGTTCAGGGCCGCGACGGCCGCGTCAGCGCCGGCGTCGTCCATCTCCACGAAGCCGAAGCCCCGCGGGCGGCCGGTGTCGCGATCGCTGATGAGCTTGACCTCGTTCACGGTCCCGTGCCGGGAGAAGAGCTCTCGAATCTCGTCCTCGGAGGCGGTGAAGGGCAGGTTGCCCACGTAGAGCCGTTTCATGCGATCTCTCCAGGTCGGGGAGCGGGGCCGCGGCCTGTCCGGGACCGTCGCGCAGCCACTGTCAACGCCCGGCAGCGAGGGACGTCCGAGTGTGGGCCAGCCGCGGGGGCAAATGCAAGCCCGGGCGGGCTAGCCGCCCAGCTCCCGCCAGTGCCTCTCGATGCGCCGGAAGACGGCAGGCCAGGCGTGCTCGGCGCAGCCCGCCGGGGGTCCGGCGGGCGGTCCGGCCGCGAGGGCGGCGTCCAGGGCCTCCACCAGGCGCTCGACGAAGGCGGGCAACTCCAGGGGATCGGGGCTGTCCACCCCCAGCATCCGCGGCAGCGGCACCCGCTGCAGCGCCTCGCCGAGGCTCGGCGCCAGGGACTCGGCCAGCCCGGGCAGATCGCTGGCCACCACCCGGCAGCCGCAGGCCGCGGCCTCCATGAGCACCAGCGGCAGGCCCTCGTAGAAGGAGGGCAGGACGCAGACCGCCGCCCGCCGCATGAGCGCGCCCAGCGCCGCCTGGTCCAGGGGGCCGTGGACGGTGACGTCCTCCATCGCCGCCGCCCGCCGCGCCAGCGCCTCCCCCTCGGCGCCGCCGCCGCCGCCCGCCAGGTGCAGCGCGAAGTCCCTGTGACGTCGCTTCAATTCGGGCACCGCATCAAGCAAAGAAGGCACGCCCTTGGCGTTGCTCAACTTTCCGACATAGACCACGGTCCCCCTCGCGCCCGGCGCGCGGTCCCGCGCGTGGAACTGCTCGTCCCGAAAGCCGGGCCCCTGCACGTGGATGCGCTCCGGCGGCACGCCCAGCCAGCGCTCCAGGGCGCGCGCGCCCTCGCGGTGCGGAACCAGGAAGCGCTCGTTGCGCCGGCAGCCCTCCCGCACCGCAGGGGCGAGGGCCGGGCAGAGCGCCGCCTGCCGGAGCCCCGTGGCGTGGCAGCTCGTGAGGACGGGCACCCGCGGCGCGACGTCCTTCACCGCCGCGCTGAGCAGCCAGACGTGGTGACTGTGGATCACCGTCGGCGCGAAGCCGGCCACCGCCGCGGCGATGCGCGCGCGCCAGGCCTCCCCGTAGCGGGCGAGCTGCGCGTCGCTCAGGGCCGAGAAGCGGCTGCTGGGGTAGGGCATGACGTCGCTCATCCCCGGCAGCGGGAACTCCAGCGGCGCCTCGCCGAAGCGCAGGGCCTCCAGCTGGCCGGCCTCCAGACCGGCCAGCGCGGGCGTGGGTTCCTCCGCGGGAAGCCCCACCAGGACCCGCTGCGCCCAGCCCGCCCGGCCCGCCTGCTCCACGAGCGCCGCGAGGATCACGCCGCTGCCCGTGTGTCCAGGCTGCTGGGAGAGCAGGTGCAGGACGCGCCCCGGCATCAGAGCAGCGCCCACCAGAGCACGGTGCCGCAGAGGAGCGGGATGGCCAGGTTGTCGTCCAGGGGCAGGGGCAGCAGCTCCACCACGGTGGCGACCAGGGCGCCGAGCACGGCCACGCGCGGGTCGCCGAGAACCAGCAGCCCCACGATCAGGGAGGCGGCGAAGCAGGCGACCGTGCCCTCCCAGCTCTTGCCGAAGGCCAGCGTGTGACGCCCGAGGGTGCGTCCCACCAGACCGGCGAGGCCGTCGCCCAGGATGAGGTAGCCCATGGCGGCCACGGCCACCGGCCGCGGGTAGACCAGGGCGGCCAGCAGGCAGCCGATGGCCAGGTAGCTCGAGCCCAGCAGCTCGTTGTGCTCGTGACGGCGCAGCGCCGGCCCGACCAGGCTGCCGAAGAATCGCCGCACGCGCGGATCGCCCAGGCGCAGCAGATCGATGGCCAGGACCAGCACCGTCAGGGCGACCAGCGGCCAGCGCCAGAGGCGCTCGGGCAGGAACCACACGGCCAGGGGGATGCAGACCGTCGCCAGGTGCACCGCCTTGCGCGGGCCCTCGGCGCGGAGGGCGTCCATCACCATCAGCGCGCCTCCGCCGCCTGCGGCGCGGGATCGCCCGCCGGCAGCGGGGCGCGGCGCTCCACCGTGAGCTGCTTGCGCGCGGAGTAGGTGGGCGTGGCGCGCAGGATCACGGTGGCGCGCGCGGGGATCGGCTCCGGCAGGGCCACCCAGTCACGCCGTTCGCCCGCCTCGCGCCGTCGCTCGGGCAGCAGCTCGCGCTCCTCGCCTCCCGCCGCCAGCAGGATGCGCACCAGGCTGGGCTCGGTGAGGAAGTAGTCGAGCTGGAGGCCCGGCCGGCCGTCGCCGTCCACGCGCAGGGCCTCGAAGCGCTTGACGTCGGTGCCGGTCCAGGCGTAGCTGCCGCCGCGCGTCTCCACCACGAAGAGCTGCCCGAAGCGCCGGTAGAGCGCGAGGGAGTTGGGATGGCGCAGGGGACTGTCGTCGTCCAGGTGGTCGAGCACGTCGAGGACGCTGAGATCGCGGTTCAGCTTGAGCAGCCGCCCGCCGGTGGAGTCCGGCAGGAGGATCTGCCCGTGCAGGTCGATCACCGGATAGCCGAGGCGCGCAGGGCCGGGCAGCAGATCGGCGACGTTCGCCTCGTGCAGCACGCGCGCCCGCTCGTCGTAGACGCGCACGCGCTGTCCCTGGCGGTCCACCAGCACGAGGGCGAAGCGCCGCATGCGATTCCACGGGTCCTTGGCGTCGGCCACGGCGAGGGCCAGCGGACCGTCCAGCGCGTCGTCGCCCCGGGGCGCCCAGGCGTCCACCCATTCGCCGTCCGGCTCGAAGCGCAGGATGCGCCCGCCGGCGAGATCGGTCACCCAGAGCATCCCGGCGGCGAAGGCCACGTCGCTCGGCGCGAAGGGCGCGCCCTCCACGCTGTCGATGGCGCCCGTCCACTGGAGCGCGTCCTCACCGAGGCCGAGCAGCGCCACCCGGTGGTTGCCCGTGTCCGCCACGGCGACGCGCCCCTCGCGATCCATGTCCACGCCGCGCGGATCGAGGAACTCGCCCTCGCCGCTCCCCTTGCGGCCGTAGCGCTTCAGGCTCGTCTGCGAGGGGTTGTAGAGCAGCTCGCCGCGCCCCGAATTGACGAGCACCAGCGTCAGCTCGTCGTCGTCGCGGTCGGTCTTGGCGTCGTCGCGACTCGCCGGCTTGCCGGCGCAGATCCCCTGGGGGTTCTCCACCTTCGCGCCCGGACCGAGGAAGAGCTTCAGCTCGAGCTCGCCCACGCGCTGCATGCCGAGGGTGTGCTTGAAGGGCGGGTAGACGTAGCTCGTCGCCCGCTCCGCCGCGGCGGCGCCCGTCGCGGCGAGGGCGGACAGCAGCAGGCCCGCGAGCAGGGAGCGCGCCACGCTCACTCCCACTCGATCGTGGCCGGAGGCTTGGAGCTGATGTCGTAGACCACGCGGTTCACCCCGCGCACGCTGCCGATGATGCGGTTGCTCACGCGCTCCAGCAGCCCGTGCGGCAGCTCGCTCCAGCGCGCGGTCATGCCGTCGAGGGAGTCCACCGCGCGCAGGGCGACGACGTTCTCGTAGGTGCGGAAGTCGCCCATCACCCCCACCGAACGCACGGGCAGCAGCACGGCGAGCGCCTGCCAGACCTTGTCGTACCAGCCGCCGGCGCGCAGCTCGTCGATGAAGATCGCGTCGGCCTCCTGCAGCACGGCCACCTTGTCCGCGGTCACCTCGCCCAGGATGCGCACCGCCAGTCCCGGCCCCGGGAAGGGATGCCGCATGAGGAAGTCCCGCGGCAGTCCGAGCGCGGCGCCCACCTCGCGCACCTCGTCCTTGAACAGCTCCCGCAATGGCTCCACCAGGGTGAAGCGCATGTCCTCGGGCAGTCCGCCCACGTTGTGATGGCTCTTGATCGTGGCGCTGGGCCCGCCCACCGACACCGACTCGATGACGTCCGGGTAGAGCGTGCCCTGCGCGAGGTAGGGCATCTCCCCCAGCTCGGCGCTGACGCGCTCGAAGACGCGGATGAAGGTGTGGCCGATGGCCTTGCGCTTGGCCTCGGGGTCGTCCACGCCGGCGAGCGCCGCCATGAACTCGGGGCCGGCGTCCACGCGGTGGAAGGACACGTCCATGTGCCGCGCGAAGAGCGACACCACCTCGTCGCCCTCGTGCTTGCGCAGCAGCCCGGTGTCGATGAAGACGCACTCCACCTGCCGGTGCAGGGCCCGGCTGAGCAGGGCCGCGAGCACGGTGGAGTCCACGCCGCCGCTCACCGCGCAGAAGACGCGCGCGTCGCCCACCGTCTCGCGCACGCGCGCCACGGTGCTGTCGATGAACTGCTCGCGCGTCCAGTCGGCCGCCGCGCCGCAGATGCCGAAGACGAAGTTCCGCAGGATCTGCGTCCCGTGCACGGTGTGCGAGACCTCGGGGTGGAACTGCAGGCCGTAGAGCCCGCGCTCCGCGAGCGCGAAGGCGCAGACCGGACTGCCCGAGCTCCTGGCCAGCGCGCGCGCGCCGGCGGGCAGCGTGTGGACGCTGTCGCCGTGGCTCATCCACACCGGCTCCTGGGGGTCGAGACCCTCCATGAGCGGCGCGCTCACGTCGCAGTGCAGTTCGGCGAGGCCGTACTCGCGCCGGTCGCTGCGCTCGATGCTCGCCCCCAGCGCGCGGCCCATCAGCTGCATGCCGTAGCAGATGCCGAGCACCGGCACGCCCAGCCCGAGCGCCGCCTCGTTGAGCGCCGGCGCGCCGTCTTCGTAGACGCTGGCCGGGCCGCCCGAGAGGATCACGCCCAGCGGCGCGTGGGCGCGGATGGCCTCCGCGTCCGCGTTCCAGGGCAGGATCACGCTGAAGACCGCCAGCTCGCGGATCCGACGCGCGATCAGCTGCGTGTACTGCGAACCGTAGTCGAGAATGACGATGGCGCCGCTCGCTTGCTCCACGAGAGCTACCCCCTGTCGCGCCGGGCTCCGCCCGCGCCGCTAGTGCCGGAAGTGACGCCGGCCGGTGAGCATGACGGTGACCCCGAGGGCGTCCGCCCGCGCGAGCACCTCCTCGTCGCGGATCGAACCGCCGGGCTCGACGACGGCGCGAACGCCCGCCGCGGCCAGGATCTCCAGCCCGTCGGGGAAGGGGAAGAACGCGTCCGAGGCGGCCACGGCCCCGGCGGGATCGTGTCCGAGTTCGCGCGCCTTGTCCACGGCGATGCGGCAGGAGTCCACCCGGCTGGTCTGACCCGCGCCGGCGCCGAGCAGCTTGTCGCCCTTCCACACCACGATGGCGTTGCTCTTCACGTGCTTCACCGCGCGCCAGGCGCGTTCCAGCTCGGCGAGCGTCGCGGCGTCCGGCGCCGGGCCGGCGCCGTGCTTCCACTCGGCGGTCGGGGCGAAGTCCATGTCCTCGTCCTGCACCAGGAGCAGCGGCCCCACCGACCGCAGTCGCCGGGGCGCGCGCCAGTGGGCCAGGTTCCGCAGCTCGAGCACGCGCAGCTTCTCCTTCTTCGCGAGCTTCGCCTTGGCCTCGTCGCTGTAGCCCGGCGCGACGAGCACCTCGACGAACTTCTTGGCCAGGAAGGAGGCCACGGCCGCGTCCGCGGGATGGCTCAGCGCGATCACCGAGCCGAAGGCGCTCACCGGGTCCGAGCTCCACGCGGCCGCGAGCGCCGCGGCGCTGTCGTCGCCGTAGCCGATGCCGCAGGGGTTGCCGTGCTTGATCACGGCCGCCGCGGGACCGGGCAGGTCGGCGACGAGATCCAGCGCCGCGCCCAGGTCCAGCAGGTTGTTGTAGGACAGCTCGGCGCCCCCCAGCTGCGTGTAGGGCGCGCTCGGCGCGAGCCAGGGGTGCAGCGCCGCGCGCTGGTGCGGATTCTCGCCGTAGCGCAGCGTGGCGAGCGGCGCTTCGAGGCCCGGCCCCGGCGTCGCCTCGGGGACGTCGAACCAGGCCGCGATCTCGCGGTCGTAGTCGCGCGTGTGGGCGAAGGCCGCGCCGGCCAGCCGCCGCCGCAGCTCCGGCCCCACGTCGCCGTCGCCGGCCTGCATCGCGGCCATGAACTCGGCGTACTGGGACGGCGCGCAGAGCACCGCCACCCGGCGCAGGTTCTTCGCGGCCGCGCGCAGCAGGCTGGGCCCGCCGATGTCGATGGACTCGATCACCTCGGCCTCGCCGCGGCCCGAGGCGGCCGTCTCGCGGAAGCGGTAGAGGTTCACCACCACCAGATCGATGAGCGGGAAGTCCAGGCGCGAGAGGTCCTCGGCGTGGAGTTCCGGATCGGCGAGGATGCCGCCGAAGGTCTTGGGGTGCAGGGTCTTGACGCGGCCGTCCAGGCACTCCGGGCTGCCGGTGAAGGCGGCCAGCTCCACGGTTTCCACCCCCGCCGCCTCGAGATGCCGCCGCGTTCCCCCGCTGGCGATGAGCTCGACGCTGTGCCCTCGCAGAAAAGTGGCCAGCTCCGTGAGTCCCGACTTGTCCGTGACGCTGAGCAGCGCGCGTCTGATCTTCATCGCAGGCCGCCGCCGGGCGCGAAGAGGATGTCGCGGATCTCCGCGTAGCGCGCGCCGATGCGCGCGATGAGGTCCTGCGGCAGCGGCGGCGGGTCGCCCGCGCGGCCCCAGCCCACGTCATCCAGGTGCTTGCGCAGGATCTGCTTGTCGAAGGAGTCGGGCGTCGCGCCCGGCGCCCAGACGCGGCGGTCCCAGAAGCGGGAACTGTCGGGCGTGAAGACCTCGTCGATGAGCACGAGCTCGTCGCCGAGGCGGCCGAACTCCAGCTTCGTGTCCGCGATGATGATGCCGCGCTCGGCGGCGTAGTCCCGCGCGAAGGCGTAGAGCGCGAGGCTCGTCGCCTCGAGGCGCGCGAGCCAGTCCTCGCCCACGATGGCCGCGGCGCCGGCGGCGTCGACGTTCTCGTCGTGCCCCTCCTCCGCCTTGGTGGCCGGCGTGAAGATCGGCGGATCGAGCTTGTCCGCCTCGCGCATGCCGGCCGGCAGCGCGATGCCGCAGACGGCGCCGCTCGCGCGGTAGTCCTTCCAGCCGCTGCCCACCAGATAGCCGCGCACGACGCACTCCAGGTCGAAGCGGTCCGTCTTGCGCACCAGCATGCTGCGCCCCGCCAGCTCCTCGCGCCGGTAGGGCGCGGGGAAGTCCTTCCAGTCGGCGCTGAGCAGGTGATGCTTCACGAGGCCCGCCGCCTCGATGCGCCTGAACCATTCCACCGAGATCGTGGTCAGCATGGCGCCCTTGCCCGGCACGGGCTCGCCCATGATGACGTCGTAGGCGCTGATGCGATCCGTGGCGACGATGAGCAGCTCCTCGCCGAGATCGAAGAGGTCGCGCACCTTGCCGCGGTAGCTGGGGGTCAGGCCCAGATCCTGGCTGGAGACCAGGGCTGTGCTCGCGTTCATGATCGGCCCTCCGGGCTGGGGGTGAAGACGAGGCGGCGCCCGTCGCGGCGCCAGCCGCCGGCCAGCAGACGCTCGAGCGCCTCGGCGTAGAGCGCGTGTTCGGCCTCGAGGATGCGCGCGGCCAGCGCGTCCGCGCTGCCCACCCCCTCCGTCGACACCGCGCGCTGGGCCACGATGGGCCCCGTGTCCACGCCGGCGTCCACGAGGTGCACCGTGCAGCCGCTCACGCGCACGCCGTGCTCCCAGGCCTGGCGCTGGGCGTCGAGGCCGGGAAAGGACGGCAGCAGCGAGGGATGGATGTTCACCACGCGGTCGCGGTAGGCGTCCAGCAGCGCCGGACCCAGGATGCGCATGAAGCCGGCGAGGCAGATCCACTCCGCCCCGGCGCGGCGGCACGCGGCGAGGCAGGCGGCCTCCCAGTCGGCGTCCAGCGGGCCGCGGCGGCCGGCCGGCTTCAGGGTCACGGCCTCGATGCCGAAGCGCGCCGCGACGTCCAGGGCGCCGGCGTCCTCCCGGTCGCTGAGCAGCAGGGCGATGCGCGCCGGAACGCGCCCCTCCCGCGCGGCCGCGGCGAGAGCCTCGAAGTTGGAGCCGCGACCGGACGCGAAAACGGCGATTCGGGTCATCCCTGCACTGCTCGGATTCCGACGTGGGTGAGGCCACGGCTGTGGCGACGGCGGTGACGGGCGCATCCTAGTCAGGGGTCGCCGGGGTGTCAAGTCACGCTCCGCCAACGAGCAAGACGAGCAGCGGCAGTCCCATCAGCAGGGCCGGCCAGCGCCGTCGGCCGCCCGCGAGCAGCGTGCGGAAGCCCAGACTCCAGGCGATCCAGACCCAGGGACTCGCGACCCGTCCGTGCAGGCAGACGGCCAGCGGCCCCCCCGCGGTGAAGGCCAGCGCGGCCAGCAGGCGCAGCGCCAGCGCGCCGGGCGCCGCGGCGATGGCATCCACGCCCGGCAGCGCGGCGAAGGGCAGCGCGAGCCAACCCAGCCCCAGCGACAGCGCGCAGAGCGGCCCCGCCGCCAGGTTCCACAGCGGGCCGAGCAGCGCCAGGCGCCCGAAGCTCGCCTCGCCCCCGCCGATGAGGACGGGCAGGCCCGCCGCGGTGCAGAGCAGGCTGGCGAGCAGGCCCTGCGCCAGCGACCAGCGCAGCCGCGGCCAGAAGGCCTGCGGCGGCGCGACGCGGCGCGCCCAGGCGATCAGCGCCAGCGTCGCCAGGTAGCTGAGCTGGAAGCCGGGCGACAGCAGGGTGGCCGGCCGGCGCATGAATTCGACGAGCGCGGCCAGGGCCAGCGCCTCGCGGGCGCGGGGACGTCCGCCGCGGCGGCGCCAGACGAGCACGTAGGCGGCCATCGCCAGCGCGCGCAGGACCGACGCCGAGCCGCCCCAGAGCAGAAGCAGCAGCGGCAGCGCCAGCAGGAGGACGCGCTCCGCGCCCGCCGCGCCGCCGCCGGGCAGGACGCCGATCAGGCGCCGCGCGAGCAGCAGGAAGAGCCCGGCGTGAAGCCCGCTGAGGGCGAGCACATGGGCGAGGCCGGCGTCGCGGAAGCGTCGCCAGGTGGACGCGGGGAGGCCGCGCCGCTCCCCCAGGAGCAGGGCCCTGGCCAGCGGCGCCTCGCGCGCGGGAAAGCCCCGCGTGAGTCGACGGGCGAGGCGTCCGCGCACGCCCGGCCCGGCGGCGCGGCTCGCGCGCGCGGCGGGGCTCTCGCGCCGCGAGGCGGTCCACTCGCGCACGCGCAGTTCGGCCTCCCCGCCCGCCGTCGGCAGGAGCAGTCCGCGGCCGCGCCAGCGCGCGCCGTCCGCGGGCAGGCGGCCGTCCACGTCGAGGAGCAGGCGCAGCGGCAGCTCGGGGCGGGCGCGCAGCCGTCCCTCCACGCGTTCGCCGCGCAGGTCGACGGCCGCGTCCCAGCGGCCCGCGACGTCCACCTCGCCCTGCGCCGGCGCCCCAGGCAGCCGCAGCAGGACCAGCGCGACGCCGAGGGCGCGCAGCGTCCAGCCCAGGCGCCCGCGCTTCGGGGGCAGGCCGGACGGCAGCAGCAGCAGTGGCCAGTAGAGGGGCAGCGCCGCGCGCGCGGCGGTCAGACGCAGGGGCAGGCCCAGCAGCACGCCGAGGAGCAGAGGCCAGAACACGGAGGCGCTCCCGTCGGCGCGGTGTCGAGGGAGGGAAACCGGGCGGAATCAGACGCCGGGGGGACCGGCGAAGCTGACGCGATTCTTGCCGTCGCGCTTGCTGCGGTAGCAGGCGGCGTCGGCCTCGCGGAAGAGCGCGTCGGGGTCCGCGCCGTCGCGGGGGTAGAGCGCGCCGCCGATGCTCACCGTGACGCCGAGCGGGCTGTCGCTGCCGCGCAGCTCCACCCGGTGCTCGGCCACGGCCAGGCGCAGACGTTCGGCCGCGCGCAGGGCCGAGTCCTCGTCGAGGCGGGGCAGCAGCACGACGAACTCCTCGCCGCCGAAGCGGAAGACCTGGTCGACGCGCCGCATCGTGTCACGGACGAGCATGCCGAGGCTGCGCAGGACACGGTCGCCGGCCTCGTGGCCGAAGGTGTCGTTGATGCGCTTGAAGTCGTCGAGGTCCACCACCAGGACCGCGAGGGTCTCGTCGTTGCGGCGCGCGCGCTCCACCTCCACCGGCAGCTGCAGGTCGAGAAAGCTGCGGTTGAAGACCTGGGTCAGGCCGTCGACGTAGACCACGTCCGACAGCACCCGGTGGTTGTGCACCAGCTCCGACAGCGCCTCGCCCAGCAGGCCGAGCTCGGCGTCGAGGCTGTCGTCGTCCAGCGCGGGCGGCAGCCGCAGCTCGAGCAGGCCCCAGGGGCTCGCGTCCGCGTCGTCGGCGGGCAGCCGCAGTGGCAGCAGGAGCCAGCGCGCGTCCGCGCCGGCGCGCGGCGGGTACCAGCCCGACGCGGCGGCCGCCTGCGGATCCAGCCGGCTCACGCCCCGCGTGGCGAGCGCCTGGCGGTAGGGATGTCCCGGCGCGAGCGTGTCCGGCTCGAGCGAACGCAGTCCCGCGAGCGTGTCGCCTTGGGCCAGCGTTTCGAAGTGGTAGAGGCAGTGCCCGCTGCCGGGATACCAGCGGTCCAGCGCGGCCAGGAGGCGGCCCACCCCGGCCAGGATGCCGGGCTGCCGCCCCTGCAGCCGCAGGACCGCGAGGACCTCCCGCAGGCGATCGAAGCGGACGCCCCCCTCCACCGGCACGGGCGGCGTCGATGGCGTGGTCGCCGGCGGCGACGCCTCCGGGGCGACCGGTTCACGTGGAACCGCGAGCGGGCACAGACGGTAGGTCTCGCGGGTCGCCGGATTCCCGTAGTGGCCCGGGCGGCCGCGCCGGTAGACTCCCCGGCTGGCCAGGGCCTCGGCCAGCTCCACGGCGAGACGCCGCTCCGCGTCGGTGCCACCGGCGCGCAGCACGGCGTCAAGCCGGCTCCGCTCGGACGGCGCGAGCGCGTCACGCGGGAGCAGGTGCTGGAGGAAGTAGCGGCTGGTCCTCTGCTGTCGGTTCATGTTGCAAACCCGAGACCCGCGGTCCGAGGGCGGCATGGGGTGTCTAACATCTGCGATGACAAGCGCCTAATGACTGCATTTCAAGTATATACTACGGCCCCGGGGGCAGGTCAACCGACCTCTGCCCGCGGGGCGAGATCTTCGTTGCCAGATCCGCAGCCCAGACCTAGACTGCGCCACCCGGCAGGCATTCCCCTTGCAAATCCGCGGCGGGCATCCCGGTGCCCACGTCCAGCAACCCGGACGCCAGGAGGTCCCCGTGTCAGCCTCGCCTCGCATCCTCCCACTGCTGCTGCTGTTCGCCCTGGGCGTCGGCGCCTGCGCCAG
This sequence comes from Candidatus Latescibacterota bacterium, assembly GCA_020633725.1. Lineage (NCBI taxonomy): Bacteria > Pseudomonadati > Candidatus Latescibacterota > Candidatus Latescibacterota bacterium. The sequence continues at coordinate 724,603 of JACKDC010000001.1, forward strand.
GCATGAGCAGGTGCCCCCGCCGTCCACGGAGGTGGACGACGAGGCGCCCGGCCTGGTCACGGCGGCGACGGACAGCGTCACGAGTCCCGGCCTGACGGCCGACAGCGGCACCCTGGAGGAGCAGCCGGCGGAGTGGTCGCTGCGCGACCGCGCCCTGGCCTTCAAGCCCGACCTGCAGGCGCTGCAGGGCGACTACGACGAGGCCGTCCACTACATCGCCCAGGGGGATCTCCTCAGCGCGCAGGAGATGATCGACCACGCCGTCCTCACCCTGGCGGACGCCCAGAGCGACAGCGCCCTGACCGCCGGCGGCCTGGCGCGGCTCTATCTCACCAGCCTGCAGAACCGACTGGACCGGCTGCAGGAGATCCTCGACGAGGAATCGCTCATGCACTTCGCGGCGCCGCTCGAGGTGGCCGACGACTCGCTCGTCGCCCTCTGGTACGGCGGCCTACCCGACATGCCCTCCCGCCCGCTGCGGCTGGAGCGCAACGCCCGCGTGGACAAGTGGGTGGATTACTTCACCGGCAATGGCCGCAAGGTCTTCCAGGAGTGGCTGAACCGGGGCGAGGCCTACCGGGACGTCATCGAGAGCGCGCTCGAGCGCTACGAGCTGCCGCCCGAGCTCTACTACCTGGCCATGATCGAGAGCGGCTTCAAGCCCACGGCCCGCAGCTCGGCCGGCGCCGTGGGGCCGTGGCAGTTCATCCGCGGCACGGCGCGCCGCTACGGCCTCAGCGTGGACTACTGGGTGGATGAGCGCCGCGACGTCGTGCGCTCCACCGAGGCCGCCTGCCAGTACCTCTCCCACCTCTATGGCATCTTCCAGGACTGGAATCTCGCCATGGCGGCCTACAACACCGGCGAGTTCCGGGTGCAGGCGTCCGTCCGGCGCGCCGGCAGCCGCGACTTCTGGCAGCTGCGCCTGCCGCGGCAGACCCAGGACTACGTCCCCAAGATGATGGCCGCCGCCTGGGTGGGCGCGCACCTGGACGAGCACGGCTTCGCCGTCCAGCCCGAGAGCCCCTTCACCTACGAGGAACTGGAGATCGACGAGGCGGTGGACCTGGCGCTCATCGCCAAGAAGGGCGGCTTCCGCAAGGCCGAGCTGGAGCGGCTCAACCCGCACCTGCTGCGCTGGTGCACGCCGCCGGACCGCCCCGCCTACGCCGTACACGTGCCGCCGGGTCGCAGCGGCAGCCTGCGCACCGCGCTCGCGCAGCTGAGCAACGACGAGCGCGTCAGCTTCGCGCGCCACCGCGTCCGCAAGGGCGAGACGCTCTACGAGATCGCCAAGGGCTACGGCACCACGGTGCAGGCCATCATCGATCGCAACGGCATCCGGAATCCGCGCTCGCTGCGCGCCGGCTCCGTGCTGACGATCCCCACGCATCCGGACCGGGGCTGGCAGGAGCCCACGTCCAATGGCGTGGCCGCCTCGGCGGCCAAGGTGCTGCCGCCCCTCGACGTGCCCGGCGGGCAGTCCAAGAGCTTCTACACGGTGCGCAAGGGCGACAACCTGTCGGCCATCTCCCGCCGGCTCGACGTGCCGGTGCGCAATCTCCAGCGCTGGAACGGGCTCGGCCGCAGTTCGCGGATCTATCCCAACCAGGTGCTGCAGTACCTCAGCAGCGGCGGCGACGGGGAGACGGCCTCGACCGCCGCGGCCAACGTGCGCCGCGTGCACGTGGTCACCCAGGGCGAGAGCCTCTACTCCATCAGCCGTCGCTACGGGACCACGGTGCAGGCCCTGCTGGGATGGAATCGCGAGATCACGCAGGAGACGGTGCTGCACCCGGGCGATCGCCTGGTGCTCTACACGGACAGCTAGGCGAGGCAGCTCTCCCCGTCGGGAACGCGGTGATCCGGGAAGCGCTCCTCCGGGGGCGCCTGCTCGGCCGAGAGCGCCCAGCGGACGTTGCGTCCCAGGGACCAGCCCGGCGGCACCACGCTGTCCTTCGCCAGGATGCTGAGGCCCGAGCGCAGAACGGCAGGGCGCTCGTGGTTCGGATCGCCGGCGCCGGCGGCGCCGATCCGGCTGCCCGCGCCCAGCAGCACGCGCTTGTCGAGGATGCAGCGCTCGACGTGGCAGCCCTCGCCCACCACCGTGTCCTCCATCACGATCGCGTCGCGCACCAGCGCTCCGGCCGCCACCTGCACGCCGGGGCCCAGGATGCTGGATTCCACGCGCCCCTGGATGCGACAGCCGTCGCTCACCAGCGAGTCGGCGACGCGGGCGCCGTCGCCCAGCTGCATCGGCGCGCGCGGCGGCGTGCGCGTGAGGACGGGCCAGTCGGGGTCGTCGAGCGCGAAGGTGGGCTTCGCGCCCAGCAGATCGCGGTGGGCCTGCACGTAGCTGTCGAGGGTCCCCACGTCGAGCCAGTAGCCCTCGAAGGGAAAGAGCGTCACGTCGCCACCGCTCACCCAGTCGGGCACGAGGTCGCGGCCGAAGTCCAGCGACGGCTCCTGCGGCCCACGCCGCGTCAGCGCGTCCAGCAGGAACTGCCGGCGGATGACGTAGATCCCCATGCTGGCCAGGTTGCTGCGCGGCTCCGGCGGCTTCTCGACGAAGGCGGTGACCTGGCCGGCCGCGTCCGTCTCGAAGAGCCCGAAGTGATGCGCCTGCGCCCAGTCCACCGGCCGGACGGCCACGGTCACCTGGCTCATCGACGCCTCGTGCTGCGCCACCAGCTCGCGATAGTCCATGCGGTAGATGTGGTCGCCGCTCAGGATGAGGAAGTGATCCGCGCGCGACTCCTCGAGGATGTGCAGGTTCTCGTAGAGCGCGTTGGCCGTGCCGCCATACCAGTTCGAGCGCTCGAGGCCGCGGAAGGGATGCAGGTACTGCAGACCGCTGGTCATGCGGTCGAGATCCCAGGCGCGGCCAAAGCCCACGTGGTCCTCGAGGCTGCGCGGCAGGTACTGCGTGAGGATCGACACCTCGCTCATGCCCGAGTGGAAGCAGTTGGACAGGACGAAGTCGATGATGCGGAAGTTGCCGCCGAAGGGCACGGCGGGCTTGGCCCGCAGCGTCGTGAGCAGGTCCAGACGTTCGCCGCGGCCGCCGGCGAGCACCAGCACCGCGACGCTGCCGTAGGGACGCATGGGCTTCATCGCTCACCTCCGCGCGCGAGCACGGCGCCGGGTTCGCAGGCGTCGGCGCCCGCCGGCACGGCGCTGCCCTTGGGCAGGACGATCAGCGCGTCGCGCCCCACCACCCGCGCGTTCTCGCCCACCTGGACGTCCTTGTCGAGGATCGCGCGATGCACGCGCGCGCCCGCCGCCACGCGGCAGCCGGAGAAGAGCACGGCGCCCTCCACCACGGCCCCGGCCTCGATGGTGACGCGCGGAAAGATCACCGAGTCGTGCACCGCCCCCGCGATGCGGCCGCCCGCGCCCACCACGCAGCGCTCGACGCTGGAGTCGCCGGCGAACCACGTGGGGCTCTCGCTCTCCATCCGCGTGTAGATGGGCCAGGCGGGGTCGTCCAGCACCAGCGGCGGCGCCGCGTCCACCAGCAGCAGGTTCGCGCGGTAGTAGGCCTCGAGGTCGCCGACGTCTTCCCAGTAGCCGTCGAAGCGGTAGGTCGCCACCTGCTCCCGGTTCACGGTGGGGATCACGACTTCGCTGACGAGGTCCGTGCCGTCGCCCGCGGCCGCGGCGCGCAGGGCCGTGACCAGGTAGTCGCGCTCGAACAGGTAGATCCCCAGGCTCGCGTCCGTGCCGAAGGGCGCGCCGGGCTTCTCGCGGAAGGCGACCACCTGACCGCGCGCGTCGACGTCCACCAGCCCGAAGCGATGCTCGTCCCCGGGGCGCTGCAGGCGCGTGGCCAGGGTCATCGTGGCGCCGGTGACGATGTGCCGGTGGAAGAGCTCGCGGTAGTCCATCTTGTAGATGTGGTCGCCGCTCAGGATCAGCACGTAGCGGCTCGTGCTCTTGCGGATGATGTCCAGGTTCTGCAGCAGCGCGTCGGCCGTGCCCCGATACCACGACGTGTGATGCGCGCCCGAGTAGGGCATGAGCACGCGCACGCCGCCGGTCATGCTGCGGTCCAGGTCCCAGGGCCGGCCGAGGCGGATGTGCCGCCGAAGGCTGCGCGGATTGTACTGCGTGAGGATGTAGAGGTTGCGCAGGCCGGAGTTGACGCAGTTGCTCAGCGGAAAGTCGATGAGGCGATAGCGGCCGCCGAAGGGCACGGCCGTCTTCGCGCGGTGCCGCGCCAGCACGCCAAGGGCGTCCGGGGCGCCGCCGGCGAGGATCATGGTCAGGACGTTGTCCATCTCTCCACTGTCGTATCGGGTGACGCGGCCCGCCGCCGCGCGACTAGAAGCGCGTGGACAACCCGAGGCGATGACTGCCGTCGAAGACCTCGTGGCTGCCGAAACCGTAGTCCAGGGACAGGTCGTCGAAAACGTTCCAGGGCAGGATCCCGTCGCGGCCCGCCAGGCGCAGGCCGCCGCCGGCCGTCCAGTTGTCGCGGTCCAGGCCCAGGCGCAGGGCGACGGTCCCCAGCAGCCAGAGCTCGCCGCCGAGGTGCGGATCCACGCTCGCGAAGCTGCTGCTCCAGGTGGCGGCGTCGCCGTACTCCTCGAAGCGGATCTCGAGGTCGCCGGCCAGCAGCACGCTGGCGTTGAGGCTCCCCAGCGCGTGCCGCCAGGCGAGGCCCGGGCGCAGCGACGGCGCCACGAACTCGGACACGCCCGTATTCCAGGCGACGTAGGTGCCCGTGATGTCCTGGATCTTCAGACCCGCGCGCAGGCCGTGGCCCAGCGGCGGGCTGAGCACGCCGGCGTCGAGGCCGAAGCCGAAGCTGTTGAAGCTGCCCACGGACTGGTAGATGATCTTGATCCCGCCGCCGATCGACCAGCCGCCCGCCTGGGTGGCGTAGATCCCGAGGATCCCCCACTCCTGGTCGCTCTCCTTGCTGAAGTAGCTGGGATCGATGCTGTCGGGCAGTTCCTCGGGGCCGTCGAACTCGCCGTTCCCGTTGAGATCGTTGAAGGGGTGGTCGTTGGTGAAGGTGATGTTGTCCACCCCCAGCCGCAGCACCGAGATCCCGAGGCTCGCCTGCCGGCCGTAGAGATTGACCGCCCGGTGGTAGCCGGCGTTGTCCACCTGCACCAGGCCGCCGAAGCGCTCCGAGTGCATCAGGCTCAGGCTGTTCCCGCCCATGGCGGCCAGGGCGCCGGGATTGAAGAAGAGGGCGTTGTTGTCCTCGCCCACGGCCGTGAAGGCCCCGCCCATGGCCAGGGGCCGCGCCCCGGTGCCCACGGTGAGGAAATCGGCCGTGTACTTGGTGGCGTGAGCAGTCGCCGGGAGAATCAGCAGGGCGGCGCACAGCAGGAGCATCCAGCGCGAGAGCTGCGTGTTCATGGTTTCACCGCGTCGGTTGAGGGGTTGGCTCTGTTCCCGGCAGGGGTGGCAGGGGTCATGGCCTGAATGATAGAGGAGGCAAGCCGTTGATGCCAGCGAAAATCCGGGCCCGGGGAGCTAGCCGAGCCCATACTCGCGGAGCTTGCGGTAGAGCGTCCGCTCGCTGATGCCGAGCTGGCGCGCCGTGCGGCGCCGGTGGCCGTGGTTGTCGGCCAGGGCCTGCTCGACGAGGCGGCGCTCCATGGCCTCGAGGCTGCCCCCCTCGGCCCGGCTCAGGTCCCGGCCGGGCCCGAAGGCCCGTCCCTCGTGCTCGATGCTGAACTCCTCGTCCTGGAGCTGCTGCTCGAAGCGGCGGAGGATGCCCAGCGCCTCGCCCACGTCCTCGCGCAGGGCGAGCAGGGTCCGGTAGAGCAGCTCGCGCTCGGCCTCCTCGGGCCGGAGGCTGAGCGGCACCGGCAGGTTCGAGGCCGGCCCCTCCGAAACCCGCACGAAGTCCACGGGCAGGTTCTCCAGGCCGAGGCGGCTGCCGGTGGCCAGCACGGCCATGCGCTGCACCGTGTTGCGCAGCTCGCGGATGTTCCCGAGCCACGGCGCCGCGGCGAGCACCTCCATCAGCGACGGATCCACGCTGAAGAGCGGCGTGCCCTCCTTGGCGTGCAGTTCGCGCAGGAAGTGCTCCACGAGCAGGGGGATGTCCTCCGGGCGCTCGCGCAGCGGCGGGACGCGGATCTCCATCACCTTGATGCGGTGCAGCAGGTCGCGGCGGAAGCGCCCCTCGCGCACCTCGAGGTCGAGGTCGCGGTTGGTGGCCGCGAGCAGGCGGACGTCGGCGCTCTGGGTGCGCACGCCCCCCACGCGGATGAACTCGCCCGTCTCCAGCACGCGCAGCAGACGGATCTGGATCTGGGGGCTGAGCTCGCCGATCTCGTCGAGGAAGAGCGTGCCGCCATCCGCGCGCTCGAAGTGCCCCGGGTGCGCGGACGTCGCCCCGGTGAAGGCGCCCTTCTCGTGGCCGAAGAGCTCGCTCTCCAGCGTGCCCTCGGGCATGGCGCCGCAGTTGAGCGCCAGGAAGGGAGCCTTCGCGCGGCGGCTGGTCTGGTGCAGGCTCTGGGCGATGAGCTCCTTGCCCGTGCCGCTCTCACCGGTGATGAGCACGCTGATGTCCGTGGGCGCGATGTGCAGGATCATCTCGAGGATCTGCTCGAGCGCCTCGCTCTTGCCCACCAGCTTGCTGTCGCGGCGGAAGCGCCCCAGGCGCACGCGCCGTTCGAGCAGGAGGCGCAGGTCGCCGTCGGGCAGGGGCAGGTCGATGAAGAGGTCCACCCCGGCCAGGCGCTCGGCCCCCCGGACGCGGTCGCTGCGGGGGCTCTCCAGGAGGATCAGCTCCAGGTGGCGGAAGCGGCGGCGGAGCTTGCGGAGCAGGCCGAGGATGCTGCCGTCCTCGCTGCGCCGGTCCACCAGCAGGATCAGGGGGTCGTAGGCGTCGAGGGCGCCGTAGGCGGCCTGCAGGGACGGGAAGGCGAAGACCGGAGCGCCCGCCACGGGGCCCCAGGCCTCCACGGTGGCCACGAAACCCCGTTCGGCGCTGACGACGAAGAGGCCATCGGCCTGCACGGCGTCCGATGCGGGCATACTTAGCTCTTTGCTAGACAGGGATTTGGACGACAGACTGCCAACTTGGCACCAGTATGCGATGCAGCGCGGAGTCTGTCAACCGCCATTGCCGGCGGCGCTAGGCGTCCGCCGGCTGCTCGGCCGCCTCGTCCTCGGCGCCCTCGCCCTCGCGCCGCGTGCGGCCCAGCTCCGGCACGCCGAAGGTGGCGCGCTCCTTGGCCATCAGCTCGCGGGTGGTGGCGAGCAGTTCGAGCAGCGCGTCCTCGCCCAGGCCCAGGCGCTGGGCGCAGCTCAGGGTGCCCAGCTCCAGGTCGGGCTCCTTGCGGAAGCCCCACTCGGCCTTCCAGGCCATGGCGTTGCCCAGCCGGACCAGGTCCGTGAGGACGTCGCCGTCCGTGTCGTCGTGGTGCTCGCGGATCGCCGCCACGGCGCGCTCGTGCAGGTTCCAGCGCTCGGCCAGGGCCGCGCCCACCTCGGCGTGGTCCACGTCGTAGCGCTCGATCTCGAGCCCGCCGAAGGGCTGGTACTCGGAGTAGATGCGCTGCACGATCTCGTGGTAGCCCTGCGGATCGCTCTGCAGGAGGATGAGCTTGCCGATGTCGTGCACCAGCGTGGTGACGAAGGCCTCCTCGCTCAGCGCGGGATGCACCTTCACGGCCACGGTCTTGGCCGCCATCGCGGCGCCCACCGAGTGCTCCCAGAGCATGGACTCCAGCAGGTCGCCGCGCTTGCCCTTGCCCTTGAACAGATTCTGGATCGCCTCGGCCAGGACCAGGCTGCGGATGTGGTTGAAGCCAAGCATCACGATGGCTTCCTTCAGGGTCTTGACCTTGCGCGGCAGCGAGTAGAGCGCGCTGTTGGCCACCTTGAGGATGCGCATCGCCAGCACCTGATCGCTGTCGATGACCACCTGCAACTGGCGGGCGCTGGTCTCGGGATTGCCCACGAGCTCCAGGATCTTCGAGGCCACGTGGGGCATGGTGGGCAGCTTGCCCACCTTGGCCATCAGCTTGTCGAGTGTGTCAACCACGGCTTGCTGCTCTCCTGGCGCGTACCCTGGCCTCCAAGCGATCGATCCGCCGGCTCAGCGCGGCGGGGCATGGAGTGCCAGGCTCCCTCGATTCATGTGTCGCCGGCGTCCGGGCCGACGTTTCAGCTATCGGCAGTCTCGTTCCCGAACTTGACCCCGCACTGCCCATCGCTCCCGCGCCGGCGTAGGCGGCCTCGGCCCGCGCCCGCAGAGGCGCCGGCGTGGCCGGCTGAGGCTCCCCGAGCGCGGGGTCGCCGGCGGCCGTCCGGAGGGGGCTTGTCGTCCTGCGCCGCAGGAGCCGGAGGGCGAGCAGGAGGCCCACCCCCACCAGCGCCGCGCCGAGCGCCAGCGGCAGGCTGCCGGCGCTCCAGAGTTCCGTGAGGGTGGCACTCGCCGCCATCGCCGTCATTTGGGGCTCCTCCGTTTCGCGCTCCGCGAGCGCTCAGGCTCGCTCGTCCAGCAGACGCCCGCGGTCCGGGTCCACCGCCCCCGTCGCGGGCTCTTCGGCGGCGCCGCCGCGTCCGTGGCCCGCGGGCTCCTCGGACTCGACGGACGGGTCGGCGGTCTGTCGCTCACGCTCTGCAGGCTGTCGCTCTCGCTCCAGCACATCGCGAAAGCCGTCCTTTCGCGTGTGGCCGGGCTGGCTGCGCGTGCCGCGGTCCACCGGCTGCGGCACCTTTGCGGGTCCCTCGATGCGGCGCAGGTCCTCCATGGCCGCCTCCCGTGCGTCAGCGTTGCGCCGCCGCCTCCTTGCGCCGTCCCGTCCGGCGCAGCGGCAGCGGGTTCTCGCGGGTCTTGCCCCGCACCCTGAGGCGCAGACGGCCCACGGCCTTGCCGTGGATCTGGCAGACCCGGCTCTCGCTGACCCCCAGCACCTCGCCGATTTCGGCCAGGGTCAGCTCCTCGAAGTAGTAGAGGGTCAGGACGAGCCGCTCCTTCTCGTCCAGCTGCTCCAGCGTCTCCATGACGATGGCGCGCAGCTCCTTGTCGGCCAGGCGATCGTGCGCGCTCTGGACGCGCAGGTCGGAGAGGATCTCCCGCACGGACGCGTAGGTGCCGTCCTTGCCCACGCGCAGCTCCTCCTCGATGGAGAGCAGGCTGGACTGCGAGACCTCGCCGGCCAGGCGGTAGAAGTCCTCCAGATCGAGGCGCATGTGCTTGGCCAGTTCCACGTCCTTGGGACTCCGGCCCAGCTTGGCCTCGAGCTCCTGGACGGCCAGATCGATCCGCTTCGCCTTGCGGCGCACGGAGCGCGGGAACCAGTCCTGGTTGCGCAACTCGTCGAGCATCGCGCCGCGAATCCGTGGGATGGAGTAGGTCTCGAACTTGACCTCCTTGGCGGGGTCGAAGGCCTCCACGGCCTTCATCAGACCGATCATCCCCGCGCCCACGAGATCGTCGATGTCCACCGAATCCGGCAGGCCCGCCGCCAGCCGCCCCGCCACATACTTGACCAGGCCAAGGTAGTGGACGATGAGCGCCTCGCGGTCGCGCGGCGCGCGCTCGCGGTGGTACGCCTCCCATAACGTCAGCGTCGTTTCCAACTTAGGCGTGTCCTTCCCCATGGTTGCTCATGCACTCCCGCCATTGACCCTAGACGCCGACGCTACCTTGCAGCATCCGTGCCACCGGTCTGGCGGTCCAAATCCGTGCCGACTCAGCGCCGACGCTCCGCGGCCCCGCCACGCGCGAGGCGCAGCAGGCCCAGGATCACGAGGATCTGCGCCGCGAAGACCACCACGTAGGCCGTGAGGCCCTTCTGGAGCGACAGCGCCAGCGGCCACCCCCTCCACGCGCCGTAGAGGAAGGTCAGCAGCGCGGCCAGGACGTTGAGCCGCTGCATGCCGGTCATCGTCCGGCTCCCGCGCCGGCCGCGCCCCTGGCGCCGCGCAGACGGCCGCGCAGGCCGGCCAGCAGGCCCTCCGGACCGGCCAGCGCCAGCGGGGAGTGGCCGTCCGCGCCGCTCGACACGAAGGAGAGCAGCGGACGTCCCCCGGCCGTGAGGTCCAGCGCCAGGCGCAGCGGGTCGTCCAGGTCCCCGCGAGTCAGGGCCAGGTAGTGGGCCCCCGTGGCGAGCTCCGCCGCGAGGACGGCGCGTCCGTCCGCCGGCAGCACGGCGTGCCGCAGGATGGGCCCCAGCTCCGCCCGGGCCTCCGCCTGCTCGAGCAGCCCGATCTGCCCGGGCGCGAAGCCCGGCAGGTCGATCAGCACGAGGTCGCGGTCGCGCAGGAAGCGCAGGGCGTCCACCAGAGCCTCGCCGTCGGGCGCGAGGACCGCCTCGTGGCCATGAAGCTCCGCCTCGGCCTCGAGGCGCAGGCGCTCGCCGGGGTGGGTCGGCGCGACGGCGAGGTGCGCGGCGCGCAGTCCCGCGGCGGCCGCCTGGGCGCAGAGTTTCGTGGCCAGCGCGCTGCGTCCGGCGCCGGGAGCGCCGAGCAGGGCGTGGTGGCCGCGCAGGTCCGCCAGCGCCATGGACTCCACGCAGGGCAGCTGCGCGGCGATGCGCTCCAGCGCGGGCGTCTCGGCGGCCTGATCCACCGGCGGCACCTCGTCGGCGTGGTCGCGCGCCAGGCGCTGCAGCGTGGCCGGCAGGATGCCCAGGGCCTCGAGCGCCGCCCGCAGGGGATGGCCGGGCGTCTCGGCAGCGTCGAGCTGCGCCTCCATGTCGACCAGGAGCGCCTCGAGGCGGGCGATCTCGTCTTCCAGGCGAAGCGGGGCGCTCGGCCCCGTGCCCATCTCGCCGGGCGCGCCGGGCAGGGCCACGCGCACCTCCACCTCCTCGTCCATGCGCAGGGACCCCGGCCGCGGCCGGCGCAGCGTGCGCGAGTCGAGGATCAGCGCGTCCTCGCCGAAGCGGGCGCGGACGGTCTTGAGCGCGCTGCGCATGTCACGCGCGACGATGCGGTGCTCAGTCATCGAGACTCACCATCCCCAGGGCATTGACCTCGATCCCGGTCGGCACCTCGCCGAAGGCCAGGACCGTGAGGCCCGTCAGGAAGATCTCCGTGTAACGCTTGAAGACGAGACGGATCGGACTGGCCACCAGCAGCACGGGCGCGTAGCCCTGCCGGGTGGCGCGCTCCACCGCGCCGCGCAGGCGCTCCTGGAAGCGCTCGGCCAGGTCCGGCGGCAGGGCGACGCCCCCCGTCTCGCCGTACTGCTTGAGCGCGCCGAGGAAGAGCTCCTCGACGCCGTGGTCCAGCGTGATCACGGCCAGCGTGCCGCGCTCGTCGAGGAACTCGCGCACGATGGCCCGCCCCAGCGCCTCGCGCACCTTCTCGGCGAGGAAGTCCGTGTTCTGGCTGTGGCCGATGTGGTCGCCGAGGGTCTCGAGGATCGTCACCATGTCGCGGATGGGCACGCGCTCGTGGAGCAGGTTGGCCAGCACCTGCTGCAGGAAGCCCAGCTTCAGCTGTCCGGGCACCAGCTCGTCCACCAGGGCCGGCGCGATCTCGCGGACGCCGTCCACGAGGCGCTTGACGTCCTCCCGGCTCATGACCTCGTCCGCATGCCGCCGCAGAATCTCCGCCAGGTGCGTGCTGATGACCGCGGCCGGCTCCACGAGCGTGAGTCCGCGGTCGGTGGCCAGCTCGCGATCGGCCTCGGGCACCCAGAGCGCCGACAGCCCGAAGGCCGGCTCCACGGTCTCGATGCCGGGCAGGCCCATGCGTTCCTCCGGCCCCGCGATGCAGAGCAGATGGCCGGGCAGGATCTCGCCCCGCTCGAGCTCGACGCCCTTCAGCTTGATCGCGTACTCGGCCGGCTTGAGATGGATGTTGTCGCGGATCCGCACCGGGCTCACGTAGAGCCCCAGCTCGGTGGCCTGCTGCCGGCGGATGGCCGTCACGCGTTCGAGCAGGTTGCTGCGCCGTGACGCGTCGGCCAGCGGGATCAGGCCGTAGCCGATCTCCAGCTCGAGCCGGTCCACCTGGAAGAGCGCGGGATCCTCCAGCGGATCGCCCGGCGCCTCGGGGGCGGCGGGCGCGTCCTCGGCGGCGGCTTCGTCCTTGTTCCGGCGCGAGATGCGATAGGCGGCGGTGCCCGTCGCCGCGCCCAGCAGCAGGAAGGGCGTGTGCGGCAGCCCGGGCACGAGGCCCAGCACGCCGAGCGCCGCCGCCGCGATGCCCAGCGCCCGCGCCTGTCCGAAGAGCTGGCTGACGAAGTCGTCGCCCAGCTCCTGGTCGCTGCGGCCGCGCGTCACGACCACGCCCGAGCTGACCGAGATGATGAGCGCCGGGATCTGGCTCACCAGGCCGTCGCCCACGGTGAGCAGCGTGTAGGTGCGCAGCGCCTCGCCGAAGCTCAGCCCCTGCTGCGCCACGCCGATGATGAACCCGCCGAGGATGTTGATCGCCGTGATCACGATGCCGGCGATCGCGTCGCCGCGCACGAACTTGCTGGCGCCGTCCATGGCGCCGAAGAAGTCCGCCTCCTCGCCGATGCGCTCGCGCCGCCGCTTGGCCTCCTTGTCGTCGATCAGGCCCGCGTTGAGGTCCGCGTCGATGGCCATCTGCTTGCCGGGCATGGCGTCCAGCGTGAAGCGCGCCGCCACCTCGGCCACGCGGCCCGCGCCCTTCGTGATCACGATGAACTGGATGATCACCAGGATCAGGAAGACCACCATGCCCACGACCGGGTTGCCCCCCACCACGAAGGCGCCGAAGGACTCGATCACCTTGCCCGCGTAGCCGTTGAGCAGGATGAGCCGCGTCGAGGCCACGTTGATCGCCAGGCGGAACAGCGTGAGGAAGAGCAGCAGCGTGGGAAAGACCGAGAAGTTGAGCGGGTCCCGGATGTAGAAGGTCACCATCAGGATGATGATCGCGAAGGTGATGTTGAAGGACAGCAGGATGTCCAGCAGGCCCGGGGGCAGCAGCAGCACCATGACGGCGAGGATGCCGATCAGGCTGGCGCCCACCAGGATGTTGGCGTTCCCCTTCAGGATGCCGTCGAGCCGCTTGGCCTGGAGCACGTCCGCCATGCGCTACGCCCTCCCCGCGCGAGCCGGCCGCGCTTTGCGCGGGTTCAGCTGGTAGACGTAGGCCAGCAGCTCCGCCACGGCCTGGAAGAAGCGGATGGGAATGCGGTCGCCCAGACGGCACTCCGCGTAGAGGGCGCGGGCCAGGGGGCGGTTCTCCACCACCGGCACGCCGGCCTCGCGGGCCGTCTCCTTGATGCGCTGCGCCACGAGGTCCGCGCCCTTGGCGATCACCGTCGGCGCGCCCTTGGTCTCCTCGTAGCTCAGCGCCACGGCGAAGTGGGTCGGGTTGGTGACGACCACGTCGGCCCGCTTCACGTCCTCCATCATGCGGCGCAGGGACATCTCGCGCTGCAGCGCGCGCAGGCGCGACTTGAGCAGCGGGTCGCCCTCGGTCTCCTTGTACTCCTGCTTGAGTTCCTGGGGCGTCATCATGATGTCCTGCTCGTGCTGCCAGCGCTGGTAGGCGTAGTCCGCCATGGCCAGCAGCACCATGAGCACGATCAGGCGTCCCGCGAGGAGCAGCGCCACCTTGCCCAGCACGGCGAGGGCCGGCAGCAGCTCGAGCTCCGACAGGCCCACGATGGTCCTGGCCGCCCCCCGCAGGGTCCACCAGGTGATGCCGAGGAGCAGGCCCATCTTGAGCAGGCTCTTGGCCAGCTCGAAGCCGCTGCGCTTGCTGAAGATGCGGCCGAAGCCGGCGATGGGGTTCAGGCGTTCGGGCTTGGGCGCGAGCAGGCCGGGGTTCACGCTGAAGCCGACCTGCGCCACGGACGCGGCCACCCCCACCACCAGCAGGATGATCCAGAAGGGCGCGAGCAGCGCGAGGGATTCGCTGAGCCAGACCTTGGTCAGCTGCGGCAGCGTGCCCGCGTCCACCGTCACGACGAAGGCGGCCTCCACCGACTGGCGGAGGATGCCGCCCAGGCCGCGGCCCACGCTCGGCGCGAGCCCGGCCAGCGCGAGCAGGGCGGCGAGCAGCAACAGGAAGCTGCCCAGCTCCTGGCTGCGCGCCACCTGACCGCGTTCGCGCGCCTCACGCCGCTTGCGTGGGGTCGCGAGTTCGGTCTTTTCCTGTCCGCCGTTCTCGGCCATCTCAGCGCATCCAGGTCATGAGGGAGTGGAAGTCGACGAGCAGTCCGTCCAGCGCGCGCAGGAGCAGCGGCCCCGCGGTGTGGACGCCCACGGCCAGCACGGCCAGGCCCAGGCCGATCTTGAGGGGAAAGCCCACGAGGAAGATGTTCATCTGCGGCACCAGCCGGCTGAGGAAGCCCAGCGCCAGATCGAGCAGCAGCAGCGCGGCGATCACCGGCAGGCTGAGGCGCAGCGCCAGCGTGAAGACCTTGCCGGACAGCTCCGCCCAGCGCAGGAAGCCCGCTGCGGCCAGCCCCGGCTCGCCCAGCGGCAGCAGGGTGAAGGAGCGCCCGAAGCCGCGCAGGAAGCCGTGGTGCAGATCGAGGCTCACGAAGAGCAGCAGCGCGAGCAGGTGATAGAAGCGTCCGTTGACGCCCACCGTCTCCCCGCTCGACGGGTCGAAGAGGCTCGCGGCCGCAAGGCCCATCTGCACGCCGATGGCCTGCCCCGCGAACTGCGCCGCCATGAAGACGAAGGCCACCAGGGAACCGAGCGTGAGGCCGAGCAGCGACTCCCTGGCGATGAGGAGCACCTGCTCCAGCGTGCTGGTGGGCAGCGCGGCCGGCGCCGGCACGGCGGTGAAGAGCAGCACGCTGAGCGCGGCGGCGGCGCCCGCCTTGAAGCGCATGGGCACCGTGCCGCCGCCGAAGGCCGGGAAGACGGAGAAGAACGCCGCCGTGCGGGCGAGGATCATCAGGAAGAGCACTGCGCTCGTGCCGTCGATCACGGGCCAGGTCATGCGCGCCCCCGCCTCAGAGTCCCGCGATCACGTCGAAGATGTGACGCGTGAAGGTCAGCATCACGCGCAGCACCCAGGGCAGGGCCACGAGGCCCGTCACCAGGATGCCGACGATCTTCGGCACGAAGGTCATGGTCATCTCGTTGATCTGCGTCACGGCCTGGAAGACGCTCACCAGCAGGCCGATCAGCAGCGCCGCGGCGAGCATCGGGCCGGCCACCATCAGCGTGGTGGTGAGCGCCTGGCGGCCGAGCTCGAGGATCATCTGTTCGTTCACGGCTCCCCCCTACGCTCCGAACGAGCGGATGAGGCTCTGGACCAGGAGGTTCCACCCGTCCACGAGCACGAAGAGCAGCACCTTGAAGGGCAGGGAAATCATGACCGGCGGGAGCATCATCATGCCCATGCTCATCAGGATCGAGGCGACGACCATGTCGATCACGAGGAAGGGCACGAAGAGCACGAAGCCGATCTGGAAGGCGCGCTTGAGCTCGCTGAGCACGAAGGCGGGGATGACGACCGTGAGGGGCGTCTCCAGCCGCGACTCGGGCTGCGGCTTGTCGCCGATCTCGAGGAAGAGCGCGAGCTCCCGGTCGCCGGTCTGCGCGAGCATGAAGGTCTTGAGCGGGGCGACGCCGCGCTGGAGCGCCTGGCCGTCGTCGATCTCCGCGGCCAGGTAGGGCGCGATGGCTTCCGCGCGGATCTGCTCGATCACGGGGCTCATCACGGCCGCGGTCAGGAAGAGCGAGAGGCCGATGATGAGCTGGTTCGGCGGCATCTGCTGCGTGCCCATGGCCTGCCGCAGGAAGCCCAGCACCACGACGATGCGGGTGAAGCTCGTCATCAGGATGAGGATGGCCGGCGCCAGCGAGAGCACCGTGAGGCCGAGCATGATCTGGAGCGCCGGCCCGAGGCCATGCGCCTCGGCGCCCTCCGCGCCGCCGATGTTCAGCTGCAGGCCGGGCAGACTGACGGCGCCGGCCGGCGCCGCATGGAACAGCAGCGCGATGGCGACCAGGGTCAGGGCGATTGGCAGGATTCTGCGCACTCGAGCCTCCTCGGGGACGTTCCTGGTAGGGAACATCAAGCCCCGTGCCGCGGCGGACGGTGGAGCGTCCGCGAATCGGGCGTGCAAGTGCTGTCAGCGAAGGTGGTTACGGAGCCATCCGGCGAGGCTGGCGAGACGCTGCCGCGGCGACGCGAACGCCGCTGGCCGAAAGCTGGCCGCTCAGGCGCGGGCGCGGCGCATGGCCGAGGAGAAGTCGGCGGCCGGGTCGGTGGCCGCGGCGCCGTCGGCGCCCAGGTCCAGGAGCAGGCGGCTGCCGTCGGCCTGGAGGCTCACGAGCAGCTCCCGATCGTCCACGCGCAGGAGCGCGACGCGGTGGCGGCCGTCGAGGGCGAGCACCTCTTCGCAGCGCAGGCGGCGCTGGCCCTTGCCCCCCGCGCTCTGCAGCCGGCGCAGCGCGGGCAGTGCGGCCAAGGCCAGCGCGAGGATGCCCGTCAGCGCCAGCGCGAGCCGCAGCAGCGGCAGGCCCGCGGCGGGGCTCTCCGCTCCCGTGGCGGACGCGGGCCAGAGCGACAGCAGTCCCAGCAGGCCGAAGGCGGAGGCCGCGAGGCCCAGCGGAGACTTGAGGAAGCGGAGGCCGCGCATGGCTGACTCCTAGTCGCCGAAGGTGTCCGCGCGATCCACGCGGTTGTGCAGCCGGGTGATCCGCACGCCGAAGACGTCGTCCAGCACGATGACCTCGCCCGAGGCCAGCAGCACCCCGTTGACGCGGACGTCCACGGGCTCGCCGGCCATCTTGTCCAGCTCGATCACCGAGCCCTGGCCCAGCTCCATCAGCTCGCCGATGTTCATGCGCGTGCGGCCGAGCTCCACCGTGAGCTCGAGATTGACGTCGCGCAGCAGCTCGATGCTCCCCGCGCGCTCGTCGCGCAGCACGGCCGTGGGCTTGCCCTCCATGCCCGCACTGAAGCTGGGCAGCTCGGCCGCCTTGCCCTGGGGGCGCGCGGCGGGCGCCTTGACCGGAGTCTCGGGATCCTGCTGCAGGGTGGTCTCGTCGCTCATCGCTTGCCCTCGTTCCTGGTCTGCTTCGCCTCCAGCGCGCCCCCCAGCGGATGCTCACGGGGACGCAGGACGCGCGTGATCTTGACGGCCGACTTGCTCTTGAAACGCCCCATCTTGCCCTGGAAGAGGGGACAGCCCCCCACCATGACCTTGAGCGGATCGTCCACCTGCTTGCGGAGGCTGATGACGCTGCCCTCCGCGAGCTGCTGCACGAGATCCAGGCTCACTGGCATGCGCGCCAGCTCGGCCACGACCTCGGTGCGGGTGCTGTCGAGGATCAGCGAGAGGCGCTCGGCGTCCTCGCGCCGCTCGTGCTCGCTGCGCCCGTCGCGATAGGGCGACGCCCCCTCGGTGCCCACCTCGGCGGCGAGGCTGGTCAACGACATGCAGACGCTCATGGGGCCCGAGAACTCCGCCAGCTCCACCTCGAACAGGAGAAGGATGCAGGCGTCGTTGGCGTTCATGATGTAGGTGAAGTCGGGGTTGTGCTCGATGGCGCTCAGGCCGACGTCCACCTCGAGGATGCGCAGCATGGCCTCGCGCAGGTCCGTCAGCATGCGCAGCACGATCTTGCGCGCGACGCGCGACTCGATGGCGGTGAACTCGCGGCGCACGTCGTCGTGCAGCGCCGCGCTGCCGAGCAGCTTCTCGATCATCGCGAAGACCAGGCCGATGTCCAGGTCCAGCATGCCCGGGATCTTGATGGGCGCCAGATCGATGATGTTGATGCAGCTGGGATTGGCGATCGCGCGCGTGTGCTCCTCGAAGAGCACCTGCCGCACGCCCTTGGCCGTGACCGTGACCGGGATGCGCAGGTAGTTGCTCAGCGAGAGCGTCAGCAGCTTGGCGAAGGACTCGCTCACGATGGTCAGGCTGCGGGAAAAACCCTTGGAGAGCTGGATCGGGCGGCTGAAGTCGTAGCTCTGGGGCTGAACGCTGCGGCCGCGACGCGAGGTCAGGAAGGGCTCGCCGCCCCCCGCGGCCGTGGCGCCGCCGGCGGCCGCGCGCGCGGCGCGCTGCTGCTCGCGTTCGGCCAGGGTCAGCGCGGGCGGCGTCGCGAAGACGTCTTCCGGAAAGGGCGGGGTTCCGCGCTCAGCCGAGGACTCGGACGTCCCGTCCAGGCCGCTCCCGGTCTCCCGCGTCTCGTCCTGGGTGTCGTCGTTTGCCACCGTGGGCGCTCCGTCTCACTGAACCACGAAGTCGCTGAAGTAGATGTTCAGCAGCTGACCCTTCTGGAGCCGGGAGTTGATGTCGTCCAGCAGGTCCTGCTTGACCTTCTCGCGACCCTCCCGGTCCACCACCTCGTTCACCGCGCGGCTGGCCAGGTGGTCGATGATCAGGTCGCGCAGCTCGGGCATGCGCTCGGCGATCTCCGCTTCCACCTTGCTGTCGGAGACCTCCAGGCCCGGCGCCACCTTGAGGAAGTGGCTGCCGTCATCCCCCTGCAGGTTCACGACCACGTCGTCCATGAGGACGATGTTCCCCCGCTGCGGCTCCGCCGCGGCCAGGGCCGCCAGGGAATCGGCCACAGCGTCGGTCTCCTGGGCCGGCAGACGGGGCAGGATCACGAAATGTGCCAGCGCGAAGGCCAGGGCCAGCTCCACGGCGGCGATGCCCGCGAAGACGATGGGGCGTCGGGGCAGGGAGCGCCTGGGCCTGGCCTCCGCCTGCTGCTCCTCCTGCTCCTCGGCCGGATTGTCCTTGGTATCCTCAGCCATTTCAGCTCCTTGACGCGCCTCGGCGCCCTAGAAGTGCTCGCCCAGACGGTCCGTCTGGGGAATCCCCTGGGGCAGGGGCAGCTCCATGAAGATCTCCACGCGGCGATTCTTGGCCCGTTCGGCCTCTGAGTCGTTTTTGGCCACCGGACTCCATTCGCCCAGTCCCACGGCGCTCAGACGCCGCGGGTCGAGCCCGGAGCGCTCGAAGTAGCGCAGCACCGACGCCGCCCTCGCCGCCGAGAGCTCCCAGTTGCTCGGGAAGCGCTCGCTCTCGATGGGGCGGTTGTCCGTATGGCCCTCCACCCGCACCGGATTGGGATAGCTCGCCAGCGTGGCGGCCACCACGTCCAGCACCGGGTAGCTCCGCGTCTCCAGCACGGCCTGGCCGGGCTTGAAGAGCATCTCGTCCTCCAGCCGGATGGCCAGCCCCTCCGCCGTGCGGCTCACGGTCACCGTGTCTGCCTGCTTCAGCGCCTGCAGGTGCCGACGCAGCTCCTCGGTGCGCTGCTGCAGCTCGTCGCTGCGGTCCTTGCCGCGCATGGTGGGCAGCTCGATCTCGTCGGCGACGGGCACCTTCGGCAGCTTGGTCAGCACGCCGAGGGCGCCCTGCAGGCTGCCCACCGCTTCGCGGAACTTCGTCTCCTGGATGCTCGAGAAGCTGACCAGGAGGATGAAGAAGGTCAGCAGCAGGCTCATCATGTCGCCGAAGGTGGCCATCCACGCGGGCGCTCCCGGCGGCGGCGCGTCATCGCCCTTCTTGCGCGGCATGCGGCCTCCCTAGTCCTTGGCGCGCTCGGCCTCGAGCGCCGCGCGGGCCTGGGGCGTCAGGTAGCTCTTCAGCTTCTCCTCGACGATGCGCGGAGAGTCGCCCGACTGGATCGCCATGATGCCCTCGACCATCATCCACTTCAGGTTGATCTCCTCGCCGCTGCGGACCTTCAGCTTGCCGGCCATGGGCAGCGCGAAGGAGTTGGCGAGGATCGCGCCGTAGAACGTCGTCAGCAACGCCACGGCCATGCCCGCGCCGATGGTGCTGGGGTCGTCCAGGCCCGCGAGCATCTGGACGAGGCCGATCAGCGTGCCGATCATGCCGAAGGCGGGCCCGTAGGCCCCCATCTGGTTGAAGATCTCCTGGCCCTGCTTGTGGCGGCTCTCCACCTGGTCGATGTCGATCTCCATGATCCGGGTCAGCACGGCGGGATCGGTGCCGTCCACGGCCAGGCGCAGGCCCTTGCGCAGGAAGTCGTCCTGCTCCTTCTCGGCCATCTCCTCGAGGGCGAGCATGCCCTCCTTGCGCGCCTTCTCGGCATAGGTGACGATGTTCTTGATCAGCTCGGACGTGTCCTTGCTGTTGTCGCGCAAGGCCTTCTGGGCCACCTTCATGGCGCCCAGGATCTGCGGCAGGCTGAAGTTGATGAACAGCGCCGCGATCGTGCCGCCGAAGGTGCCCACCATGGACGGGACGTTGATGAACAGCGCGATGGAGCCGCCCAGCAGGAGCTGCAGGGCGAGCACCACCATCACCATCACCAGGCCGACCAGGGTTGCGATGTCCACGCTGGTTTCCCTCCCGCCGGGCCGCGCCGTCCGCTAGGGCTGCGCGATCTCCGTCGGATCGTAGTCCGGGCCGCCGGACGGGACGGGATAGGCCCGTCCCAGCTGGCGGCGATACTCCAGGAAGGCCTCGCGCACGGCCTCCATCGACTCCCGCACCATCAGCTTGCGCCCCGTGGTGAGGGTGAGCAGGCAGTCCGGCGTCTCCTCGACCATCTCGATGAGGTCGGCGTTGACCGCCACGGACTGCCCGTTCAGCTTCGTCAGCCGAATCATGCCTGCTCAGCCCCCTGCGCGCCCTAGCGCTTGATGTTCACCAGCTCGGTGAGCATCTCGTCACCGGTGCTGATGATCCGCGCGCTGGCCTGGAAGCCGCGCTGCGCGGTGATCATCTCGGTGAACTCCTGCGCGAGGTTCACGTTGCTCATCTCGAGCGCACCGGGGGTGATGCGGTTCACCACCGAGCCGCTGATGGTTCCGACCAGGGATCGGCCGGAATTGCTGCTTTCTGAATAGAGATTGCTGCCCTGGCGGGTCAGGCCGGCGGCGTTGGAGAACTGGGCCACGGCGATCTGGGCCATGTCCTCGGAGACGCCGTTGGAGAACTGACCCACGATCACGCCGCGCTCGTCCACGAAGACGGTCTCCAGCGTGCCCGAGGCGTAGCCGTCCACCGCCACGATCTTCGCCGTGGAGGCGCCGGCGGTCTGGGTGAGCGTGCTCGAGCCCACGGCCGTCTGGATCTGCAGGTCGATGGTGCTGGCGCCGTTGCCCGGATCGATGCGGATGGAGCCGCTGCCGTCGTCGAAGGAGAAGCTCACCAGCTCGCCGTCGGGGTTGAAGATCAGGCTGCCGCGGTCGCCCGCGAGGATCTCGCTGGTGCCGTCCACCTCGGCCTGCCAGTACCACTCGATGTTGCCCGCGTCCGAGGACGGCTTGCGCAGCGAGATGGTCAGGTGGTGCTTGGCGCCCACGCTGTCGTAGACGTCCACGCTCACCGGATGCATCTCCGCGTCCTTGGCCGCCTGGATCTGGTCGAAGAGGAAGGTCGTGCCGAAGGTCGTCGTCGACGTCGAGTCGCCGATGGAGATGCTGTCGATGGAGTTGTCCGTCCCCGGGTTGCCCTGGATGCGGATGGCGCCGTCGGCGGTCAGGGTCACGCCCGCGTTGCCGTAGTCCGAGATGCCGGTCACCGCCTGCAGGGCGTTCATGAGGTCCTGCAGCGAGGTGGTGCCGGTCACGTTGAAGTCGCTGGGCATGTGGGCCTCGCCGCCCACGTAGGCCTGCAGCGTCAGCGTGGTGCCGTCGATCCCGTACTCGCTGTCGGGTCCGTCCAGCGGCTCGCCCACGCCGTTGTAGAGGTTCACCAGCAGGTCGGTCGCGTCGGCGGCCTGCATGAGCGTCTCGTTCATCGTGGCGCTGTCGCCGGTGCCCGACGTGATCAGCGAGGGGAAGGTGAAGGCCGAGTTGAACTCGGGATTGCCGTTGATGCTCAGGCGTAGATCGTGGATGTCGTTGCCGCCGGCCGGGTGGCCGTCCACCGTGATCTCGCCGTTCACGAAGGTCACCGAGCCGGGCGGATAGGTGGGGTTGACGGCCGTCAGCGCGCCGTTGATGAAGTCCAGCACGTCCTGCACGCTGGTGCTGTCGTCCACCACCAGGCTGCCCGAGATGATGTCCGTGTCGATCAGGCCGCTGAGGCTGATCACGTCGCCCGAGCGGATGTTCATGTCCGTGCCGAAGCTCTGCTGCGAGATGTCCGTCAGCAGGGTCGTGCTCTCGGCGAGCTTCAGGAAGCGCCCGGACTCCGTGATCGTGGGCAGCGCCTCGGCGTCGGCCTTGAGGTTCCCCGTCAGGCCGATGTAGGTGGACGCCTGCGCGTTCACCACCCGCGAGCGATCCACCACGATGTCCGAGAGCGTGCTGCTCTCGCGGATCTCGCCGTCGGCGTCCGGCAGATAGCCCTGGAGGATGGACCCGCTCGCCTGGTGCACAAGGTTGCCGAAGCCGTCCACGGCGAAGTTGCCGGCCCGGGTAAAGTTCAGCGAGTCGCCGCTCTTCACCACGAAGAAGCCCTCGCCCTGGAAGGCCATGTCGAACATGTTCCCAGTGGCCTGCAGGTTGCCCTGGGTCTGCAGGGTGTCCACCGAGGCCACCGTCATGCCCAGGCCCACCTGGATGGCGTTGGTGCCGCCGAGCCCCGAGTCCGGGCGGCTCGCGCCGCGCACGGTCTGGTTCAGCATCTCCTGGAAGGAGACGCGGCCCGTCTTGAAGCCGATGGTGTTGATGTTGGCGATGTTGTTGCCGATCACGTCCAGCTTCGTCTGGTGGTTGATCAGGCCGGACACGCCCGCGAAAAGGCTTCTCAGCATGCTCTAGTCCTCCCTCAGTGCTTGCTCCAGCTCTCCGGTGTGCGCTCAGCCCGCCGTCAGCGACGGGGTGTTCGCCGCCTCCGCGGCGGCCTCGATCTGCTCGCGGATCTCGATGACGTCCGCGAGCGTGAACTCCATGGATCCCACGATCACGTAGGCGGTGCCCTGGGAGAAGCGCACGCCATCCACGTGGCCGCGCAGCCAGGTGCTCACCCCCACGTCGCCGCCCGTGGCGTCGGTGGCGGTCACCGACACCGAGTACTCGCCGTCGGGGACGGCCTTGCCCTTGTCGTCCTTGCCGTCCCAGTGGACCTCGTGCTCGCCCGGGATGAGCGGCAGGTCGTCCTGGCCGGCCACCGTCATGCTGCGGACCAGGTCGCCGTCCGCGTTGCGGACCTCCACCGTGAGCGTGGCGTCGTCGTCCAGGTCCACCAGGAAGTCGCTGGCGGAGCCGGACTCCACGCGCACGTTGCTCGTGTCCAGCAGCACGTCGCGGCCGATGAGGCTCGTGGACATGGCGTTGCCCAGGCTCTGCTGCATCAGCAGGCCGGTCTGGGTGCCGGTGTTGATGTCCTGCAGCTGCTCGAGGCTCGAGAAGGTGGCGAGCTGGGCGATGAAGTCCTCGTTGTTCGTCGGCTCCAGGGGATTCTGGTGCTGCAGCTGGCTCACGAGCAGCTGCAGGAACTCCTCCTTGCCCAGCTCCGCGCTGGGCGTCATCACCCCGTTCATGCCGATGGAGTTGCCCAGGCCGAGATCGCTGATCTGCGTGGTCATCCCTCTCTCCTCAGGCTCTCAGGTCGATGAGGCCGTCGTGCGCGGCCCACACCGTGGTCCGCGCGGCTTCCAGTCCCGACTCCGTCTCGGCGGCGGGGGCGCCGTAGCGCGGCCCCTGGCCGTCGCCCTGCGCGTGCTGCCCGCCGCCCTGGCGGAGCTGCACCTCGACGCGCGCCTCGCCCAGGCCCTGCTGCTCCATGAGGGCGCGGATGCGCGGCAGCTCGCTCTGCAGCTGCTCGCGCGCGGCGTGGCTCTCCACGGTGAGGCGGGTCCAGCTGCGGTCCCCGTCCATCTGCACCTCGATGCGCAGCTTGCCCAGCGCCGGCGGATCCAGGCGCAGGGTGGCGCGGTAGTTGTCCTCGCCGTTCTGGCGCAGCTCCCGCAGCAGACTGACGCTGCGCTCCGGCAGCTCCGCCGGACGCAGGCTGGCCGGCAGCGGCGTGCTCGGGCCGGCGGGCCGCGTCGACGTCCCCGCCTTGCTCTCGGCAGCCCGCAGCTCGGCGCCGTTCTGGAGCAGGGTCTCCGCGCCGTGGGCGCGGGGCGTGTCGGTCGTGGCCGGCGCCGCGGGCGCGCCGTCCGTGGTCTGGGAGCGCGCGCCCTCGCCATCCGAGGCGACGTCGGCGTCGGCTTCACCCGCCGCAGCGGGGACCGTGGTCGCCGCGGCGCCCTGGGACGGCATCGCATCGGCCGGCGGGGCAGCAGGCGGCTCGGGAGTACGCGCCGAGGACCCGGCGGTCGTCGGCCGCATGGGTGGCGTCGGCGTCGGCACGGGCCGCGGGGTCGGGGCCAATGCGCGCATCGGGCCGGTCGCGTCGGCGTCCGCCGACTCGCCCGTCACCGTGGTCTCGCCCTTCGCCGGGCGGCGCATTCCGAGCAGCGCGCTCTGCAGCGTGGCCACGCGCGCGTCGGCGCGCAGCGCCCTGCCGTCCTCCGCGGTCGAAACCGCCGCGAGAGCCTCCCCGCCCCGACCCTTGGCCGGGCGCAGCGACGCCTGCGGGTCCGGCTGCAGGGCCGGCGCGTCGACCGCGGGGGGCGGCGCGTCGGCGAGCGCCGTCCCGGCGGCGGTCAGCGCGTGGGTGTCCACCGTCGGCGCGAGCGCCGGCGCGATCGGACCCTTCCCATCGCCGAGCTCGCCGTGGACCTGCGGCGGGATGGCGCCGGTGTCCGCGGCCTCCTTGATCGGCGGCGTCGAGGACGCCGGATCGATCCCGTCGTCCACGCCCGCCGCGACGCCCATCAGCATCGCCAGCAGGCGGGAAGCGCTCTCGTCCTCGCCCTTCGGCGTGGCGGCGCTGTCCAGCGCGTCGTCGTCGCTGCCGGTCTGGGTCTCCTCGTCGGCGAGGCCCTGCTCCGGCGCGGGCTTCGTGTCCGCACTGGGCCGGTCGGTCGGCGCGGCGGGAGCGTCGGGCTCGACGTCCGCCCGCGCCGGCTGCGGCGCCGGCGTGTCGGCGCGGCGGGTCATCGCGCTGTCCAGCTCGCGGCGGAAGGCGTCGTTCGTGCCGCGCGCTTCCACGCCCGCTCCGGGCGTGGGCGCGAGGTCCGCGATGGCGCCGAGGATCTTGAGCAGCTCCATCACTTGCCCCCCTGCGCCGTCAGCAGGTTGCTGAGGGCCGCGGCGCGCGCCGGGTCCAGCGACGCGAGGATCTGCGCCGCCGGGCGTTCCTTCATGTTGCGGAGCACCTCGAGCACGATGTCCACGTCCATCCCGCTCAGGATCGCCGCGGCGTCCTTCGGCGGCATCGCCTCGTAGACCTTGGACAGCTTCTTCAGCCCGCGCAGCCGCTCCTCCTCCACCTGGCCGACGGCCAGCTGGATGCGCTTGCGCATGGCGTCGATCTTGTTGAACTCCTCCGCGAGCACGGCCTTCTCGAGTTCGAGGCTCTCCTGGAGGTCCTCGATCTCCCCCTCGCGCTCGGCAATCTCCGCCGCCTTGGCCTGCAGGGATTGCCGCTCGAGGCTGTACTCCGCCGTGGAGTCCACGGGGGCGGCCTCCTCGCCGGTGAAGTAGGCGCTGCGGATGCCCGTGAAGACGCCCGTCACCAGAAAGGTCCCGGCGAAGATCACGAAAAAGCTCAAGACACTGAAGACAATGACCGATTTCATGGTGTCACCTTCTGTCCGCGATCGGGCTCGGCATCGCAATCGTCATGCCATGCCGCGGGGTCGGCCTGGCGTCCAGTTCGCGGCGCTCACGTCGCGCCTCCTCCAGCTCCCACTCCGCGCGCCGCCGCTCCTCGAGCTTCTCGAGCAGACGGCGCTCGCGGCTGCGCTCCTGCAGGACGGCCCGCGCCGCCCGCACGCCCTGCTCCTGAGCTGCGAGACGCTGACGCGCCAGCACGTCGGCGCGCTCGAGCACCAGCAGCTGATAGCGATTCTCGCCCAGGCGCAGCGGCTCGACGCGCCCCTGCTGCAGACGATCCCTGCGCTCCAGCAGCGCCCGCCGCAGGGCCGCGCTGCGCTCGAGCTCCTGCCGCGCCAGCGCGAGTTCGCTCTCCAGCCGCCCCAGCGCCAGGGCGGCGTCCTGCTCCGCGCGCTCGCGGAGGCGCAGCAGCTTCTGCAGCCGAAAGCTGAAGCGCGCCATCAGCGGCGGACTCCGGCCTGACGCGTCGACGCGGCCTGCCCGAGCAGCGCGCTCAGCGCGCCGCGGGTCTCGTCGAGGGTGCTTCGCTCGTCCCGCGCCTGGCGCAGGAATCGCTGCCAGTCCGGGCGCAGCGCGATCGCGCGGTCGATCTCCGGACTGCTGCCCGGGGCGTAGGCGCCGATCTGGATGAGGTCCTCGTTCTCCCGGTAGACGGCCATCGCCGCCGTGAGCTCGCGCGCCTTCGCGACGGCCTCGGCCGGCGCCACGGCGTCGAAGAGACGGCTGACGGACTCCAGCACGTCGATCGCCGGGTACTGCCCGGCCGTCGCGAGCCGGCGGCTGAGCAGGACGTGCCCGTCGAGGATGGAGCGCACCGTGTCGGCGACCGGGTCGTTCATGTCGTCGCCCTCCACCAGCACGGTGAAGAGCCCCGTGATCGACCCCGTGGCGGCCGAGCCCGCGCGCTCCAGCAGCCGCGGCAGCGCCGCGAACACGCTCGGCGTGTAGCCCTTGCTGGCCGGCGGCTCGCCGGTGGCGAGGCCGATCTCGCGCAGGGCCATGGCGTAGCGCGTCAGCGAGTCCATCATCAGCAGGACGCGCCGCCCGCGGTCGCGGAAGTGCTCGGCCACGCTGAAGGCGAGTTCGGCGCCCTTGACCTTCTCGAGTGCGGTGGCGTCGCTGGTCACGGCCACCACCACCGAACGCCGAAGCCCCTCGGCGCCCAGGTCGCGCTCGATGAACTCGCGCACCTCGCGTCCGCGCTCGCCGATGAGCCCGAGGACGATCACGTCGGCCTCGGCGCGCCGGGCCAGCATGCCCAGCAGCACGCTCTTGCCCACGCCGCTGCCGGCGAAGATGCCCAGGCGCTGCCCCTCGCCGACCCCGAGGAGCCCGTCGAGCGCGCGAACGCCCGTGACGAACTGCCGCGCGATGGGCGCCCGGTCCAGGGGCGCCGGGGCGCGGCCCTCCACGCGGCGGCGCTCGGGGAGCCAGGGGTCGCCCGCGCCGTCGATGGGACGTCCGAGACCGTCGAGCACGCGGCCGACCAGCCCGTCGCCCACGCCCACGCTGAGCGGCGCGCCGGTGGGCACCACGCGGTCGCCCGGTCGGATGCCCGCGATCGCGCGGTAGGGCATGAGGAGAAGACGCCCGTCCTGGAAGCCGACGACCTCGGCGGGCAGCGTGCCGTCGCCGGCGGTCTCGATCAGGCAGAGCTCACCCACCGAGGCGGGCGCGCCCTCCGCTTCGAGCAGCAGGCCGATCACGCGGCTGACCCGGCCCACGCGGCGAACCACGTCGCCGCGCTCCACGCGTTCGAGCGCACGGCGCAGATCAAGCGCCATGGGGCCCGTCCTCGGGAGCAGGCGGCGCGTCGGCGGCGTCGAGCGAGCCGTCGAGCAGGAGCGCCTCGAGCCGGGCGAGTTCGTCCTCGGCGATGGATTCCACCCGCGCGCGGTCGCCCTCCAGGGCGAGGCTGCCCGCGGGCAGGCGCGGATCGGGCTGGAGCTGGAAGGGCAGACCGTCGAGCAGGCGCTTGCCCTCGGCGGCGAGCAGGGCGTCCACCGCGGCGAGGTCGTCCGGGTTCGCCAGCACGCGAATGCTGCTCTCACGCTCGAGACAGCCGAGCAGCTCCGCGAGCTTGCCCGCCAGCGCCGCGTCGTTCGCGCGCAGCTCGGCGCGCAGCAGCCGACGCGCAATGCCCATGGACAGGGCCAGCAGCTCGCGCTCGCTCTCGCGCTGGAACTCGGCGCGCGCCGCCGTCAGGCTCGACAGGAGCCGCTCCAGCGCGGCCAGCGGGCCGGCCACGAGGGCCTCGCGCTCGGCGGCGTATTCCGCGGCCGCCTCGCGGCGTCCCGCGTCCCGCCCCTCCGCCAGCAGGCGCTCGCGCAGGTCGGCGAAGCCGGGCTGCCGGGACAGGTGCGCGATCTCCGCGTCCGCGCCGGCGCGGGCGAAGTCCTCGAGGTAGAGGCCGAGGGCCGCGTCACTCGATGAGGCCACCCTCTTCCCCCCCGCGTCCAGCGATGAAGATCGTCCCCTCGGCCTCCAGGCTGCGCACCACCTCGATGATGCGGGCCTGGGCGGCCTCCACGTCGCTCACGCGCACCGCGCCCATGTACTCCATCTCCTCGCGGATGGCCGTGGCCGCCCGCTTGGACATGTTGCCGAAGACGAGGTCGCGCACCTCGCCCGTCGCGCCCTTGAGCGCGAGGGCCAGGTCCTTGCTGTCCACTTCCTTCATCACGGCCTGGACGGACTTGTTGTCCAGCAGCACCAGGTCGCCGAAGGTGAACATCTGGTTCTTGATGTCCTCGGCCACGGCCGCGTCGACCTCCTCGATCTCCTCGAGGATGCCCTTCCAGACCGTCTGCTCGATCTCGTTGAAGGTCTCCGCCACGTGGGTCGTGCCGCCGAACTTGACGCCCATGTCCTGGAAGTCCGTGAGCACGTAGTCGCCCAGCACGCCCTGGATCTCGGCGATGACCTCCGCGCTCGGCCGCTCGATGGTGGCCATGCGGTAGGCGATGCTGGTGCGGGTCTCCTCGGGCAGGTTGACGAGGATCTGTCCCGCCTGATGGGTGGGCAGGGTGCTGAGCACGAGCGCCACCGTCTGCGGGTGCTCCTTCTTCAGGAAGTTCGCGATGCTCGGCGGGTCCACGTTGCTGATGAGGCCGAAGTAGTTCGTCTCGCCCAGGCCGCGGAAGCGGCTCATGATGGCCTTGGCCTTGCGCTCGCCCAGGCTGGCGATGAGCATCTCGCGCGCGTAGTCCTCGCCGCCCTGCAGGATGTAGTCCCGCGCCTGGGCGGTCTGCGCGAAGTCCTCGATGATCGCGCGCTTGTCCTCGGCCGAGATCGTGCCGATTGAGACGATCTCGGCGGAGAGGTCCTCGAGCTCCTCGTCGCTGAGATGCCGCGTGATCTCGGAGGCCGCCTCCTTGCCCAGCGCTATCATCAGCATCGCCGCGCGGGTGACGCCCTTCATGCCGTCGAGGTTCACCCCCGCCGCCGGGGCGGGCGGGCTCTCGGGCGCCGGCTGCTTCGTCGCCTTGCTCACGTGCTAGCTCCTCGCGTGCATCCAGGTACGCACCAGCTGTGCGATGTCCTCGGGCTTCTCCAGCGCCAGCGCGCGGGCCTGCTCCTCGACCTCCAGCGCGTGCGCCGCCTTGCTCTGGATCCCCTCGGCGACGGCGCTGTCCCCCGCCGGATCGCGACCGGCCTCCACGGCCCGACCGAGGTCGCGCGCGCTGCGGGTCGGCCCGGTCAGACCGGCCACGAGCTGGCCGCTCAGGCGGCGGAAGGTCGCCATGAGGAAGATCAGGGCCAGGAGGATCAGGCCGCCGTTGATGTACTTGGGGGCGCGCCCCACCCAGGTGGACAGGGCGCTCGCCTCCGGCAGCGGGGTCTCCTGGAAGCGGACGTTGAGCAGCTCGATCTTGTCGCCGCGGTCCTTGTTCACGCCCACGATGTTCTCGACGACCTTGCGGTAGCCCTCGAGCTCCTGGGCGCTGCGCGGCGCGTACTGGCTGCTGCCGTCCTCGGCCTGGGTGTAGACGCCGTCGATGAGCACCGCCACGCTCAGCTGCCGCACGGTGCCGGTCGCCGCCACGATGTTCTCCACCATGCGGTTGAACTCGTACTGCACCGTGGAGCTCTCGGTGTTCTCGCCCTCGGTGTCCCGCTGGCTCTGGTTGCGCTGCTCGCTGAGCACGGCGCTGGTCTCCGGGTCCACGACCTGGCGCGTGCGCTCCACCTTCTCGAAGTCCAGCTCGGCGTTGACGCGCACCAGCGCGGTGCCCGGGCCCAGCACGCTCTCCAGCGTGCTCTGGGCCTTGCGGCCGAGGTAGGACTCCACCTCCTGCTTGATCTCCAGCTGGGCGTTGCTGAGTCCGGCCACGTCGCTCGTGCCGTCACGGGAGAGCAGGGTGCCGAAGCTGTCGAGGATCGTCACGTGCTCGGGACTCATGCCCTCGACGCTGCCGGACACCAGACGCTGGATCGCCTGCACCTGATCGCCGCGCAGCGCGCCGGGGCGGAGCAGATTCAGCACGACGCTGGCCGTCGGCGGCTGCTGCTCGGCCCGGAACAGCGCCTGCTTGGGCAGGACCAGGTGGACCCGCGCCTTCTCGACGCCGTTGATGGTGATGATCGAGCGCGCCAGCTCGCCCTCGAGCGCGCGCCGGTAGTTGAGATTCTGCGTGAACTCGCTGACGCCGAGCCCCTCGTTGTCGAAGAGCTCGTAGCCGCTGAGGCCGCCCGTGGGCAGGCCCTCGCCGGCCATCAGCACCTTCAGCTCGCCCACGCGGCTAGCCGGCACCATGAGGCCGTTGCCGCCGCTGGTCACGCGGTAGTCGACGCCCCGCTTCTGGAGCTGCTCGATCACGCGCGCGCTGTCCTCGGGGCCGAGGTTCGAGTAGAGCAGGGTGAAGTTCTCCCGGCCCAGCCACGCGAAGAAGATCAGCAGCGTGGCCAGCACCGCGCCCGTGAGCGACAGGAAGAGCACCCGCTGGCTCGTGCCCAGCAGTCCCCAGAGCTCCCGCAGTCGTGAGATCATCGTTGCCATGCTCGCTCCCTAGACCTGCATCTGCATGAGCTGCTGGTAGCCTTCCAGCAGACGGTTGCGCACTTCCATGAGAAGCTCGAAGGTGAGGCTCGCCTCTTCCTGGGCGATCATGATCTGGTGGACATCCACGCCCTGGTCCAGCACCGCCGCCCCGATGGCCGCGTCGGCCTGGTCCTGCTTCGCCTGCGTCTTCGACAGGCTCTGCTCGAGCATGGCCGCGAAACCGCTGGCCTTGGGCGCCTCGGTGGGCGTCTGCCCGTAGGCCTTGAGCAGGTTGTGCGTGACCAGGGGACGCAGCTGGAGATCCTTCATCGCCTACTCCTAGAGGTCGATGGCGCGGCTGATCATTTCCTTGGCCGCGTCCATGGCGGTGGCGTTGGCCTCGTAGGCCCGCGTCGCCTTGATGAGGGTGAGCATCTCGTCCACGGGGTTGATGTTCGGCTTGAGCAGCACGCCGTCGGCGTCCGCGTCGGGGTGGCCCGGCGCGTACTCGCTCGTCACGGGGTCGGCCACCGTGGCCACCTTCGCCTCGAGCTCGGGCAGGGTCGGCTGCGGCGGCATCGCCGGCAGCTCGCGCGCCCGGTCCAGCAGGGCGCTGAAGCTGACCCGGCGCGGCTCCGGCTTCGCCTCGCGGGCGGAGAACACCACCGTCTTGGGACGGTAGGGACCGCCCTCGGGCGTCCGCGTGGTCTCGGCGTTCGCCAGGTTCTCGGCGGCCACGTCCAGGCGCAGGCGCTGGGCCTTGAGGCCCATGGCGCTCACCTTGAAGCTGGAGAAGATGCCTTCAGTCGCCATGGCGGCTCACCTCCTAGCCCTTGCCGCGGATCGCGCTCCGCAGCAGCTGGTAGCGGATGGACAGGATGCGCGTGGCCAGCTTGTGGCGAAGGTTCGTCTCCGCCAGGGCGGCCATCTCGCGGTCGAGGTCCACGTCGTTCACGCCGTTCGTCGTACCCTGCAGCGCGCGCGGCGAGTCGGGCCGCAGCACCGGCTCGGGCAGGGCCGTCTCGCCGCGGTCGAGCGCCCGCTGCAGGGCGTCCTCGAAATCCACGCTGCGGCTCGAATAGCCCGGCGTCTCCACCTGCGCGATGTTCTCGGCGATCACGCGCTGGCGCAGGGTGTAGGCGTCCAGGCTGCGCTTGAGCAGGTCCAGGTTGCCGGCGTTGAAGACGTCGCGGGCCATGTCGCTCCTAGGCCGTGGCCGCGCGGCTGGCGGCCCGGGTCTGCTCGCGGTACAGGTTCAGCTTGTTGCGCAGCGTGCGCACGCTGATGCCCAGGTGGCGCGCCGCCTGGGTCCGGTTCTCCCGGAAGCGGGCGAGGCTGGCCATGATCATGCGCTTCTCCATCTCCTTGAGCGTCAGGTCCTGGTCGAAGGTCGCGGCGCTCTTGGCAGGCGCCCCGAGGTCCTCCTCGAAGAGGAAGTGCTCGCAGCGCAGCGGCTCCCCCTGCGCCAGCACGACGGCGCGCTCCACGGCGTTCTGCAGCTGCCGGACGTTGCCCGGCCAGGCCTGCCGCTGCAGCTCGCGCAGCACCGCGATGTCGAGCACCGGCGGCGTCAGGCCGTTCTCGGCCGCGGACTGGGCCAGGAAGTGCTCGATGAGATCGGGGATGTCCTCGCGGCGCTCGCGCAGCGGGGGCAGATGCACCGGCACCACGTTGAGACGGAAGTAGAGGTCCTCGCGGAAGCGTCCGGCCCGGACCTCCTCGCGCAGATTGCGGTTGCTGGTGGCGATGATCCGCACGTCGACGGGAATGGTCCGGGTGCCCCCCACCAGCTCGAACTCGCGCTCCTGGAGCACGCGCAGCAGCTTGCTCTGCAGCTCGAGCTTCATCTCGCTGATCTCGTCCAGGAGCAGCGTGCCGCCGTTGGCGAGCTCGAACTTGCCGGCCGTGCGCTTGATCGCGCCGGTGAACGCGCCCTTCTCGTGGCCGAAGAGCGTGCTCTCCAGCAGGGTGTCGGTGATCGCCGCGCAGTTGACCTTGATGAAGCTCCCGCCCGCGCGGTGGCTGAGGGCATGGATCGCCGCGGCGACCAGCTCCTTGCCGGTTCCGCTCTCGCCGGTGAGCAGCACCGTGGCCTTGGTGCGCGCCACGCTGGCGGCCAGCGCATGGACGCGGCGCATGGCCTCGCTGCTGCCCAGGACGAGACGGTTGCCCGGCGCCGACGCCGGCACCACCCGCGCGCGCGCGGGCTGTCCGGCCTCGAGACGGCGCAGGGCGGCATCCAGCTCGCGCGCTCCGAAGGGCTTGGGCAAGAAGTCGACGGCGCCCAGGCGCAGCGACGCCACGGCGGCGTCCAGCGTGGCGTAGGCCGTCATCACGAGCACCGGCACGCCGCGCTCGCGGCAGGCCTTCAGCACTTCCAGCCCGCCGTCGGCGCGCTCCAGCTGGAAGTCCGTGAGCGCCAGGTCGAAGGGTTCGGCGCCGAGGCGGGCCTTGGCCTCGACGGTCGTGGCCGCGACGGCCACGTCGAATCGATCGCGCAACATATCGCCGAGGTAGTCCGTCATCACGCGCTCGTCGTCGACGACCAGAATGCGACGCATCTCGCTCACCGGAGACTCCTTTGCTGTTCTGCCGGATTGGCAATCACGATGAGGGCGGCCAGGCCGCCGGTGGGTCGTGCCTGCCAGCACAGCGACTGGCCGTGCTCGCAGGCGATGCGGGACGCCACGGTCAGGCCGAGGCCGGCCCGGTCCGCGCGCGTCGTGAAAAAGGGCTGGACGATCTCCGCGGCGCCGAGCTCTCCGAGCCCGGGCCCTTCGTCCTCCACGCGCAGGACGGCCTCGCCGTCCTCGCTCACGCGCACGCGCCCGCCTTCGGGGCTGGCATCCAGCGCGTTCTGGAACAGGTTCACCAGGAGGTTGCGGTAGTGGAACGCGTCCACGCGCCACTCGCGCCCCTCGGGCAGATCGATCGACAGCGTCACCCGCTTGGTGGCGCTGCCCGGCGTGACGCGCCCGGCCAGCCGCCAGGCCTCCTCCACCAGGCGGCGCGCCGGCTGCGGACGGCGCGCGACCTGCTCGGGAATCTGGTAGCGGCGAAAGCCCTCCAGCAGCAGATCGAGCGAGTCGAGCCCGCCCTGCAGCTGCTGATGCCAGTAGGCGCGCCGCGCGCGGTCCTCCTCGCGCTCCGCCAGCTCGCCGTAGCCGCGCAGGCCCGTGAGCGGGCTGCGCAGGCGATGGGTGAAGCCCGCGACGAAACGTCCCACCGCGGCGACGGGATCCGTCTCCTGTCGCGGCGCGGCCGTTCCCAGCGCCGGGGTCATTTGCCCTCCAGGTGGCTGTGGTTGCGGTAGCTAGCGGCGGCGCGCCGCGCGTCCACGGCCGTGCTCACGCCGTGACGGCGGCGGCTCGTCAGCAGGATCTCGTTCTGGCGCTCCTCGTCGAGGAGGGTCTCCACGAGTCCCGTGACCTCGGCCAGCAGGGTCATCAGCGAGCGCGCCAGGCTGCCGTCGAGCTGGTGGCGGCGGCGTTGCCAGAGCTCGCGGTCGGCGCGCACCGAGGCCTCGAGCGTCGCGATCTCCTCCAGCAGGTCGCGCTTGCGCGAGAGCTCGGCGTTGATCTCCGCGTAGCTGCGTCCCGCCTCGATCAGCTCGCGCTGCCGCGCCACGTGTCCGCGCACCTGGCGGTAGAGCTCGCGCTCGCGCCAGTAGACGTCGATCAGGCGGCGCAGGGCGTCTTCCATCAGTTCACTCCTGCCTTGGCCGAGAGCCGGGGGCTCGAGGACACGTAGTACTTGCTCTGGGCCTGCATCTCGGCGCAGTGCTGGGCCAGCGGCGCCGCCCAGAGCTCGGCGAGGGTGCCGAGGCTGTCGGCGGCGATGGCGCGGAAGACGCGCTCGGCGCGCGGGTAGTCGTTGGCGAGCATGTCCATCTGCGCGATCTGGAAACGCCCCCACTCCCGCTCGTTGGGCTCGCCTTCGACGGCGAGGCGCTGATAGAGCCCCCGCGCGCGCAGCTGGTCGTTCATCAGGAAGGAGCAGTCCGCCGCGGCGCGCAGGAAGCGGCCCTTCTGCGAGAGCACCGACGGGTGCACCGCGTCGGGCACCTTCATGGCGTTGAGCTGGCGCTCGAAGTGCAGCACCGCTTCGGCGAGGCGGTTCTGCCGGCGGAGGGCGCGCCCCTGGAGGTAGAGGAGATCGGCCGGCACCTTGTCGCCGTAGAGGGAGAGGCTCGTCTTGACGAGCTCGCCCACCTGGTTCCAGTCGCCGCGGCGACCGACCTCGGTGAAGGCGCGCGTCAGCAGGGTCGCGTCGGGGTCGGCGACGTTCGGGCCGCCCTGCAGGATGATCGCGCGCAGGGAGTCGGCGTCGCCCGAGCCGACGGCCATGGCGAGCCGTCCGTTGAAGATCGCATCGGCGAAGAGCTCGGCGCCGTTCAGGTGCTCCAGGCGCTCGTACCACTTCGAGGCCTCCTCGTAGAGGCCCAGCTTCTGGTAGCCGCGCGCGACGCTCAGCGCGCCGGCAAGGTCCTGCGTGCTCGCGGTGTCGATGCCCTCGAGCTTGCCGAGGCGCTTCTCGAGTTCGGGGAGGAGGATGGTGATGGCATGCTCGCCGTCCTGCCCGCCGTCCGTCGGCTGCGCGGCGGGCGCATCCGGCGCCGGATCGCCGGGCGCGGCAGCCAGGGTCCCACCCCCGAGGAGCAGGACCAGAAGAGCCAGCAGTGAGAGCGTGGACTTCATCGCGACGTCTTCCTCCGTTCCAGGCGAGGCGGAAAACAAGTTCCATGCCTCGGCGCTTTTTGCTGCCGCCCGGTTGCCGGCTCGGAATCGACGTCGCTAAGGTCCCAGGAGAAGGCCGCTTACGCGGCGACAACGCAAAGCCCCCGGCAGGCGAGCGGCCGTGCCGGGGGCGGGAGGGTTCGAAAGCTGGCCGCGAGGCTGGTGGGTTTTCAGCCAGAGGCGCCGGCCGACTTCGCGGCGGCGGACGGCACGTCCTTCTGCTTGAGCTTCTCGCGCAAGGTCTGACGACTGATGCCCAGCAGCTGGGCCGCGCGGCTCTTGTTGCCGCCCGTGTGCTCGAGCGTCCGCTCGATGTGCCGCAGCTCCACCGCGCTGATCGGTTCGGGGCGGAACGGCCCGCTCTCCGCGCGACGCACGCCCGCCGCCTCGCCGCCCTGCTGCCCCTGACGGATCGCCGCCGGCAGATGCGCCGGCTTCAGCGCGCCGTCGCCCTCGAGCAGCAGCACGCGCTCGATGAGGTTCTTCAGCTCGCGGATGTTGCCCGGCCAGCCGTAGCCCTCCAGCAGCGCGAGCACGTGCTCGTCCACCGGCGCCACGCTCTTGCCCAGCTCGCGGTTGAAGCGGGCGATGAAGAAGTTCGCCAGCGGGCCGATGTCCTCCGTGCGCTCGCGCAGCGGCGGCACCTCGAGGACGATCACGCCGAGGCGGAAGTAGAGGTCGCTGCGGAAGCGTCCGGCCGAGGCCTCCTCCATGAGGTCCTTGTTGGTGGCGGCCACGATGCGCGCCTTGACCTGCAGATCCTCGATACCCCCCACGCGGCGGAAGGTGCGGTTCTCGAGCACGCGCAGGAGGCGCGCCTGGAGCTGAAGGCCCATCTCGCCGATCTCGTCGAGGAAGAGCGTGCCCCCGGCCGCGGCCTCGATGAGGCCCTTCTTGCGGCTCTTGGCGTCGGTGAAGGCGCCCTTCTCGTGGCCGA
Source organism: Candidatus Latescibacterota bacterium (assembly GCA_020633725.1). Lineage (NCBI taxonomy): Bacteria > Pseudomonadati > Candidatus Latescibacterota > Candidatus Latescibacterota bacterium. Next base: position 760,748 of record JACKDC010000001.1, read on the forward strand.
AGAGCTCGCTCTCGAGCAGCGTCTCGGGGATGGCCGCGCAGTTGATCTCCACAACCGGCCCGCTGGCGCCCGCCGTGGCCCGGTGGATCGCCCGCGCCACCAGTTCCTTGCCCGCACCGCTCTCGCCCTGGATCAGCACCGTGGACGCCTGGCTGGCCCCGATCTTCCGGATCTTCTCGAAGAGCTCCTCCATGCGCGGGCTGCGCCCGATGAACCCGGTGAAGGGGTCGCCGCGCTTCTGCGTCTCCTCCCAGTGGGCGTTGGCCCGGCGCAGGCGCCCCGCCTCCAGCGCGTTCTCCACGCGCTGCTTCAGCTTCTCGAGCGTGAAGGGCTTGGTCACGTAGTCGAAGGCGCCGAGCTGCCCCGCGCGCAGCGCGTTCTCGGCCTCGCCGTAGGCGGTCATCATGATCACCTGGCCGTCGTAGCCCGCCGCGCGCGCCTGCTCGAGCACCTCGATGCCGCTGAGACCGGGCAGGCGGCCGTCGAGCAGGACCAGATCCGGCTCCTCCTCCGCGATCCGCTGCAGGCCGCCGGGGCCGTCCTCGGCCTCGATGACGCGGTAGCTGTCCTTGAGCGCTTCGCCCAGGGACCAGCGGAGCGTCTGTTCGTCGTCGACGATCAGGATGCTGTGGTTCACCGTGCTCTCTCCTCGGCGCTGGAAGTGGCGGGCGCCGGCGCGAGTTCGAGCACGAACTCCGCGCCGCCACCGGGTCGGGGCTGGTGGCGCAGCGCGCCGCCGTGTTCATCCAGAATCTGCCGGCAGACGGACAGGCCGAGGCCCGTCCCCTCCGGCTTGGTCGTGAAGAAGGGGTCGAAGAGCTTGGCCCGGTGCGCCTCCGGCACGCCGGGACCGCTGTCCCAGACCACCAGGCGAACGCGCCCCGCGCCGCCGCCGGCCGCGGCCGCGCGCTCCAGGCGCAGCCCCACCCGGTCGCCGGGCGCGCAGGCCTGCAGCGCGTTCTGCAGCAGGTTGAGCAGCACCTGGTGGATCTGGTCCGCGTCGGCCAGCGCCAGGCAGCGCGCCGGGCCCTCGGGCGCGGCCTCCAGGTGGACCTGGGCGGCCCGCGCGCTCTCGGCCAGGTCGCCCAGGATGCGCCGCGCGCTCTCGGCCAGGTCGAGCGCGGCGAGCCTTGGCCGCGCCGGCCGGCTGAACTCCAGCAGGCTGCGCACGATGCGCTCGAGGCGCTGGGTCTCCGCCTGGATGCGCTCCAGATGGGGCGCGGTCTCGGGGCGGTCGGCCAGTCGCCCGGCCAGCACCTGCGCTGTCATCGCGATGCCGGCCAGCGGGTTGCGAATCTCGTGGGCCATGCCCGCCGAGAGCTGTCCGAGGCTGCTCAGCCGCTCCGCCTGGCGCAGCTCGCTCTCGAGCCGCTTGTACTCGGTGAGGTCCTCGCCCACCATGACGTGGCGCGTCTCGCTGTCGTGTCGCGCCGGCAGGCGGGTCACCGAGAGCAGGAGGCGGCGCTCCGCGCCCGTCTCGTCCTGCAGACGGCACTCGCGCTGGATCCAGTCCGCGCCCTCCAGGGTGGCCGTGGCGTCGTCGAGCAGATGGAAGCCCGCGTCGAACGCGAAGGCCGTGCCGGGCTGCAGGCGGGGGCCGAAGAGCGTCGCCGCTCGCGGGTTGCGGAAGCTGACGCGGCCGGCCCCGTCCACCGTGAGGACGGCGGCGTGCACGCTGTCGAGCACGCTGCGATTGAACTCGCTGAGCCGGGCCAGACGCTGCACGGCCTTGGCGCCCGCGAGGGCCTCGCTGAGCAGGGTCTGCACGGCGCGCAGGAAGTGGAAGTCGGCGTCCAGGTCCGCCGCCTCGCTGTAGTCGCGGCGCAGGACGAGGAAGCCCTCGGGCTCGTCCCCCAGCGCCAGGGGCAGGACCAGCAGCTCGATGCGCTCGAGCGCGGCGCGCAGGGCGTCGTCGCGCAGGAGGTCGCCCCCCGCGAGACCGAGCACCGTGCCCGCGCAGCGGTCGTCGCCCGGCAGCGCCCCCAGCAGGGCGAGGACGCGCTCCAGTGCGGGCGCCTCCAGCGAGCGGTGGGCGCGCGTGGCGAGGCGGCTGGCGTCGAAGCTCCACAGCAGCAGCGCAACGCCCTTGAACCCAAGGCCTTCGACGCAGGCCTTCAGGAACTCGTCGAGGGCGGGATCCCAGTTGCGCTGCCGGCTCAGATCGCGGCCGAGCCGGTAGAGGATGCCCAGCTGCTCGAGGCGCTGCTCGAGCTGGCGATGGACGCGCCCCAGGTGCTCGTAGGACTGGAGCAGCATGCCGGCGAGCTGGCGCCGACTCTCCTCCAGGGACTGGGAGCTGCGCTGCAGATCGCCGAGCAGCCCGCGCTGGGCTTCGGCCGCGGCGAGGGCCTCGGCGCTCTGCGCCAGGGTGCGCCGCCAGCCGCCGGCGTCGAGGGGCAGGGTGAGCAGGCCGTCCACGGCCAGCTGCACCGCGTCGCGATACCAGCGCGCGTCCTCGTCGTACTCGGCGAGCAGGACCTGGCAGTGGGGCTGGAGGAAGCGGAAGCGCGCGAGCCAGTCGCGCAGGCCCGCCGCGGAGGGCGGCAGGGCGAGGAGCAGGAGATCGGGTTGGCCGTCGCCGGGATCCGCGGCGCTGAGCACGTGGAACTCCACCCGCCAGCCGTCGAGACGGGCGGGCAGTCCGAAGTCCTCACGGCTCGTGGATCTCTCGGCGAGCACGCGAAGCGAACGCGCGGCGGTGGCCTGCTTCAATTCTCTCCCCCTTCGTCACTTGCGTAGCAGCGAATCGCAAAACCCGCAAGAATTTTTGCCAGGGGGCGAGCGGAACCGGGAAGGCTAGCGGACGGCCAGGTCCAGACGTCGAATCAGGCCGGTCAGCCGGTCGGCGAGTGCGTTCTTGACCTCGTCGCTGTCGTAGTAGCCGGCGGCGAGGCGCGCCTTGACGGCGGCCACCACCTCGCTGCGCACGGCGGGCAGCCGGTCGTAGAGGTCCCGCGCGAGCTGCAGGGACTCCTGCTGCTCCGCGCGCTCGCGCGCCTCGGCGCTGATCTCCACCAGGACGGGCGCGGCGGCGCTCACGGCGTTGCCGCGGGCGGACGCACTCTCGGTCGCGACGGCCGACGTGCCGGCGCCCTGCGCGCCGTCCGTCTCGGAACGCTGTGCGTAGAGCTTGGTCAGATCCTGGGGCTGGATGGTCGAAGACTTGCCGATCTCCACCGTCTACCTCCGTGGGCGGGGTCCGATCGGGGAGTCTTGCAAGGTCCGCGCCGCGAGGCCTTCCGGGGAAGTCTAGGGAGTCTGGCGGTAGCGGCGCTCGGCGCGATGGCGCGCGCCATCCTGCTCCATGGCGCGGGTGAGCTGGGCCAGCCGGCCCTGCAGGCGGCTGCGGACCAGCCGGTCGACGCGCTCGAGCGCGGCCACGTGGGCGGCCAGGCCGTCGGGGTCGGCGGTCGCGAGGGCGGCGAGGTCGCCGGGATCGAGGGCGGCGATCAGCGCGCGACGCTGGGCTTCCACGCGTTCGAGGCCGTCGAGATCGCCGCCGCGCGAGGCGTCCAGCAGCTGTTCGGCCAGCGCCCTGAGCGCGCTCAACGTGTCCTGTGCCGTCTGACTGCCCATGCCTCGACTCCGGGTCAGGGGGAGTGCGTGTCCGGCGCGTGCGCCGGGGAGGGCTGACCGTCCCGGGCGATGGCCGCCCAGGCGCCGCTCAGTTCCCCCACCACCTTGATCACGCCGTCCAGCAGGCCGGGCGCCTGCTCCAGGCTCGCGCGGCCGATGTTCTCGAAGCAAAAAGCGTACAGAGGCCGCAGCTGCTTCGTGATCTCCCCGCCCTCTTCGCGCAGCGAGTTGCTGAGGTAGGTGACGATCCGCCGCGCCTTGCTCAGGGCCAGCTGCGCGTCCTCCCAGCGCTGCTCGCGCAGGGCGTGCTGGCCGTCCCGCACGGACTGGAGCAGCCCCTCGTAGAGGATGGCCAGCAGCTCCTGGGGATCGGCGCCGCGGATCCTGCTCTCCTGGTAGGCGCGCTGCGCGCGGCTCTGGGTGTCGGACAGCCTGGGGTTCATCCCTACCTCAACCGTTGCTGCTCGAGCCGAGGCTCGTCGAGATCGTGCCGACGCTGGCGAGCATCGACGCGAGGTTGCTGCTGGTGTTGGTCATCTCGGACAGCAGGCTCTCCATGCGCTGGAACTCGCGCAGGTAGCGCTCCTTGCGCTTGGCCAGGCGGTCGTCGATCGCCTTGACCTGCTGCTCGATGTCGTCGATCTCGCCGCGCAGGCTCTCCTGCTTGCTCGTCAGCACGCCGCTCACCGAGTCCAGCGCCCCGTCGAGGGAGCGGTAGAGGCGGTCGGTGACGCCGCTCCAGACCTGCACCGCGCCCTGGCTCTCGCCCTGGGCGGCGAGGGTGTCCTCGGTCAGGTTCACCTGCACGCTCAGGCCGCGCGTGGCGCCGTTCTCCTGGTTGCCCGTGAGGATGCGGCCGGAGCCGGAGGCCTCTTCGACCTCGCCGTCGACGAGGAAGTAGCCCGCCACGTCGTGCCCCACCATGGGCGAGCCGCCGACGAGGCCGAGCGTCGTGGCGAGCGCGCCGTCGGTCGTCTCCAGCTCCACCTTGCTGTTGCCGCCCCAGCTGCGGCTGACGAGCTCGAGATGGCCCTGGCCGCCGCCGTCGTCCACCCAGCTGGCGCTGACGCTCTTGCCGGCGTCCGCCATGGCGTCGTCGTTGTTGATGGCCGCCTGGATCGCCTCCGCCAGCGCCTCGCCGCTCTCGTAGTTGCCCTCCGGGATGCGCAGCAGGCTGCCCTCGATCCCGTCGACGCTGAAGCGCAGCAGCTGGTCGGCCGCGGTGATGGTCAGCGGCGAACCGACCGTGGGCGTCGCGACGCCGAGCCCCGCGAAACGCCCCTGCGTCGCCGCCTGGGTGACGTGCACGTCGTAGGCGTTCAACCCGCCCGTGGGCTCGACGCTCTGGCCCGCGTTGAGAAAGACCACGTCGCCGTCGCTGGAGCTGCCCGTGCTGCCCAGGAGGGCGATCACGCCGTCGAGATCGTTGATGATGGCGTTGCGCAGCGTGTCCTCGTCGATGGAGAGCTTGCCGTCGTAGTCCAGCGAGCCGCCCGCGCTCGTGCCGATGCCGATCTGGGCCATCTGGCTGAACTGGCTGCTCAGGCCCGCCACCGCGCGGGTGAGATCGCTGCGGATGCTCGAATCGAGCTTCATGGCGGTGCGGTCGCCCAGCAGCACGCCGGCGTTCTCCGTGTCCGGATCGTACGAGAACTGCTGGAGGAAGAAGTCGATGGTGCTGTTGTACTTGTCCACGACGCCCTGCAGGCGCTGGACGAGGCCGTCCACGTCCTGCTCCACCTTCACCGTCACCTGCTGCCCGGGATCGGCGCCGAGCAGGTTCAGCGTGACGTTGTCGATCAGGTCGTCCACGGTATTGCTGGCGCTGCGGATCGTGATCGGCGCGCCGCTGCCGAAGCTCAGCTCGGCGTCCTGGGCGGCCTGGATGGTGCTGCTCGTGGCGTTCACGCTCCACTCGTCGCCGGCCTGCAGATCGCCCGCGCCGAAGGTGAGCGTGAGGCTGCCGTGCACCTCCACGGCCTCGCCGGCGTAGCTGTCGTCGAGGATGATCTGGCCGCTCTCGCCCGCGTCGTTCGTCCAGTCGATGACGATGGTGTCGCTGCCCACGACGCCCCCCGTGGACACGCTGAAGCTGTAGGCGCCGTCGCTGTTGCCGGTGTACTCGCCGCCGCTGGCGATGCTGCTCGAGCCCGTCTGGCTGACGATGTTCACGCCGCCCACGCTGCCGAAGTCCAGGCCCGCGCCGCCGCTGAGGTCGGTGGCCACGCTGATCAGCTGGTCGGCCCCCGTCGTGTTGCCCGAGAGGATGAGCTGGTAGGGCGTGTCGCCGCTGCCCGTGTTCACCACCATGGCGGTGACGCCCGCCGCGGCCTGGTTGATGGCCGTGGCGAGATCGTTCAGCGAGTCGTTGCCCTCGGTGAGCGTCACCGTCAGCGCCTCGGCGCCGGCCACGCTGATGGTGACCGTGCCCGTGCCCAGGCTGTCCGCCGGGTCGGCGTAGCCGCCGCTGACGATCTGATGGCTCTGCGCGAGCTTGTCCACGGTGAGCGTGTAGACGCCCGGCGCCGCGCCCTTGCCCGCGGAGGCCGTGATCAGGCCCTCCTGCGAGCTGGTGGCCATCATGCTGCGGAAGTCGCTGGGCCGGCGCAGCCCCTCCACCGCGCTCTTGAGCTGGCCGAGGGTCGCTTCGATGGCGCCGTAGGCCGCCAGCGTCAGGTTGGTGCGGGCCTGCTTGGCCTCCAGCAGGTAGGCCGGCCGCCGCTCGAAGTCGATGAGCTTGTCGACCAGCGTCGCCGTGTCGATGCCGCTGATCAGTCCTGAAATGGAATTCACGCCCGTGGGCATGGCTGCTCCTCCCTGTGCGTGTCCCGGGAGTGCTCCCCGGCTCCCGTGCTTTCCCTATCGGCCCCCATCGGTCCCCGCTTGAGCCGGAAATCGTGTCTGCAAAGCGGGCTCCCCCCCTTCGGAGGGAGCCCGTGAGGAAAGCCAGCAGCCAGCGCTACTGCATGAGCTGCAGGACGACCTGGGGCGCGCTGTTCGCATGCGACAGCATCGCCGTGGCCGCCTGGAGCATGATCTGGTTGCGGGTGAACGTGGCCATCTCCGCCGCCATGTCGGTGTCGCGGATGATGGACTCGGCCGCCACCAGGTTCTCCTCGGCGACGCGCAGGTTGTTCATGCCGCTCTCCAGGGTGTTGCTCTGGAAAGCGCCCAGCGTGCCGCGGAGCGAGCTGACCTGGCTGATCGCCTGGTCGATGACCGCCAGCGAGTCGGCCGCCTTGTCCGCGTCCAGGATGCTGATGTCAGCCAGGCCCGCGAACTGGTTGCTGCCGCCGTTGGCCGCGTCCAGACCGGTGCCCAGCTCGGAGGCCGCCATGTTGCTGATGGCCAGCGTGACCTGCTGACCGGCGTTGGCGCCCACCTGGAACACCAGGCTGTTGTTGCTCACCTGGACCGTGCCCGCCGCGCCGGCGGCCGCAGCCGTCGACACCCGCAGACCGTCCACCACGCTGCCAGCGCGACCCGTGAGGATGTTCCCCACGCCATCGGCCTGGTAGGAGGTGGCGCCCACGTCGAAGGTGCCCGCGATGTCGACGCCGTCGTCCGTGTCACCCGCGCCGGCCGCGAAGCCGCTCTGGGTACCGTCGGTGGCCGCGTTGCTCGACACGATCGTGAAGTCGCCCGCCGTGCCCCAGGCCGTGCTGGTCAGGGTGATGTCGGTGCCGTCCGTGCTGGCCTCGACCGACGTCGAGCTCGTGTAGGCGTTGATCTTGTCCACGATCGTCTGCGCGTCGTCCCCCGCCACCAGGTTCACCGTCACCGCGACGCCCGTGCTGTCGTTGGTCAGCGTCAGGGTCTCGTCGGCGGTGATACCCGTGATGGCCGCCGAGTTGCCGGTGGCCAGCGTGGCCTTCTCGGCCTGCGTCGTCACGGTGACGTCGTAGGTGCCGGCCGTGGTGTCGGACGTGCCGCTCAGGAAGGTGACGCTGCCGCTGGTCACGTTGCCCGTCACGCCATTGGAGCCGTCCAGCAGCTTCTTGGTGCCGAACTGGGTCTGGCTGGCGATACGGTTGATGGTGGCCAGGGCGTTGTCGATTTCCGACTGGTCCGCGGCGAGGTCCGCAGCGCTGTTGGCGCCTTCGTTCGCAGCGTGGATGGCCAGCTCGCGCATGCTGGTGAGCAGCGCGTGCACCTCGGTCAGAGCGCCCTCGGCGGTCTGCACCATGGAAGTGGCCAGCTCGCTGTTCTCGATGGCCTGGCTGAGGCCCGCGATCTGCGCGCGCATGTTCTCGGAGACGACCAGGCCGGCCGGGTCATCGCCAGCCTTGTTGATCCGGAGGCCGGACGACAAGTGCTCGAGCGACTTCGACAGGCCCATGTCGTTCCGGGAGAGGTTCCGGTACGCGTTCATGGACGCGATGTTGTGATTGATGCGAAATGCCATCTGGCGATCCTCCTTGATATCCCCCGCAGGGGATCCTCCGTGGTCCCGAGACCCGCCCTCGTTGACGGGCGTAAGCCCCCTCCGTTCGGAGGGCGGGCGTGAGCCTGCGTTCGCAGGCCCGATGCCAAGCGCACAGCGGTGTGACGAAGGCCGCGCAGCCGTTCCTTGCGCTTCCGGCCGCAGCCCCCCAGGGGACGCGAAAGGCGGTAGGTCGCCCGACGTGGAGCCGAGTGTCCCTGCGCGGCTGTCCGCGGAGGAGGCCTGCACTGCGTGGCGCTTGAGGCCTCAGAGCGCTGGGTTGAATCACCCACAGAGAAGCGCTGAGAAATAGGCGAGCGCTCAATCTGCTATCCGCGCATTGCAAAAACGCGATTCCCGTTGGATGTGATGGGAAACCCCGGCACGCGACGCGGTGAGCGCAGCCCGTCGCCGCCGCCCTCGCCTACCGGGCGCAGCCCTGAAACGCAAAAGGGCCCCGCCGGATGGCGGGGCCCGCGAATGGGGACGCGTGGGCTGTCCGGGAGCGTGGCGCTAGCCCTGCAGGAGCTGCAGGACCACCTGGGGCGCGCTGTTCGCGTGCGCCAGCATGGCCGTCGCGGCCTGGAGCATGATCTGGTTCCGCGTGAAGGTGGCCATCTCCGCGGCCATGTCGGTGTCCCGGATGGTCGACTCGGCCGCCACCAGGTTCTCTTCCGCCACGCGCAGGTTGTTGACGCCGCTCTCGAGCGTGTTGCTCTGGAAAGCGCCCAGCGTGCCGCGGATCGTGCTCACCTCTTCGATGGCCTGGTCGATGACGGCCAGCGAATCGGCCGCCTTGTGCGCGTCGAGGATGCTGATCTCGGCGAGGCTGCCGAACTGGTTGCTGCCGCCGCCGGTGATGTCGAGCCCGGTGCCCAGCGTGGCCGCCGCCATGTTGCCGATGGACAGCGTCACCTGCTGCCCGGCGTTGGCGCCCACCTGGAAGACGAGGCTGTTGTTGCTCACCTGCACCGTGCCGGCAACGCCCGCAGCGGCCGTGGTCGAGACCGTGAGGCCATCCACCATGCTGCCCGCGCGGCCGGTGAGGATCGCGCCGAGGCCGTCCGCCTGGTAGGCCGTGGCGCCCACGTTGAAGCTGCCGGCGATGTCCACGCCGTCGTCCGTGTCGCCCACGCCGGCCGAGAAGCCGCTCTGCGTGCCGTCGGTGGCCGCGTTGCTTGACACGATCGTGAAGTCGCCCGCGGTGCCCCAGACCGAGCTGAGCAGGGTGATGTCCGTGCCGTCGGTGCTCGCCTGCACCGCGGTGGAGTTCGTGTAGGCGTTGATCTTGTCCACGATCGTCTGGGCGTCGTCGCCCGCCACCAGGTTGACCGACACGCTGACACCCGTGTTGTCGTTGGTGATCGTGAGGGTCTCGTCGGCGGCGATGCCGGCGATGGCGCCCGAGTTGCCGGTGGCCAGCGTGGCCTTCTCGGCCTGGGTCGTCACCACGACATCGTAGGTGCCGCTCTCGGTGCTGGCCGAGCCGCTGAGGAAGGTGACGCTGCCGCTGGTCACGTTGCCGGTCACGCCGTTGGACCCGTCGAGGAGCTTCTTGGTGCCGAACTGGGTGTGCTGGGCGATGCGGTTGATCGTCGCCAGGGCGTTGTTGATCTCGGCCTGGTCCGCGGCGAGATCGGCGGCGCTGTTCGCGCCTTCGTTCGCCGCGTGGATGGCCAGCTCGCGCATGCTGGTGAGCAGCGCATGGACTTCCGTGAGGGAACCCTCGGCGGTCTGCACCATGGCCGTGGCCAGCTCGCTGTTCTCGATCGCCTGGCCGAGGCCGGCGATCTGCGCGCGCATGTTCTCGGAGACCACCAGGCCGGCCGGGTCGTCGCCCGCCTTGTTGATGCGCAGGCCGCTGCTCAGCCGCTCCAGCGAGCGGGAGAACCCCATGTCGTTCCGCGACAGGTTGCGGTACGCATTCATGGACGCGATGTTGTGGTTGATTCGGAATGCCATCTTCGCTTCTCCTTAAGCATCCGCCCGCGGCGGCTCTTGCTGTCCTGGATCCGTCGCGCTCCCTTGCCACGGATCACGGTCCCATTCGCTCAGGCGGCCGGTCGTCTGCGGCCGTCCTCACCCTTCATCGGCCGTCCTCACCCTCACTTGAGCGTTTTTTCCACGTTGCGCGCTCATGCGAAGGGGAGAGTTGATTCTGCGCCCGGCCGCGCCTTTCGCGCAGCCCCGCACCGCCCGTCGACATCAACGGAACGCTCACGCCCGCCGGGGCGGCGTGGCCGGCCCGGCGCCGTCGTCGTCCAGGCCCTGGCGCTCCGCCGCCTCTTCGTTGGCGGCCCTGATGGCGGCGTAGATCTCTTCACGGTAGATGGCGATCGCCCGGGGCGCGTCGATGCCCAGCTGCACCGTGTCCCCGCGGACGTCCACCACCGTGATCTTGATCTCCTCGCCGACGATGATGCTCTGATCCCGTTTTCTGCTCAGTACAAGCACAGTGGCTCCTTCCGCTCGTGCTCAACCGATGCTCTCGACCGCGGCCTGTCGGCGGGCGGTCTGTGACACCTTGCGCTGAACCGCCTCAAGCTCCTCGCCCGAGAGCAGGGCCCGCAGGGGTTCGTGCGTGCTGTAGCCGGAGTCCTCGACGATGACCTGCCGCCCCCGCCGCGACCCGGCGTGAACCAGCACCGGCCCCATCAGATTGCCCGTGGTCTCCTGCCAGCTGCCCCGGAAGGTGCAGAGGACGAAGACGCCGAGTTCCTCGGGATCAGACACGTCCAGCCCGCGGAGGTCACTTTCCGTCAGGCCGAGGCTGAACTCCGGCTCGAAGAGCGCGGGTTCGGCGATCAGGAAGCCCACGGACGGGTCGTCCACGGACTGAAGCCAGCGGAAGGGCACCTTCTCCTCGAAGTCGGCGATGAGGAACTGCCGCAGGTTCGGCATCCCGACCAGGCCCTCGGGCAAGGTGATGCGATCCTGCTCTCGATACTCCATGGCGCCGAAGCGCGTTCCGGTCAGTTGCATTGCGTACTCTCCGTGCTTACAGGTAGTTCGAAAGGGTCAACTGGAAGATGTTCGAGGCCATGAGCAGCGACGCCTGGTAGACCGACTCCGCGCTCTGGTACTGCAGCAGCGCCTCGGTCATGTCCGCGTCCCCCACCTCCGACAGGGCCGCCGTCATGTTGAAGTTGCGGGTTTCGAGGGTGGACTGCGCGTCCTCGGCCAGGTTGAGACGGTTGCCGAGCGTTCCGCGCGTGGCCGTGAAGTGATGCTCCAGGGCTTCGAGCTCCGGCAGCAGGGCCCGCACGGCGGCGCGGTCCCCGTTCTCGAGGGCCTCGCGCAGGTCGAGCAGGGCGCTGAAGGGCCGCACCGGCACGGCGCTGCCCACCAGGCCCATCAGCTCCGCCGTGGCGTCGCCCTCCACGGCCTGGATGGCCACGCTCGCCGAGCCCACGCCCCCGACCTCCAGCCGGTTGCCTGCGTCGGCGATGGTGACGCTGACCCCGGAGACTGAGTTCAGCAGCCCGCGGAGATCCCCGACGGTCAGGGCGCCGGAGAGGTCGAGCTTCACCGGGGGCTCCGCGCCGTCGACCACGACGGCCACCTCGCCCAGCGGCAGAGTGACGCCGCGCAGCTGGCTCAGCAGGGTCGTGTCGGTGAACGAGGGGTCGAGGTCACGGCTGCGCAGCGCTCCCCCGCTGCCGCCGTTCACCAGGCCCAGCACGGCGGCGGTGCGGTCGCCCTGGACGTCCTCGATCCGCACCTGCCCCTGGGGGTTCAGGTCGTCGCGGATCTCGAGCCGCTCGCCGTCCACGATGCTCACCCGCAGCGCGGGCAGCGCGGTCTGGATGCGCTGGCGGACCTCGCTCAGGTTCGTCGCGCCGCGCAGGTCCACGACGGCCGACTCGCCCGCGCCGTCGGTCAGGCGGACGCGGCCCGGCTCGAGGCCGGCGCCGTCGAAGAACTGGTTCAGCGGCGTGGCCCAGGTGGTGACCGGATCCCAGTCCACCGTGCCCGCGAAGCTCGCCGCCCGGTCGCCGAAGACGTCGCTGCCGGGAATGTTGTAGCGGAGCGACAGCCCGCTGCTGATCGCCGTCCCCAGCTCGATGTCGTCGCCCCGGTAGGTGATCGCGTTGCCCTCGCGCACGAAGGGCGCCTCCCGCCCCTGGGAGCCGCCGAAGAGGTAGCGGCCGCCCTGCTGCGCGTTGGCCTGGTTCAGCATGTCGTCGATGAGATTGTCCAGCGACTCCGCCAGGCCCGCGAGATCGTTGCTCGAGTCCGCGGCCGTGAGGGCGATGTCGTGCGCGGCGCGGACGTCCTGGGCCGCCGCGGCCACCGCGGACTCGGAGTAGGTGAGCCAGCGCGACGCGCTGGCCACGTTGGCCTGGTACTGCTCGTTGGTGGCCAGCAGCGCACGCAGGCGGAGCATGTGCTCGGCGCCGGCGGGGTCGTCGCTGGCGGTGGTGATGCGCCGGCGCAGATCGATGCCGGCCATGCGGTCGTAGGCGCGGTTGATGTTTCCGAGCAGGCTCGACTGCCACATCTTCTGGGTAACGCGCATCGTGCCTCCTAGAGGATCGTCAGCAGGGTCTGCAGCATCTCGTCGACGGCGCCGATCACCTTGGACGCCGCCTGGTAGGTGGTCTGCACCACCAGCATCTGGGCCAGCTCCTCGTCGATGTTCACGCCCACCTCTGACTCGAGCTTCTCGGTGAGTCCCGTCTCCAGGCGCTCGGCGGCCGCCTGCAGCTGCTGGCTGGACGCGCTGCGCGCGCCGAGCTTGCCCACCATGCCCGTGTAGATGCCCTGGAGCGACAGACCGTTCGCCGCGTCGACCACGTCGGTGTGCAGGTCGAAGATCGCCGAGGCGATGTCGCGCCCGTCGGGCAGCGTGCCCGACAGGGAGACCTGCGCGGGGTCGGCCAGCAGCGCGGCGTTGACCGCGATCGTGCTGGCGTCGCTGCCCGTGAAGAAGTCGATGCCGCCGCCGCCGTCGCCGGTCGCCGACTGGTGGATGGCGTTGACGCTGTCGATCAGTCCCGCGGCCAGGGCGTCCAGGCGCTCCAGCACGGTGGGAATCTCGGTGTCGAGCATCGCCAGCAGCCCCTTGAGCTCGCCGCCGGCCGGCGTGAGCGGATGGTTGTCCGCCAGGGGGAAGAGGCGAAGGCTGTCGACGCGCTCGCCCGCGGCCAGCTCGCTGCCGATCCCGTGCACCGTGACGTGATCCACCAGTACGCGCCCGCCGGTGTAGACCTTGAGCTGTCCCTGCTCCGTGAACTCCCAGGTGGCGCCCACCAGCGCCGAGAGGCGCTGAAGGCGCTGGTCGCGGCTGTCCTCGAGGTCCGCGCGCGACGAGTCGTTGAGCGAACTGCTCGTGAGGGCCAGGTTGAGGTCGGCCACCTGCTGCAGCAGGCCGTTCACCTCGTCGACGCCGGCTTCCACCTGCTCGCGGAGACTGTCGGCCTCCTCGAGGATGCTCTGCGCCACGTCCCGCAGGCGGTGGGTCAGCGTGCTCGCCGCCTCGAGGATGAGGTTGCGCGTGTCGGCGTCCTCGCCCGTCATCTCCGGGTTCACCACGGGCTGCCAGGCGTTGAGGAAGGCGTCGAGGGCGTCGTTGATCCCCGTCTCGCCCATGGTCTCGTCCACGGGTTCGCCGAGGATCGTCTCCAGCGCGCCGTAGCCCGTGGCCAGGGCCGCCTGCTCGCCGCGGTTCGCGCCCACCCGTCCCAGCTGGTTGAGCACGAAGCTGTTCGCGAAGCGCTCCACGCCGTCGATCTGGACGCCCCCGCCCAGTCCGCCGCCATAGCCGATCACGTTGCCCCGCGCCGAGACGCTGAGCCGCTGGCGGTGGTAGCCGGGCGTGTTCGCGTTGGCGATGTTGTGGTTGAGAATCCCGAGGCTCATCTCCTGGGCGAAGATGGTGAGCTTGGAAGTCTCGAGCAGACCGAAGAGTCCGGACATGGCAGCCCCCTAGGCTCGCAAGGACAGCAGGCTGCCCTCCACGGGGCGCCCGTCGTCGGTGCCGCCCGTGGCGGCGGCCAGCATGGCCTGCAGGGCGGCGAAGTCCCCCTGCAGCAGATCGAGACGGTGCTCGCTGAGGCGGCGGTTGGCCGCATTCAGCTCGCCCAGCCGCTCCGCGCTCGCGCGCAGGGCCTGCTGGATGCGTCGAAGCGCGTCGTCCCCGTCGGGCAGCGCGCCCAGCAGACGGCCGAGCGTGCAGCTCGTCCCCTCGCCCAGCGCCTCGCCCAGCGCGCGGGTGACGGCCACGCGCGCCTCGCTGTGCTCGCGCGCCGTCGCCACCGCGCCCACCTGCGCGCGCAGCGTTCGCTCCACCCCCGCGGCCTCGCCGGCCAGCAGCGCGTCGTGGTGTTCCCGGGTGCGCGCCTCGAGCGTCTCCCAGGCCTCCAGTTCGTTTCGCAGCAGCGCCTCCAGGCGGCGCAGTTCGTCAGCGCTCAACATCGGCGTCGACTCCTTCCGTGGGCAGCATGACCCGCAGCAGCGCCTGCTCCAGTCCCTTGCCCATGCCTCCGTCCTCGGCCAGCAGCCGTCCGAACTGCTCGTCGATGAGTCCCTGGTAGAATTCGCCACCCTGCATCTTTCCCGTGCCGCCCCCCTGGCTGGCGCTCGCCGTCATGGCGCTGGCCAGCGTGCGCAGGAAGACGGCCTCGAAGGCCTTCACGGCCTCCTGGGCCTCGCGCCGGCTGCCCGCCGCGGCCGGCTGCAGCGACTGCAGTCCGCCGGGCACCTGCCGGCCGTCCAGCTGCACGAAGCTCGGCGCGTCCGACTGCCGCTCCGCGGGCTTCAGATCCGCGCTCGCGGCGGACTGCGCCGGCCGCAGCGCCTTGCTCGTGCTCGCCTTCAGCGGCAGCAGCCGCGCGGCGTTCGGAGTGATGCCGGGGGTCGCCATGCGCGCCTCCTACATGATCACCAGCTCGGCCTGCAGCGCGCCGGCTTCCTTGAGGGCCTGGAAAATCGCCACCATGTCGCGCGGGCTCACGCCCAGCTCGTTGAGGGCGCGGGCCACCTGCTCGACCGTGTTGGTGCGGTTCAGCACCGCGAGCTGGCCCTGGCCGTCGGTGACGGCCGCGTTCACCTGCGGCAGCACCTTCGTCTCGCCCTGCCCGAAGGGCGCCGGCTGACTCGCGCCGTAGTTCGTGGAGATCTCGACGCGCAGGTTGCCGTGCGCGATGGCCACGTCCTTGATCGAGACGTTCTCGCCCACCACCACCGTGCCCGTCCGCTCGTTGATCACGACGCGGGCCGGCAGGTCCGTATCCACGTTCAGGTTCTCCACCTGGGCGACGAAGCTGAAGCGGTCGGCCTCGTAGGCCGCCGGGATCCACACGGAGACGCGGCCCGGCCCGTAGGCCTGCGCGGCCTCGCTGCCCATGGCCTCGTTGATCCGCCTGGCCACGTTGGTGGCGGTGGTGAAGTCGGGGTTGTGCAGGCTCAGCTCCACGTGGTTGTCGCGGACGAGCTGGCCGTCCCAGTCGCGCACCATCTGCGCCCCGGCGGGGATGCGCCCCACCGTGCTGTGGTTCTGGCGAAGGCTGTTGCCCGCGCCGGCGTCCACGTTGAAGCCGCCGATGGAGATGGGGCCCTGCGCCACCGCGTACTGCAGGCCGTCGGCCTGCCGCAGGAGGGGCGTCATCAGGAGCACGCCGCCTTCGAGACTCGACGCGTCGCCGAGGCTGGAGACGGTGACGTCCATGGCCCCGCCCTCGCGGCTGAAAGGCGGCAGCAGCGCCGTCACCATGACGGCCGCCACGTTCTTCAGCTTCAGCTGCTCGGGATCCAGGGTGTGGCCGAACTTCTCCATCATGCTGGCGACCGAGTAGGTGGTGAAGCCGGTCTTGCTGCCGTCGCCGGTGCCGTTCAGGCCCACCACGATGCCGTAGCCGATGACGTGCTCGCCCCGGCTGCCGTCGACGGCGGCGATGTCCTTGATGCGCGCCGCGCCGGCCGCGCCGGCCGCCGAGGCGGTCGCCGCCAGGGTCAGTACCAGGATCCACGCTCGCTTGCGCTGCATGCCCGCTCCTAGAAGAACCAGTTGATGAGCCGCGTCAGAAAGCCGGGCTCGTTGCCGTTGGCCACGTCGCCGGTGCCGTCGTAGTGGATGACCGCGTCGGCGATGGCGCTCGAGTTGATCGTGTTGTCCGGCCCGATGTCCCGGCTGCGGATGATGCCGGTCAGGCTCATCTCCTCGATCTCGCCGTTGCGCTTGATCTCGCGATGGCCTTCCACCCGGAACATCCCGCCCGGCAGCTCCTCGACGATCCGCACGCTCATCACGGCGCTGAGCTGTCCCTTGCGCGTGGTGTTGCCCTTGCCGTCGTAGGTGGTCTTCTGGCTGAAGCCCCAGAGCGGGATGAAGTTGAGCGCGCCCTCGCCCGGGCCGCCGGCCGTGTCGTGCTTGCTCTCCGTGCCGGTCTTCGCGTCGCTGCTGGCGCTGCTGTTCTCGGTGATGAGCACGGTCAGCAGGTCGCCGGGCTGGTGGGCCTTCACGTTGGCGAAGAGGCTCCCGCCCGCGTTGCTGTCCCAGAGCGCGTCGGCGCGCGCGCCGGCGGCGCCGGCGAGCAGCGCGAGTGCAAGACCGGCCTGGCGGACGGAACTGCGCATCGTCATGAACTGCCTCCTGAAAGCGGTACGTAGCTGGGCACGACGACCCCGGGACCCGCGACGCGGTAGCGCCGCTGGGCTCCGCCGCCGTCGAGGGGCTGCACGGTGACCAGGTCGCCGAGCGCGCCGTCGCCGCGGGCGATCCCGCGCAGGCTCACGCTCACGGCGCCGCGCACCAGACGCACTTCCACCTCGCGACCACTCTTGACGAGCGGCGCCGGGCGCACGTTGCGCCGCGTGATCACGTCGCCGGGGTGAAGCGGCTCGCGCAGCTGCGCGCCCACGAGCCCCGCGGGGTCGAGGGCCTCGCCGTCGATGGCGAAGGCGTCGCGCTCCTCCAGCGTCCAGGCGCTCAGCGTGGCGCCGCGGGGCTGGGACAGCGTCGCCACCCCGACCTGCACCGGTCGCGCGCAGCGAAAGCGCAGCGCGACTTCGCTCGCAAAGCCCGCCGCATCCTCCAGGCTCAGCCGCGCGACGCCCGACGCGCGCGGCGGCGTCGGCGGCAGCGTCAGCGTCCAGCGCACGCGCGAGGTGGCGCAGCAAAGGGGTTCGGGCCAGCCGTCCACCGACTCGCCGTCGAGGCGCAGGCCCAGGGAGTCCAGCCGCGTCGTCAGCTCCGCGCCCACGGCGGCCCTCAGCGCGCGCGTGTCGAGGATGACGCCCGGCGTGGCCAGCCGCAGACTGTCGGGACCTTCGACGCGGCCGCGCCAGCCCCAGTCCGCGAGCTGACGTTCGAGGCGGCGCTTGCTCAACGTCGCGCTGCGCCCGGGCGCGGGACTTCCCCCCACGAACCGCGAGTCCAGCGCGCCCGCGCTGCCCTGCGCGAGCAGATCGCCCAGGGTGAGGCTCGGCCCGCCGCAGTCCACCCGCGCGCGCAGGACGAGCCTGCCGCCCTCGGCCCCCCACGCGTGCGTGGCGACCGAGACGGCGAGAAGGCAGGCGAATGCGAGGCGTCGGGTCACGTCGGCCTAGCGCTTGAGCTGGTTGGTGACGGTCAGCATGTCCTCGGAGGTCTGGATGGCCTTCGAGTTGAGTTCGTAGGCGCGCTGCGCCTCGATGAGACGGATCATCTCCTCCACGACGCTCACGTTGCTCGATTCGAGCAGGCCCGCCTCCACGGCGCCCACGCCGTTCTGTCCGGGCGTGCCCAGCTGGGCGACGCCGCTGGCCTCGGTCTCGCCGTAGAGGTTGTTGCCGAGGGCGCGAAGCCCCGCCGGGTTGGCGAAGCGGTAGACCTCGAGATTGCCGAGCTCGCTCGACGTCTCCTCGCCGGCCGCGCGCACGAGGACGAGCCCGTCGCGCCGGATGCCCACCTCGTCGGTGCTCTCGGGAAAGGTGAAGCCCGGGGCGACGCGCAGTCCGCCCGCGGTGACGAGGCTGCCCTCGCCGTCCATGGAGAAGCTGCCGTCGCGCGTGTAGGCGTAGCTGCCGTCGGGCTGCTCGACGCGGAAGAAGCCGTCGCCGGTGATGGTGAGGTCGAGCGCGTTGCCCGTCACCTGCGTGGCGCCCTGCGTGAACATGCGCCGCACGGCGGCCAGGCGCACGCCGTGGCCGACCTGCACCGGCTGGATGCTCGCGCCGGCGGCCTGCCGCTGGTTGGGCGAGATCATCTGGTAGAGCAGGTCCTGGAACTCCGCCCGGGAGGCCTTGAAGCCGGTCGTGTTCACGTTCGCCAGGTTGTTGGCGATGGTGTCCACGTAGAGCTGCTGGGCCCGCATGCCGCTGGCGGAAGTGGACATCGCTCGCATCATGGCTGCTCTCCTGACTGCGTGTCGGGGCGCTCACGCCCCGGTTCGGTTCTAGGCGCGCACGGCGCCCACGCGCTCCACCGCCACCCGCAGGGTGTCGTCGGCGGCCTGGGCCGCCTTCTGGGCCATCTCGTAGGCGCGGAAGGCGCGGATCATGTCCACCATCTCCTCCACCGCTTCGACGTTGGAGCCCTCCACCCGGCCGGCGAGCACCTGCGTCTCGCCCTCGGGCACGGGCTCCGTGCCGCCGGGGGCTTCGAGGAGGTTGTCGCCGCGGCGCAGCAGGGCGCTGCCCGCCACGGGCCGCACGACGGAGAGGCGACCCACGGGGCGGTCGCCGTCGAGGACGGTGCCGTCGGGCAGGATGCTGCCCACGGTCTCGATGCGAACGGGACTCCCGTCGGCGAGCACGGGATTGCCGGAGGAGTGGAGCAGCTCGCCGTTCGGCCCCAGGCTGAAGGCGCCGTCGCGGCTGAGGCGGGGGCCATCGGGCGTCTCCACCTCGAAGTAGCCGTCGCCCATGAGGGCGGCGTCGAGCGGGTTGCCCGTGCTCTGCAGCGGGCCCTGGACGCTGGACGTCGCGCTGCCCACGCTCAGACGACGCGTCGCGGCGCCGCCGGGCGCCGCGGGCTGCGCGGTCTCCTGCGCGACCTGCGCGAAGAGCTTCTTGAAGCCCGGCGTGGTCACGTTGGCGAGGTTGTTGGCGATGAGCTCGTGACGGCGAAGCTGGACCTGCATGGCCCTGCCGCTGCTCTCCAGCGCCTTGATCATGGCTTCTCCCCCGGATCGCGCGCCGCTTCTCCCGAACGGCGCGTTGTCCGCAGGCCAGCATCAAGGGGCGTGCCACGCCTCGTCGTTCCCGACGATGCCGGCAAGTGGTGTCAATGCTGCAACTTGGCGCGGTCGTCGCGCCGCGGGACGCGGCCGGGGGCAAAGCGCGACCACCCCGGCGGGCAAAAGCTGCCCACCGGGCGGGGTGAGGAGGGAAGTCGGCCTGGCCTAGCTGGCCGGCGCCTCTTCGGGCTGGATGTCGAGGATCTGGTCCAGCCGCGTGATCTTGAAGACGCGCCCCACGTGGTTGCGCAGGTTCGTCAGGCGCAGCTTCTGCCCCTTGCGCTCCATGCGCTCGTGAAGCGTGACCAGGAAGCCGAGGCCCGAGCTGTCGATGTACTCCAGGCCGTCGAGATCCAGGATCAGTGTCTGCGGTCCCCCCAGATACCCCTCGGCCATGCGTGAGAACTCGGGCAGCGAGTAGACCTCGATCTCGCCCTTCACGCTCAGGACGACCGCGTCGCCCTGCTCGGTGCTCCGGATTTCCATTACTGCTTCCCTTCTGACTGGTAGTGAAAGGTCAGGGCCGTCAGGTCGTCGGGCCAGGGCTGCTCGCCCCGGTAGCGCTCCAGATCGTCGACCAGGCGATCGAGAAGGGCCGCGGCCGATTCGTCGGCGCCGGCGGCGAGGCGATCGCTCAGGCGCTCGGCGCCGTAGAGCGCGCCCGACGGATCACGGGCGTCGGTCATGCCGTCGGTGTAGATGAGCAGGCGGTCGCCGTCGTCCAGGGTAAACGTGCTCTCCGGGTACTCCTGCCCGCTGCGCAGCCCCAGGGGGATGCCCCCCAGCGCCTCGACCGCATGGCCGGGTTCGCCCGCGCGCGCCCGCAGGATGGCCTCGTGGCCCGCCGAGGCCATGCGCACCCGGCGGCCGCCCTGCTCGAGCCGAAGCACGCAGGCGGTCACGAAGTGCCCGCGCAGCCGGCTCGTCACCAGCAGTTCGTTGAGCCTGCCCAGCACCTCGCCCGGCCGCAGATCCTGGAAGACGAGACTGTGCACCATGGCCTGCAGCCCGCTCATGCGGATGGCCGCCTGGATGCCCTTGCCCGACACGTCCGCCACGATGGCCAGCAGGTCGCCGCCGGGCAGGGCGAGCACGTCGTAGTAGTCGCCGCCCACGGCGAGCGCCGGCAGGCTGACGCCGGCGATGTCGAGCTGTTCCAGTCGCGGCAGCTCCGCCGGCAGCAGCTTGCTCTGGATCTCCTTCGCCACCTTGAGCTGCTCGTTCAGCCGGTGCTGGCGGATCTGCTCGCGGTGATCCAGCGCCTTCTGCAGCGCGATGCCGCCGATGTTGAGACAGGAGCGGATGAGCTCCTGCCGGTGCGCGCCGACGTCCAGGCGCTCTCCGGAGACCAGGAACACCTGCGCGCGATGGGGCGGCTTGAGGGCGATGGGCAGATGCAGCACGGTGGCCATGGAAAACGACGCGAAACGTCCGGCCGGCAGGCGCACCTGCTGGAAGATGCCCTCGCCCTCGACACGCCCCTCGTCGACGGCGGCCACCAGCTCCACCAGCAGCTCCGCCGGCAGACCCCAGCGGGCCTCGGCCACGGCGCGGCTGTCGTCGCGAAGCAGGGCGGCGCCCACTTCCGCGTCCACCAGGTCCACGAAGAACTTGAGGATCTGGGTGAGGACGAGTTC
The DNA here is from genome assembly GCA_020633725.1 of Candidatus Latescibacterota bacterium. Taxonomy (NCBI): domain Bacteria; kingdom Pseudomonadati; phylum Candidatus Latescibacterota; species Candidatus Latescibacterota bacterium. Next base: position 781,543 of record JACKDC010000001.1, read on the forward strand.
CTCGTCCAGCTCGCCGAGCAGCTCGCCCATCGCCTTGAGCGCCTGGACGTGCGCGAGGCTCTCGTCGATGAGCCGGCTCTGCTGGTCGATGAACTTGTGATAGTAGAGGGCCAGGCCCACGTGCTGGGCGAAGCGGGCGATGGCGCCGTCGTCGTCGACGGCCGTCGCGGGCAGGTGCAACGCGCCGAGGTCGCCGCCCTGCACCGAGAGAGGCAGGCGCAGCGCGTCGCCGCCGCTCAGCCGCTTGCCGACGCCCTCCCCGGACTCCATCTCCAGGAAGGCCTTGCGGCGGCGGTCGAGCAGCGTGATCGCGAAGCGCTCCACGTCGAACAGCTCGTGCAGAAGCCGGCCGAGCACCTGCTGGTAGGCGGCCAGATCCTCCGCGCCGTAGAGCTGCTGGAGCGCCAGGCTCTCGTCCGTGCGAGGGGGAGCGCTCATTCGTCGTCGACGTAGTAGTCTTCGACGTGAGCGAGCTTCTGTCGCAGCTCCCAGAGCAGCGGCAGGAAGGCGCCGGGCGGGAACTGGAGCGCGGTGAGGAGGTCCTCGAAGTCCTCCTCCTCGATCTCGCGGCCGAGGTCCATGAGGGACCTGGTGCCGACGCTCCACGTGTTGCAGATGCGGTCGGCCAGGCTGATCACCGCGGCGCCCGCGTGGAAGCCCTCGTCGGTGAGCGGCTGGTGGTGATGCCGAAGCGCCTCGCGGATGTTCGCGGGGATGCGCCAGCGCTCGAGGATCTTCTCGCCCAGCTCGGTGTGGTCGTAGCCCGCGGCGTCCATCTCGGACTCGAGGCTGAAGCGCCCCTCCTCGTTCGCCGCGCCGGGGTCGAGGTAGTCGTCGATGATGAGCTTGCCGATGTCGTGCAACAGGCCGGCGACAAAGGCCTCCTCGCTGCCCAGCGGCCCGTTCTTGAGGCCCTCCATCAGCGCGCGGCAGGTCATGCCCACGGCCATGGAGTGGAGCCAGAAGCCCGCGTCGGGATAGCGGTAGGCCTTCATCTGGTGGCGGAGCAGACCGCTCGAGCTCACCGCGTAGACGATGTTCTTGAGGTTGTCCATGCCGATCAGCACCACGGCCTCGTGCACCGTGTGGATCGCGCGGGAGCTGCCGAAGAAGCTGCTGTTGGCGACCTTGAGCAGGCGGGCCACCAGGGCCTGATCCTTGATCAGGATCTTCTCGAAGTCGAGGGCCGTGAAGTAGTCCTTGGCCGAGAGCTCCAGGAACTCGCCTACCACGGTCGAAAGACTCGGGATGTTCTCGATCTGCGTCAGCACGCGCTTCTGAAGCGTCTTCTTCTCCACCAGACCTGCGATGGACGGACTGTCGGACATGCCAGAGGTCTCCTTTCCGGGACGCATAGGGCCACGGAAGGACTATCGGCTTCCCGAGCGGTCGCTTTAGGGGAAAGCTGGCGGCGTAGCTAGCGGGCGGTCGCTTTGCCGAGACGGCGCTCGAGGAACCCGTCGAGCAGCGACTGGTCGTCCTCGTCGAGATCCATGAAGAACACCGCGACCTCGTACTCGCGGACGCTGGGGTCCTCCGCCTCGGGCTGGCAGCGCACGACGATGCCGTCCGGATGGATCGTGCAGGCCGGATGCGCCTCGTCGGCCGGCAGCTCGAGCGTGACGGGCAGGCGCGTCCCCTCGCCCATGAAGTACTCGCTGCCGAAGTAGGCGCCGTTGCGGCTGAGGTCGACGGTCTCGCCCAGTCGGGCGACCTCGCGATTGGGCATGCGCAGAGAGACCGGTACCTTGATGCGAAGGCGCGGCGCCCGACGTCTTTCCTGCATGCTCACCTCCCGGCTCGTGTGCTTCCTCTAAGTGTCGTCCGAGTCCCCGTCACGCTCAAGCAAAAACTGCAGCCGACGGGTGTAGAGGTTCGCGTCCACGAGGCGCACGGGCAGGCGGTCGCCCTCCCGAAAGCGGAGGCCGCTGTGCTCGCCCCGCAGCTCCTCGCGCTCCTCGTCGTAGACGAAGTACTCCCGACCCAGGAACTGCGCCGGCAGGAAGCCCTCCACGCCCGACTCGGGCAGGCGCAGCAGCAGGCCCGTGGGAAAGACGGCCGCGAGCTCGGCCTCGAAGGACTCCCCCAGGCGCTGGCGCGCCCAGAGCACCATCTCGAGGCGCAGGCTCTCGCGCTCGGCGCGCAGCGAGTTGAGCTCGCAGTCGCTGAGCCAGCCGGCGAGCTCGGCCATGCTGCGGCCGCGCGCGCCGCGGGGAATCACCGCGCTGGGCCGCCGGGTCTCGGGGGCGAAGTCGTGTTCGAGGGCGTGGCCGCGGGTCTCGTCCATGAGCGCCTTCAGGGTGCGATGCACCTCGAGATCCGCGTAGCGCCGGATGGGACTCGTGAAGTGCAGATAGTCGCGCCAGGCGAGGCCGAAGTGGCCGTCGTCGCGCTCGGCGTAGACGGCCTTCGCCATGGCCCGCAGCAGCTTCATCAGGAGGACCTGCCGGTCGGGCCGGTCGGCGAGCAGCTGGGCAAGGCGCTGGAAGTCCGCGCTGCGCACGACCCGCCCGGGTCGCCAGGCCACGCGCCGATGCTGGAGCGTGGTGACGAGGGCGCTCACGTCGTCCGGCGACGGCGGCGGGTGCACGCGGTAGAGCGCGGGGCGCCCCTGCTCGCGCAGAAGCCTGCCGACGGCGTGGTTGGCCGCCAGCATGAACTCCTCGACGATGTGATGGCTCCGCAGCACCGGCACGGGCGCGAAGGCCTCGACCCCCTCGCCGCGATCCTTGGGACGAATCTCCGGCAGCTCGAACTGCAGCGCGCCGCCTTCGGCCCGGGCCGCAGCCAGACGCGAGGCCAGCGCGTCCATCGCGCGCAGGGTCGCCGCGGGCTCGGCGTTCCCGGGCGCCAGCAGCGCGGCCTCGGCGTCCTCGTAGCTCATGGCGTGCGTCACGCGCAGCCGGCTGCGGACGACCCGCACGCGCCGGACCGCCGTGTCCGCGTCGAGATCCATGAACACGGACATGGCCGCGCGATCCTCGCCCTCGCTCAGCGAGCAAGCCTGCCCCGAGAGCAGGGGCGGCAGCATGGGCACGGTGTCCAGGTAGAAGTAGGTGGAGTTGCCCCGGCGACGCGCCTCGCGATCGAGGGCGCCGCCCTCGGCCACGAAGGCGGACACGTCGGCGATGTGCACGCCGAGCCGCCAGCCGCCGCCGGGCAGCGGCTCCAGGCTGATGGCGTCGTCGTGGTCGCGGGCGTCGGCGGGGTCGATGCAGAGCACGCGCAGGCCGCCCTGGGCCTCACGCCCGGGTTCTTCGGCTGGCGCCGCATCCGCGCTGGCTCTCGCCTCCCTCTCCACGGCGGGCGGGAAGACGGCCTCGAGCCCGAACTCCGCGTAGAGCTCCTTCATCCCGAGCGCCCGCTCGGTCTCCACGCTCGCCGGCTGGAAGGCCGCGGGCAGCGCCGCGCGCAGTCGGTCGCCCTGGGGCCGCTGCGTGGTCCGCTCTCTGTTCAGGGAGCGCCCGACGCCCTGCGCAGGCGCGGCGCCGGGCAAAAGAAAACGCCCCCGATCCCGCCGGAGCTGGTCCTGGCGCAGGATCCGGAGCACGTCTCGTCTGAACTCGCGGTACTCCTCGCGGGGGACGCCGAGGAGGCGGGCTGCCCTGCGCAGGGTCAGCCCGCCGGGATGCCTCCCCAGCAGCTCCAGGAAGGAGCGGATGCGGTCGCGCAAGCGCTAGTTACTTCTTCTTGTGACGATCCTTGCGCATGCGCTTCTTCCGCTTGTGCGTGGCGATCTTCTTGCGCTTGCGCTTCCTGCCGTTGGGCATGCCTCATTACCTCTTCGTCTGAGCAGCACTTCTCCCCTGTCGGGAGAGGCCATCCCGGTTTGATCGTGGTTCCGTTCGAGTCGGATCGAGAGGGGGCTCAGCCCCGATCGGCCCCTTCCGTGCCCGCAGCCTGCACGGCGCGATTGACGAGCGACTTGAGCTCGTTGGAGGCCTTGAAGAAGGGCACCAGCTTGGCGGGCACGAAGACCGAGGTGCCGGTGCGCGGGTTGCGGGCGCGCCGGCTCCGGCGCTGCTTCACGCGGAAGCTCCCGAAACCACGCAATTCCACCTTGTCCCCGCGGGAGAGGGCCATGCTGATGTTGTCGAGCACGAGGTTCACGACGATCCCCGTGTCCTTCTTGCTCAGAGTGACACGCGTGGAGATCTCCTCGACGAGATCGGCCTTGGTCATACTCCCCCTTCTCGGGAGGCTCGGCGACTTGCGGCGTCGCGCCGCGTCCAGCCTCTCCATCCGAAAGACGCAACGCAAGGTATCACCCGCACTTGCGTTTGTCAAACCCTAAGGGGTGGGGAATCAAGGGAAAGGGGCGACCGACTGGCCGCCCCCACTGATGGCGCTCTCGCTAAGAAAAACCCCGCCCGAGCCGTAGTACCAAACGCGGAAAAGCGCAGCACACGAGAAGTGAGATTGGGCCCCCGGCTTGGTTGTCTCGCACTGGGCAGGGCAAAGTCGCTGGGGGCGGTCCATCAAAAGCAGGGCCAGACTCGGCTGCCGGCGGATGAGCCCGTCCCGAAGCCGAGTGCTCAGGCTAAGTTCCTCGATGACAAACGATTGCAGGTTGTTGCAAAAACGCGATGGGCCGCGCCCCCGGTGGGCCGGGGCGGCAATTTGCAGCCACCCGTGCAGGCTCTTCCCGGGCCTGCTCTCAGGCGCGGAGGGTGGCGCGTGACGGTTCGGTCGCGGCAAAGAAGTCGGTGATGGTCCGGGCCAGCGCCGCGTCGAGCGAGCGCCCGCGGCGCTGCATCACGATGGCCGCCGTTTCGAGCGCCTTGTCGAGGGCGTAGGTCGTCGTGCCCGCCTCCGATCCCCAGAGAAAGGCCGGCAGCCCCTTGGGGGGGAAGTCCGCGCCGAACCAGTTGGTGAAGGGCTCGAGCACGGTGCCCGTGTTGATGCGTCCCTGGATGCCCACCTTCACGTGGTCGCCCAGGCAGCAGCCGAGGAAGCGCCGCCGGCTCTGCAGTTCCCGACCCGCCTGCAGGACGCGCACGTCGGAGTAGTTGTTCTTGAGGTCGCTGTTGGTGACGCCCGCGCCCAGGTTCACCCACTCGCCCACCGCCGCATGGCCGAGGAAGCCGTGGTGCTGCTTGTTGGCGTAGCCCTGGAACTGCGCCTCCTCGATCTCGCCGCCCAGCCGGCACTCGGGCCCGACGAAGCAGCCGTGCAGAAGCTGCGTGTGCGGCTTGAGCCGCGTTCCGGGCCCCACGTAGCAGGGCCCCTGGATGACGCTCAGCGGCCCCACCCGCACGCCCCGGTCGATGAGCACGGGGCCGCCGCTGGCGTCCACCATGGCGCCTGCGGCGATCTCCGCGTCCGCCGCCAGGTGGACATCCTCGGCCGCCACCCAGTCCATGCGATCCTCCCGGCGCCAGGCGCCGGTCCCCAGCAGCAGGCCACGGTCGGCGGCCAGCGCGCGGGGCGCCTGCTCGTAGAGCTCCCACCAGTACTGGAGGACGGGACCGAAGGCGCAGTCCCGGGCCTTCGGCGCCGGGTCGGGCCAGGTCGCGCCGGGCTGCTGGGACGCCAGGAACTCGCGCGCCGCCGGGCCGGCCAGACGGAGCGCGACCACCTGGCCGTCGACGTCCACGCGCTCGCCGGGCGCGAGAGCCTCGAGCCGCGCCTCGCCCAGCAGCAACAGGTTGCCGGCGACGAGGAGCAGATCCTCGGTGTCGAACAGCGCCTCCGGCGGCGGCGGGCAGAGCCCACGCAGCGACGGCCGGCTCCAGAAGTGAAGCGAATCGGCCGGCACCTGGTCCAGCACGCGCTCCACGAGACGCCGCGCGCCCACGCGCAGCTCCCAGCAGGGACGCAGCGCCACCGGCGGGCCGAAGCCCTCGCAGCCGGCGGGTTCGAAGAGGATCACGGGGACGGTCCTGGCGCGCATGCGTTGCCTCCGGGCTGGCGGGTCGGGCGGGCTCAGCCTAGGCGAGCCGCTCTCCACATGCAAGGCAAGCAAGCGCCGCGCCTGCCCGCCTTTCCGCTTTCGGGGACGTGGGCCGAGCGTGTAGGCTGACCGCATGAAGACGCGGTGGCTGATCCTGCTCGCACTGCTCGCGCCCACGGCGGCGCTCGCGGACGACTTCCCCCTGCCGCAGCTGGACCTCGATACGTGGAAACCGCTGGGCTACGCCTGCGGCCGCGCGGAGCAACCCCCAGTGATCGACGGCCGCCTCGACGACGCGGCCTGGGGGCGCAGCGAGTGGACACCGGATTTCGTGGACATCCGCGGCGGGTCCGCACCCACTCCCCGCCACCGCACCCGCGTCAAGATGCTCTGGGACGACGACTACCTCTACATCGGCGCCGACCTGGAGGAGCCCCATCTCTGGGCGACGCTCACCCAGCGCGACGCTGTGATCTACCACGACAACGACTTCGAGCTGTTCATCGACCCCGACGGCGACACCCACGACTACTACGAGCTGGAGATCAACGCCCTGGGCACGGTCTGGGATCTGTTGCTCACCGCCCCCTACCGCGACGGCGGGCACGCCGTGGACAGCTGGGACATCGCGGGGCTGAAGAGCGCCGTGCACCTGGACGGCACGCTCAACGACCCTTCGGACACCGACCGCGGCTGGAGCGTCGAGCTGGCGCTGCCCTGGACCGTGCTGGAAGAGTGCGCGGCGCAGGGGAGACCCCCGCAGTGCAAGGACACCTGGCGCGTGAACTTCTCCCGCGTGCAGTGGCAGCTCGACGTGGTCGACGGCGCCTACCGGAAGCGCGTCGACCCCGAGACCGGAAGGCCTCTGCCCGAGGACAACTGGGTCTGGTCGCCGCAGGGGCTCGTGGCCATGCACTATCCGGAGATGTGGGGATTCTTACACTTCGGGGGCAAGGAGAGCGGTGGTTTCGTCTTCCGTGAGACGCTGTCGAGGTTTCGCCGCTTCTACTACGCTCAGAAGCGCTACTACGCTCAGACAGAACGCTACGCACGGGACCTGGACGAGTTGGCCGTGAGAGTGCCCGTGTCCGAAGCATGGCGGTCGTTCAGCCTCGATGTGAGCCCCATTGGCTACTCGGCATCTGGGTACGATGCAAGCACCAACCGCTACGGATTCATCGACGATTCCGGGTGTGAGCGGACGCACCCCGGGAAACCCCGGTCCTTCTACTAAGGCCCCGCCGTGAACATGGCACCCCTCGACTGGATCATCGTCGCGGCCATGCTGGCGCTCATGGGCACGGGCATCGTCGCCAGCCGGCGGCGCATGCAGAGCGTGGCGGACTTCCTCGCCGCCGGCCGCGCGGCGGGCCGCTACCTGCTCAGCGTGGCCAACGGCATCGCGGGCCTGGGCGCCATCACCATCGTCGGCCTCCTCGAGATGAACTACGTCGCCGGCTTTTCGATGAGCTGGTGGAGCCTGACCATGGGCGTGTTCGTGCTCCTGGTCACCGTGACCGGCTGGGTCACCTATCGCTTCCGGCAGAGCCGCTGCCTCACGCTGGCCGAGTTCTTCGAGCGTCGCTACAGCAAGCGCTTTCGCATCTTCGCGGGGCTGCTGGCCTTCGGGTCGGGCCTGGTGAACTTCGGCATCTTCCCGGCCGTGGGCGCGCGCTTCTTCATCCACTTCTGCGGGCTGCCCGCGCAGCTGGGACCCGTGCCGACCTTCCCGCTGGTCATGGCCGTGCTGCTGGGCATCGCGCTCACCTTCGTCTACACGGGCGGCCAGGTGGCCGTGATCGTGACGGACTTCGTGCAGGGCGTGTTCGTCAACCTGGTCTTCGTGGCGTTGGTGCTCTACCTGTTCGGCCACGTGCACTGGGAGCAGATCCTCGAGACGCTCAACATGGCCCCCGAGCGCGCGAGCCTGATCAACCCCTTCCAGACCAGCCAGGTCGAGGACTTCAACTTCGTCTACTTCCTGATCGGGATCTTCGGCCTGCTCTACGGCACCATGAGCTGGCAGGGGACACAGGCCTACAACGCGTCGGGCATCAGCGCGCACGAGACCAAGATGGCCGGCGTGCTCAACAACTGGCGCGGCTTTCCGCAGAACCTGTTCCTACTGCTGGTGCCGATCATGGCCTACACCGTGCTGCGGCATCCGGACTTCGCGCCGGTGGCGCAGGCGGTGCGGGACGCCCTGGGCGGCGTGGACAACGAAGCCGTCCGCAGCCAGCTGCGCACGCCGCTGGTGCTCACGCACCTGCTGCCCGTGGGTTTCATGGGCGCCTTCGCGGCGGTCATGCTCGCGGCCTTCGTGAGCACGCACGACACCTACCTGCACTCCTGGGCGAGCATCCTGGTGCAGGACGTCATCCTGCCCTTCCGCGCACGGCCCTTCACGCCGCGGCAGCACCTGCTGGCCCTGCGCCTCGCGATCCTGGGCGTGGCGCTGTTCATCTTCTGCTTCAGCCTGCTCTTCCAGCAGAGCGAGTACATCTTCCTGTTCTTCGCGATCACGGGGGCGATCTTCGCCGGCGGCTCGGGCGCGGTGATCATCGGCGGACTCTACTGGCGACGCGGCAGCACCGCGGCCGCGTGGACGGCCATGAGCGCCGGCGCGATCATCGCCGTGGGCGGCATCCTGATCCATCGCCTCGATGCCGGCCTCTTCGAGGTCGTTCGCAGCGAGTTGCCGCTGCTTCAACGCGCCGGCTGGCGAGTGCTGGGCTGGCTCTTCGCGATCAACGGCCAGCAGTACTGGGCGCTGTCGATGTTCGCGTCGACACTTCTCTACATCGCCGTGTCGCTGCTGGGACCGCGCCGCCTGCACGACCTCGACCGCACCCTCCATCGCGGCGCGCACGCCCGCGTGGACGAAACCCGCGTCGCCACGCCTGCGCCCGCCCGCGGCTGGCGCCTGCTCGGCATGGGCCGCGAGTTCACGCGCGCCGACCGCGCGATCTACCTGCTGACCTATGCGCAGACGGGCGCGTGGACGCTCATCTTCATCGGCGGCACGTTCTGGAGCCTGCGCCACCTGGACCCGGCGCCGGACTACGGCGCCGTCCCCGAGCCAGCCCGCAGCGAGCTCGTGGCCACCGAGGCGCTGCTGGCCGACAAGAACACGCCGGCCGACGCCTGGGCGCCGGCGGCCGCGCGGCTCGATTCGCTGCTCGCGGCCGCGCCCGCCAGCGACCATCCGCTGCTCCGGCAGCGCCTGGGCCTCTGCCTGCTCAAGGCCGACGAGCCCGCCGCCGCGCTCCCCCATCTTCAGCGCGCCGTGGAGCAGGACTCCACCTTCGGGCGCGCGTGGACGTCCCTTGCCGAAGCCGCCAGCGCCACCGGCGACGTGGCGCTCGCCCAGCGCGCCGCCGCTGCGGGGCTCCGCTGGCTGGATCCCACCAGCCGCGGCTGGACCCGCTACTGGCGTATCTACGTGGTCGTGCAGGTGCTGCTGGCCGTCTTCACCATCGTCTGGTTCACGGCGGGCGGCCTGCGCGACCTGCGCGCGCTCTTCCGCCGGCTGGACAGCGCCGCCCGCGACGCCCGTGACGACGGCGTCGTCCACCACTCCGGGGAGGACGCCTGATGCGTCGCCTGGCCATCCCGTTCGTCGCCCTCGTCTGCGCCTGCGCGCCGGCGCCAGCGCCGCTGCCGCCGGTGGAGCGGCTCATCGTGTTCGACGACAACGTCATCGCCTTCGTCCCCGCCGACTCCACCCGCTACGCCACCGCGTCGGTGGACACGCGCGACGCGGGCCGCGTGCTGGTGAGGCCCCACGAGTTTCCGCCGCGCCTGAGGAACGTGCCGCTGCGCATCACGGCCCACGTGGCCACGCGGCCGATCCCGCAGGACATCCAGCACGTCCACGATCCCTGGGACCGCGCGGGCAGCGTGCGGCTGCAGCCTCCGACCGGGCCCGCGGTGGAGCTGCTCAAGTTCATCACGGCCTACGGCGGGGCCACCGAGCACACGGCCGACGTGAGCTGGGCGCGACCGCTCCTCCGGGGCCACGTCGACTTCGAGGCTACAGTGGACACCTGGTCCGATCCCGGCTGGCGCCTGGACTTCACCCTCACCCTCGCACCGGACCCCGGCGCCGACGATCCCGACTGGGCGCTGCCGCTCTTCTGCGAGGACGCCATCACTCGGGTCGCCATGGATGCGGGGACCATCGACTGCCCCGTTGAGATCCCGCAGGACGTCGGCCGCGTGGAACTGCTCCTCTTCACCAGCGGACACTGCACCGACGGCCGTGGCGCCGACGAGTTCGAGACGCGCGATCACGTGGTCACGGTGGACGGCCGAGAGGTGCTTCGCCTGCGTCCCTGGCGCGACGACTGCGGCCGCTTCCGCGCCATCAACCCGTACTGCCGCCGCTGGAGCGACGGCAGCTGGTCCAGCGACTACAGCCGCAGCGGCTGGTGCCCCGGGGACCAGGTGGCGCCCCTGCGCGAGGATCTGAGCGCGGCCCTGCCCCCGGGCCCGCACGCGCTGGCCTACCGCATCGAGGGCATCCGCCCCGCCGACGCCGACGGCAACTACGGCTACTGGCGCTCCAGCGCGGTCCTCATCGGCTGGAGGCGCTGAGATGTGGCTCCGCCGCGTCGCCGACACGCCGCTGCTCACCGCGGCGGAGATCCGCTCCCGCGAGCCGCGCCTCGCCGATCCCAGCAGCGTGTTCAATCCCGGCGCGCTGCGCGCGGGCGGGCGCATCCACCTCATGCTGCGCGTGCAGAGCCGCGGGCGCGAGACCTTCCTCGTGATGGCCGCCAGCGAGGACGGCCTCCGCGTCACGGTCGCGCCGGAGCCCATCCACCTCGCGGGGCTCGACGCCCTCGGCGAGCCGGTGCACCACGTCTACGACGCGCGCCTGACCACCCTCGACGGCCTGCACCACGCCCTCGTGGCCGTGGATCTCGACGACCGCTGCGAGCTGGGCCTGCTCAGCAGCGCGGACCTTCGGGACTGGCAGTGGCGCGGGCTCGTGTCCCGCGGCGGCAATCGCAACGGGGTGCTCTTCCCCGCGCGCGTGGGCGGCCGCGCGCTGCGCCTCGACCGTCCGAATCGCGTGGCGGCCGGCGCGGCCGGCGCGGGCGACGCGATCTGGCTCAGCGAGTCGGACGATCTCCTCCACTGGCGTCCCGTAGGTCCGGTCGCCGCGGGCCGCCCGCGCTCCTGGGACGAACTGCTGGGCCCCGGGCCGCCCCCCGTGCTCACCGAGGCCGGCTGGCTCGCGCTCTATCACGGCGTGGCGACGCACCACGGGGGCGTGAACGTCTACCAGGCGGGCGCGCTGCTGCTCGACGCCGACGACCCCACGCGCGTCCTCGCCCGCACCCGCAACAACCTGCTGGAGCCGCGCCTCCCCTGGGAGCTGAGCGGCCAGGTGCCGAACGTGGTCTTCCCCTCGGGGATGGTCCTGCCCACCCACGACGGCCCTGGCCCCGCCCCCGCGGACGCGCGCGTGCTCGTCTACTACGGCGCCGCCGACACCTGCATCGGCGTGGCCGAGAGCACCGTGGGCGAACTGATTCGCGCCTGCCAGGAGGACTGATGCCCGAGCGCCCGGCGATCGTCTATCTCGTGAGCCACACGCACTGGGATCGGGAGTGGTACCTCACCGCGCACGAGTTCCAGGTGGACCTGGAGCGCGTGGTCGAGGGTGTGCTCGATCGCCTGGACGCCGGCGGCGAGTTCAAGCACTTCGCGCTGGACGGGCAGACCATCGCGCTCGAGGACTACCTGTCCGTCCGACCCGAGCACGCGCCGCGCGTGGCCGCGCTGTGCAGGGAGGGCCGCCTCGCGCTGGGTCCGTGGTACGTGCTGCCCGACGAGTTTCTCGTCAGCGGCGAGTCCATGGTGAGGAACCTGCTCATCGGCCACGCCGTGGCCGCGCCCTTCGGCGGCGCGCAGAAGGTGGGGCTCATGCCCGACTCCTTCGGCCACCTCGCGCAGATGCCCCAGCTCCTGCGCGGCGCGGGCATCGACAGCTTCATCTACACGCGCGGCAACGACGACGCCGCGGCCGCCCAGGGCCTCGAGTTCGACTGGACCGCCCCCGACGGCAGCCGCGTGCTCGCCGTGAACCAGTGCCGCGGCTACTGCAACGCGGGCGGGCTGGGCTTCCAGGAGATCTGGCACGCGCACACCCGTCGGCGCGTGGAGCCCGCGCGCGCGGTGGAGCAGGTGCGCGAGCTGTTCATTGAAATGGCACGGCACTCGCGGAGCGACGTCTGGCTGCTCAACAACGGCTGCGACCACTTCCCGGTGCAGCAGGACTTCGAAGCCGTGCTGGCGGCGCTGCGCGACGCCTTCCCCGAGATCGAGTTCCGTCACGGCAGCTACGGCGACTTCCTCGCCGCCCTGCGCTCGCGCCCCTTCACGCCGGGCGCGCACGCCGGCGAGTTGCTGGGCGGCAAGGAGCACCACATCCTGTCCGGGGTCTGGAGCGCGCGCATGCCGCTGAAGCAGGCCAACGAGCGCTGCCAGCACCTGCTGGCGCGGGTGCTGGAGCCGGCCAGCGCCGTGGCGCACTTCGTCCACGGTCTGCCCTACCCCGCCGGCGCGATCGGCGCCGCCTGGAAGCTGCTGCTGGCAAACCACCCCCACGACTCGATCTGCGGCTGCAGCACCGACGACGTCCACGCCGAGATGCTCCCGCGTTTCGCGGGCGTGCGCGAGACGGCCACGCGCCTCCTGCAGCGCCAGCTGGGCGACCTCGCCCCCCGCTTCGGCCCCGCGCCCGCCGACGACCGCGCCACCGTCCTCACGCTCTTCAATCCGCTGCCCGTGCCGCGACGCGAGATCGTCGAGCGCCTCGTGGTGCTGCAGCCCTTCGGCTATCGGCTGGACACGCTCGGCCTCGTGGACGCGGACGGCAACGCCGTGCCCTGCGAGATCGTCTCGCGGCAGTTCGTGGAGCGCTTCTGGGGCATCGACTACCGCGCTGCGCTCACGGCCGAGGAGCAGCTCGCGCGCTTCGCGATCTACCGCGAGCAGTTCGGCGAGCGCATCCTCCGCCCCGACAGCGAGGCCGACACCGCCGACTGCTTCCTCCACCTGCGCTTCGAGGCCGCGCTGCCCGCCCTCGGCCACGCCACCTTCACCCTGGTGGAAGACGCACCCACGCCACCGCCCTTTGCGCACCCTGTGCGCGTCGCGGGATCGACCCTCGAGAATGGCCTCGTGCGGGTCGCGCTGCATTCCGACGGCCGCCTCGACCTCGACGACCTCCGCGACGGCCGCAGCTTCCACGGCCTCAACCATCTCGTGGACGACGAGGACGCCGGCGACGAGTACGACTTCTCCCACGCCGCCACGCCGCGCACGGTGAGCGCCGCGGGGCTCGCCGGGGAAGTCGTTCACGTCGACGCGGGTGCCGGGCGCGCCACGGTGGAGGCGCGCTTCAACTGGCTCCTACCGGTGTCACTCGGCGCCGATCGCAGCGCTCGCAGCCCCGAGACCGTGGACTGCCCCGTCACCGTGCGCGTCACGCTCACGGCGGGGAGTCCGCTGGTGGACGTCCGCACGCGCATCGACAACCGCGCCGAGGACCACCGGCTGCGCGCCGAGTTCCCCGCGGGGATAGTCACGGACAGGGTGCTGAGCGAGGGTCACTACTTCATCAACGCGCGACCGCTCACGCCGCCCACGGGCGAGGACTGGGTGCAGCCGCATCCCGGCAGCTACCCGCAACAGGATTACTCGCTGCTGCAGGCCGCGGACGGCGGCCTCGCCGTGCTGAATCGCGGCCTGCCCGAGATCCACCCCCTGCCGGCTGACGGCGGCCTCAGCCTCACCCTGCTGCGCGCCGTGGGCTGGCTCTCCCGGGACGACTTCGTCAGCCGCCGGTGCAGCAACGCCGGCCCCACGCTGGCCACGCCCGACGCGCAGTGCCTCGGGCCGCAGGAGCTCCGCTACGCGCTGCTGCCCTTCGCGGGGCATCACCTGCAGGCGGACGTGAAGGGCGTGAGCGAGACCTGGCGCGCCGAGCCGCTGGGCAGCCAAGGCGTGGCGGCGGGGCTGCGGGCCGGCGGGCCGGGGCTCTTTGCGAAGACGAACCCCCACGTGGCCGTGAGCGCGATCAAGCGCTGCGAGGCGCGCGACACCCTGATCGTGAGGCTGTGGAACTTGAGCGGCGATGCGCAGGTGGAGCGGCTGGTGTTTGGCCCGCCGCCGCGCGCGGCCTGGCGGGTGAACCTACTGGAAGAACGTCAGGAGGCGATCGCGCTGGGCGAGGGGCGCGCTCTCGAGCTGCCGCTGGGGGGCCAGGCGATCGTCAGCGTGGAATTTGAACTCGGGGTCGAATAGACCCCCGTCGCGGCGGTAGCACCTCAACGGAAAGAGCCCGCGGTTGCGGGCTCTCGCAGGCGAACGTTGAGGTGGAGCCGAGGGGGATCGAACCCCTGACCTCATGACTGCCAGTCATGCGCTCTCCCAGCTGAGCTACGGCCCCAAAACGGCTTGCACAATAGCATAGACCTGTGCAAAGTCAAGGGCCTAAGGGGGTACAAAATGGTCACATGGGCCAGTTTCACCCGCGTGCAACTGGGTTTCGGGGGCCTCCTGCGCCGCGCGGGACTCCCTCTGCTCACCCTGGCCCTGCTCACCCTGCCGGCCGGCCCTACCCCCGCCGACGCGCCGGCCACGCCGCCGGGCTACGGCGCCACGCGGGTGACCGAGATCCCCATCACCGGCACCATCGAGATGGGCCTCGCCCCCTTCGTGGAGCGGGCCATCGCGCAGGCCGAGCGCGAGGGCGCCGACGCCGTCCTGCTGCGGGTGGACACCTTCGGCGGCCGCATCGACGCCGCCGTGCGCATCCGCGACGCCATCCTCGACTGCCAGGTGCCCACCATCGCCTGGGTCTCCGGCCGCGCGATCAGCGCCGGCGCCCTGATCAGCCTCGCCGCCAAGACCCTGGTGATGAACGAGGGCGCCTCCATCGGCGCTGCCGAGCCCATCCACATCACCCCGGGCGGCGAGAGCGAGCCCACGGGCGAGAAGACCGTCTCCTACATGCGCGGCGAGATGCGCGCCACCGCCGAGGCCACCGGCCGCGACGCGCGCGTGGCCGAGGCCATGGTCGACGCGGACATCGCGATCGACGGCGTCGTCGCCACCGGCAAGCTGCTCACCCTCACCGGCCACGAGGCGCTGGATCTCGGCGTGGCCGACAAGCTCGTCACCGGTCGCGGCGAGCTGCTGCGCTACATGGACTGGGACGAGGGCGACGTGGTCCGCGCCAGCCCCACCTGGTCCGAAGGGCTCGTGCGCTTCCTCACGCACCCGATCATGGCCGGGCTGCTGCTCTCCATCGGCGGCCTCGCGCTCCTGCTCGAGCTGCGCACGCCGGGGCTCGGGATCCCCGGGCTCATCGGCGTGATCTGCCTGGCCCTCTACTTCGGCAGCCACTACCTCGTGAACCTGGCCGGCAACGTGGAACTGCTGCTCTTCCTGGGCGGCCTGCTGCTCATCGTGCTGGAGATCTTCGTCATCCCGGGCTTCGGCGCGGCGGGGATCGCGGGCATCGTGATGCTGGTGGCCGGCCTGCTGCTCAGCCGCGTGGCGCCCCACGGCGGCATGGCGGACATCCGCGGCGCGCTGCTGCTGCTCATCGCCTCCTTCTTCGTCACGCTGATCCTCTTCCTCAGCCTGCTGAAGTACCTTCCGCAAGCCCGCTGGATGGGCGGGATCGTGCTGGAGACGCGACAGGATCACGCGGTGGGCTTCCACGCCGACCAGCACGAGGGCGAGCCGCTCGTGGGCAAGATCGGCCACTGCCTCAGCGATTTGCGGCCCGCAGGCGCGATCGAGCTCGAAGGGCGGCGGCTGGACGTGGTGACGACGGGCGACTACGTGGACCGGGGGTCGCGCGTCAAGGTGATCAAGATCAGCGGCAACCGCGTCGTGGTGGAGCCGCTGGAATCCGGTGAGGCCGAGGGCTCGCCCTCTCAACTGACCTAAGGAGCGACATGCTGTTCCTGCCCGCGATCGCGACGGAGATCCTCCTCTTCCTCGTGGTCCTTCTGATCATCGTAATGCTGGTGCTCTTCACCTACTTCATCCCGGTGGGGCTGTGGATCACCGCCTTCTTCAGCGGCGTGCGGGTGAACCTCTTCACCCTGGTGGGCATGCGGCTCAGGAAGGTGAGTCCGCCGGCGATCATCCGACCGCTCATCGCGGCCACCAAGGCGGGTCTCGTGCTCAATATCAACGAGCTCGAGAGCCACTATCTGGCGGGCGGCAACGTCACCCTGGTGGTGAACGCGCTGATCAGCGCCGACAAGGCGAACATCGAACTGGGCTGGAAGCGTGCGACGGCCATCGACCTCGCCGGCCGCAACGTGCTCGAGGCCGTGCAGGTGAGCGTGAATCCCAAGGTCATCACCACGCCCAACGTGGCGGCCATGGCCAAGGACGGCATCCAGCTCATCGCCACGGCCCGCGTCACGGTGCGCGCGAACATCGACCGCCTCGTGGGCGGCGCCGGCGAGGAGACGATCCTCGCGCGCGTGGGCGAGGGCATCGTCTCCACCATCGGTTCCAGCGTGAACCACAAGGCCGTGCTGGAGAACCCCGACAAGATCTCGAAGACGGTGCTGGCCAAGGGCCTCGACTCGGGCACGGCCTTCGAGATCCTCTCCATCGACATCGCGGACGTGGACGTCGGCAAGAACATCGGCGCCCAGCTGCAGACGGACCAGGCCGAGGCCGACAAGCGCATCGCCCAGGCCAAGGCCGAGGAGCGCCGCGCCATGGCCGTGGCCGCGGAGCAGGAGATGGTCGCTCGCGTGCAGGAGATGCGCGCCCGCGTGGTCGAGGCCGAGGCCGAGGTGCCCAGGGCCATGGCCGAGGCCTTCCGCACCGGCAACCTGGGCATCATGGACTACTACCGCATGAAGAACATCCAGAGCGACACGGCCATGCGCGACTCGATTTCGCGTGAGGACAAGCCGGGCGGCGGCAAGAACACCCCGGAGGGTTAGGCCGTGGAGCAGTTACTCATCCTGCTGCTGTTTCTGGCGCTGCCACGAATCATCAAGGCCGTGGCCAAGCAGGGGCAGACGGACAAGAAGGCGAAGGCCCCGGCGCGGCAACGGCCGCGTCGGGCGCCCGCGCCCACGCCGGTCACGGACGAGAGCCCCGCCGACGAGGTACAGCTCCCCCCCTGGCTCGAGTCGCTGGCCGAGCGTCTGGGCGCCGCGGAGAACAAGCCCAAGGCTCCCGCGGCGCCGCAGCCGAAACCCTTCGGCGAGCCGGATCCCGAGGCGCCGCCCCCCTGGCACGACGTGGCCCACGAGGCCCGCTTCGAGGGCCAGGGCGGCACGAACTACGAGGCCGCGCACCCCGCGCCCACGATCACGTCGAGGCCGGTGACGCCGGGTCCGGAGTGGCAGCGCGCCACCGACGCCCTGCGCCGCGTCGCGGCGAAGCGTCGGCAACAGGCCGCCGCCCCGGCGGCGCCCATGTCCAGCGAGCAGCGTGGACCGCGACCGGTCACGGCCATGCCGCGGGGACGTCAGGGCTGGCGACGCGCGATCGTGATGGCGGAGGTGCTCGGCGCGCCGCGCGCCTTGCGGCCCTACGAAGGGCCGGACTCGACCCGCTAGCGCCGGCAGTTGACAGGCCCCCGCGGCCTGCTATTCTGCAGCCGCCGCCGGAGTGGTGAAATCGGTAGACGCAGGGGACTCAAAATCCCCCGCCCGCGAGGGCATGTCGGTTCGAGCCCGACCTCCGGCACCTCGGTCTCTCGCGTCAGCGGGTCAGGGTGAGCTTCCGCTCCAGACGAATCCCCTCGCCCTCGACACGGCACAGGTAGACGCCGGACGGCAGCAGCGTGCCCGATGCGCTCCTGCCGTCCCACAGCACCGCGTGCTCGCCCTGGCTCCACGCCGACGGCGATGCCTCCCACAGCCGACGTCCCGAGACATCGTAGATCGCGACCGTCGCCGCGCCCGCCCGCGGGAGCGCGAAGCGGATTTCGGTGCTGCTTCGGAACGGATTCGGGCTGCTCTGGATCGCGGCCGCCGTCCAGCCATCGCCGCCGGAAGCCACCGCGGTGCTCACGTCGACGTCCGTGTAGCCCTCCGCGTTGCCGTTGGAATCGCGCGTGTCGGTCCAGTACGCGCGCACGCCGAGCGAGGTCGAGACCAGGCCGTTGTAGTCGCCGATGAAGCCGCCGCCGAAGCCGCCGTTCGCCGCGTCGGACTCCTCGTCGCTCAGGCGACGGTTCGTCTCGAAGGACAGGCCGCCGTCACGGGAGCGGGCGTGATAGGTATGGTAGCGTGACGAGTTCGGGCTATGGCGGCGGTCGAAGAAGACGACGTCGATGTTCCCGGCGGGATCGACCGCCATCCACGGAAACCACTGGAACGCGGCGTTGTCGTCGTCGCTGACCCGGATGGCGGGCGACCAGGTCGCCGCCCCGTCGAGCGAGCGGCTGAACAGGATGTCCGGGCCGGCGCCGCCCGCGGACTCGTCCGCCCAGGCCGCGTAGACGTGTGGCTGCGGCGCTCCCGGCGGCTGGAAGGTGGCGAGCGTCGGAAAGCTGTTCACGCGGAACCCCGCGCCGGGCAGCGGACTGGGGATCGGGTCGATGTTGGCGATGACCACGTCCGTCCCCCAGGTCAGTCCACCGTCCGTGGACCTGTCCACGACGATGAGCGCGCCGTTCTTCCACGCCACGAAGATCTCCCCGCCCGCGCCCACCACCGGCACCGAGCCCTGGACGCCGGGCTCGTCGCTGATCACCACCGGCGTCGAGAAGCTCGCGCCGCCGTCGGTCGAGCGCGCGAAGAAGATCTCGACATCGCCGCTGACGGGAAAGCGCGTCCAGGTGACGTAGACGTTGCCGTCGTGGGGGCCGCCCGTGTTGTCCACCGCGATGTATTCCTTGTCCTCGAAGTCCTCGCTACCCGTCCCCGAGTGATCGATGATGACGCCGAGCTGCGGCCAGGTCACGCCCCCGTCGACGCTCCTGGCCACGGCCAGCCGGTTGCGGTCGTCCGAGCGGCTGAAGTCGATGAACGCGTAGTAGAAGACGCCGTCACGGTAGGCGGCGATCGCGGGATCGCCCTGCGCGTCGTACTTCCCCAGGCTGGGGTCGAGCGCGGCCAGGGTGCTGGCCGTCCAGCTCTCGCCGCCGTCGAAGCTGTAGGCGACGCCGACGTCGGAGTCGCCGTTGCGGTAGTCGTTGCAGCCCGCGACGAGATTGCCGGGATGCGAGGGATCCGCGGCGATCGCCGTTTCGTTCTGCTGCTGCGCGTTCTCGGTCACGTTGACGTCGCCCGTGCGCAGGCCCTGCGTTCGGGTGCCGACCGCCGTGGGCGGCCCGACCTCGACGACCCCCGATCGCCGGGGAGCGACGTCCTCCGCGGCCGAGGCCACGGAAACGGCGGACAGGGCCAGCAGGAGGATCGAGAGCCAGAGCACCGGGCGGCGCGCGGCCCGACCGGCGCTGGGGCTTTCCTGCAGGGAAGAGCGGCAAAGAATGGCCGAGAATGTCATGGTTCACCTCGCGCGGAAACGGGGACCACGATTATAAGCGCCGCTGAAGCCCCGCGGCAACGCCCCGCTCGCACCGGCCCCTAGCCGTAGAGCGGCACTTCCACCAGCCGGCACTCGAGGGGCCCGTTGTAGAGCGGGATGCGCTGCTTCGGCCGCAGGCCGAGCTTCTTCACCAGCCCGGTGTCTCCGCAGAGGATCCAGGCCGTCGAGCCCTGGCAGCGGCGCTTGAGCCAGTTGCCGAGCTCCGTGTAGAGCGCCTCCACCTGTCGGCGGTCCCCCAGCCGGCGTCCGTAGGGCGGATTGGTGACGATCGTCGCGCCCTCCAGCGCCGGGCCCTCGCGGAAGTCGCGCACGCTGAGCGCCACCGGCGGCGGCCCCGGCAGCTTCGCCAGGTTCTTGCGCGCCACCTTCACCGCCTCGCGGTCGATGTCCCCGCCCATGAGCAGTCCCGGCGCGATCGCCCGCTGCGCGGCGTCCTGTTCGCGGCGCACCTGCTTCCAGACGGCGGCGTCGAAGTCGGGCAGCACCGCGGCGCTGGCGCCCTTGGCCTGCCGCCGCCAGCCCGCCGGCACGCGGCCGGCGACCAGCGCGGCCTCGGCGAGCAGGGTGCCCGAGCCGCAGAAGGGATCGACGAGCGGCGTCTCGCCCCGCCAGCCGCTGAGGCGCAGGATCGCGGCCGCCAGGGTCTCCTGCAGCGGCGCCTCGCGGGCGTCGACGCGGTAGCCCCGCCGGTGCAGCGAGCCGCCGGAGACGTCCACGCTGATGATCGCGCGGTTCCGATGGATCGACAGGTTGAGCCAGAGATCGGCCTCGCGGCGGTCCACGCTGGGCCGCTCGCCCCGGGCTTCGCGGAAGTGGTCGGCGATGGCGTCCTTCAGGCGCTGGGCCGCGAAGCGCGAGTGGTGCAGGTTGCTGTCGCTGGCGTTCGCGTCGATGACGAAGGTCCGCGTGGGATCGAGGAGGCGGTCCCAGTCCAGCTGGCGGGCGGTGCGGTAGAGATAGCGGTCGGAGTGGCACTCGAAGGTGATCAGCGGCGCCAGGACGTGGTTCACCAGCCGCGACGCGTAGTTGATGCGGTAGAGCGCGGCCGGCTCCGCCTCGAAGTAGACGCCGCGATAGGCGGGACGCGCGTCGCTCGCCCCCAGCTCCCGCAGCTCCTCGGCCGCCAGGGGCTCGAGGGCGTGGGCGCACTGCGCGAAGTAACGTCCATAGCGCTCGTACTCGAACATGCCGCCACTCTATGGCCTGCGGCCGCGGCCGTCCAGCGCGGGCGAAGACGCCGACGCGAAATCCCTGGCCGAACGGAAGGCCCTCCACTAGGCTGCGCGCATGCACTGGCTCGCCTCACTCGACCGCAGCCTCATGCTGGGGCTGAACGCCCACCCCTGGCCGCACTGGCTGGACGCCTTCTTCGTCTTCATCACCGAGGACGAGCCGGTGCGCATCCCCCTGCTCGCCCTCTGGCTCTTCCTGCTGCTGGCCTGCGGCCCGCGCTGGCGGCGTCGCGCGCTCTGGCTGCTGCCGCTCATCGCGATCAGCGACAGCACGTCGAGCCAGCTGCTCAAGGAGTTCTTCGCGCGCCCGCGCCCCTGCCACGCGGATCTCCCCGGCCTGCGCGTGCTGGTGGACTGCGGCCCCGGCTTCAGCTTCCCCAGCTCCCACGCGGCCAACATGGGCGCGGCCGGCACCTTCCTGGCCCTCGGCGTGACGCGCTGGCGGCGCGCGCTCGTCCTCGCGCTGCCCGTGCTGGTGGCCTACAGCCGGGTGCACGTGGGCGTGCACTACCCGCTGGACGTCCTCGCCGGCTGGATCTGGGGGATGGGACTCGCGCTGGGCATGGCCTGGCTGGCTGCGCGCTCGCCGCGACTCGCCGTGAAGCCCGCTAGTACAGGGACTTGAGGGCGCTGAAGCTCGTCTCGGCCGTGGCCGTGAGTCCGCAGCCGCCGAAGGCGCCAATGAGCCCGCAGTCGGGGTTGTTCTCCGGCAGGCAGGGCGACTCCGGTTCGAGGCGGCAGTCGGCGTTCTCGAAGCCGCAGTAGCGCGGATCGGCGAAGAAGTTGCCGCCGCCGTCGGTGCCGCAGAAGGTACCGTTGTTGCAGGCGAAGTAGCCGTCCCCGCCGGCCAGACAGGTCACCTCTTCGAGGATGCTGTTCGTCACCTCGACGCGGCAGTCACTGATCACCAGCGAGATGCCTCCGCAGCAGCCGGCGTTGCCCGCCCAGGTGCAGTTCTCCACCACGTGGGCGCGGCCGGTCTGGTCGTCCCCCTGGATGTAGATGGACCCACCCTCGCCGCCCTGCGCGTAGTTCGCGTAGAAGAGGCACTCGCGCAGGGTCAGCAGCGAGCTCGTGGCGTAGATCGCGCCGCCTTCCAGGGCGGCCGCGTTGCTCACGAAGCGCACGCGGTAGACGTCGAGGACCGCGCCCTGCAGCTCCATCCCCGCGCCCTTGTAGCCGAAGCCGTCGCGCAGGGTCAGGTTCTCCACGCGGGCCGGACGGCTGTCGCCCTCCAGCTTGATGAGCGGATGCATGTACGAGCCGCTCAGCACCGTGTCCTCGGGGCGCGGCCCGCCCCCCACGAGGGTGACGCCGCCGCGAAGCACGAGCGAGGTCGCGTAGGTGCCCGGGGCGATCTGGATGACGTCCCCGTCGCTCGCGCCGTCGATGGCCGCCTGGATCGTTCCCACCTCGCCGGGCACCTGGATGAGCGCGGCGCCGGCGACCGCGGGCGAGGCCGCCAGCAGGGTCACAGCGAGAAGATGGGCGGCGCGTCGCATCGATGACTCCACGGTGTCGGGTTCAGGCCCTTGGATGCCGCCGAGGGCGGCAAGGTTTCCAGATCCTCACGGAATAGTTTACGAGTTGCGGGATCGCCTCGCAAGCGGCGTACGCGCGGGCTGACGGCTGGCGATGTGCATCGTGCAAATGGAGACTGACCGGCCCTTGGCCCGAGGCGTCCCCGGACCTTCCCAGCCCGCCGTGAGCTTTCCGACAAGGGTGAGGAACGCCTCTCAACTCCTTACTAACTCGAGACTTTGCCGGTGGCATAACGGTTGCAGTCCGGGTCGCCGTGAACTGGACTCCCGCAGGCACGGCGCCAATGCGGCAGTTCTGGAAGCAGGTGGCAATCCCTCGCAGCGTCTCGCTGCGACGGCCCCCCATAGACTTCGCCGAGTGGAGGCATCTGATGCCGCAGCGTATCCCGGCGCGTAGCACCTTCGGTCTCGGGCTCGCACTGGCCTTCGC
Source organism: Candidatus Latescibacterota bacterium (assembly GCA_020633725.1). NCBI lineage: Bacteria > Pseudomonadati > Candidatus Latescibacterota > Candidatus Latescibacterota bacterium. The sequence continues at coordinate 804,199 of JACKDC010000001.1, forward strand.
CGCCCTGCTTCTGGGCATGGGCGCGACGACCGCCCAGGCCTGGGACTACACCGAGCTGACGGTGATCGACGCCGTCATGGTGGACGGGAACCCCGCCGTCACCCTGGGGCAGGGCTTCAGCGTGCGCGTCCGCACCATGAACGGCGACGGCTCGGTGGACACCAGCGTCAACGCCCTGCTCTTCGAGCTCTACACCACGCACGCCGCCACGCTGCCGCCGGACCGCTACATCGTCAACGGCGAGGTCCAGTTCGACAACGTGGTCTTCAACGCGCCCGGCACCGGGATCCAGCTCGAGGCGCGCGCGGTGGACGACATCACCGCCCCCAAGGGCTACGAGTGGATCAACTGCTACCCCTTCGTTGACCACTTCAACATCAGCCTGCCCTCGGGCGACAAGTGGGTCGGGCAGAACATCCCCATCACGCTGATCGCGGTGGACGAGTTCGGCGTGCCCATCGGCAACTTCGCCGACGACGTCACCCTGGCCGCCCAGATCGGCCACCTGGGCCCCGGACCCACCCAGCTGGTCAGCGGCGGCAGCTTCGATCACGGACAGGCCTCGGTGAACGTGCAGTTCCTCGGCACGGATCCGCTGACCCGCTCGAACGTGGTGACCGCCACCGGCGGTCGCATCTACCCCGGGCAGTCGAGCTATCCCCGCGGCACGGCCGTGGTGACGCCGCTCTGGCCCGCGGCGCTCGACGGCATCGTGCTCGTCCTGCCCGGCGAGACGCTCACGCCTGGCGTGCCTCCGGGCAAGAGCGGCACCCCCACGCATCAGCTCGCGGGCATCCCCTTCGCGGCCACGGTCTACGCCGTCGACGCCTGGTGGAACCCCGTGCTCGAGAGCGACCCGGGCCTGCCCTTCACCCTGAGCTACAGCTGCTCGGACGGCCATCCCCAGGTGCAGCTGCCCCCGGGCGGCGCCATGAGCGGCAACACGCTCAGCGACCAGTACTTCCGGCTCATCACCGCGGCCACGCACAGCGTGAGCGCCACGGCCAGCGGCTCCATCAGCGATGTGAGCAACAGCTACCTCACGGTGGATCCGCAGAACCTCGACCACTTCGAGTTCAACTATGCGATCTGGGACACCCTGGACGTCCAGGTGACGACCCAGCCCTTCAACGTGGAGATCACCGCGCGCGACTTCTACGAGAACCGCTTCCCCTACAACGGCGCGGTCTCGCTGCGCGTGCGCTACGGCGCCGAGGAGAGCGAGGACTACATCCTCAGCAGCACGAGCACCTTCGTGGCGGGCCAGCTCGACACGGACATCCAGGTGACGCGCCGCTTCTTCTCCTGCGCGCTGGTCTGCGACAGCGGCGGCAGCGCCTCGTCCACCAGCGGCAGCTTCCAGGTGAATCCGGGACCGCTGGCCAGCTTCCTGGTCACGCTCCCCGGCCAGACCTACGCCCCCGGCCTCAGCACGCCCGGCTTCAGCGGCAACCTGGGCACGCCCAACCCCACGACGGCGGGACTCACGGTCTCGCCGGTGGTGGTCCGCCCCGTGGACGAGTACTTCAACATGGTGGGCGGCACGCACTTCGTGGGCGCAAGCAGCGGCGACGGCTACTTCCAGCTGCCCGCCTTCGCCGACAACAACTTCACGGTGAGCAACGCCACCAACATCGACGTCATCTACCGCACCTTCGGCTCGCGCACCCTGACCATCACCAGCTCCCAGGGCGTGAGCGGCACCAGCGACGCGATCCAGGTCTCGCCGGCCGCCTACGCGCGCCTGGCCGTGGTGGCGCCGGGCGAGACCCTGGCGCCGGGCATCTTCGACTCCATCGAGGAAGACGGCAAGCTGGGCGACAGCAACCACCAGGACGCGGGCATCGCCTTCCCGGTCACCGTGGTGGCCACCGACGCCTTCTGGAATCCCGTGGGCGAGAGCGATCCGTCGCTGCCCATCAGCCTGCGCTTCACCAGCTCTGACGGCGCCGCGTCGCTGCCCAGTCCCGGGCAGCTACTGTCGGCGTCGTCGGGCAACTTCAACGTGACCCTGCGCACGCTGGCCGACCCGAATTTCCAGACCGTCCACGCCGAGGACATGAACGGCAGCGCCGAGGCCTTCACGGCCGTCCCGCTCCAGGCCGGCGTGATCGATCACTTCACGCTGGGCGTGAACAGCCGCACGAATCCAACGCCCAACGATCCCCTGGACCCGATCCCCGACTTCGTGGCCGGCCAGGTGCTCAGCGACCTGACCATCGTGGCCCGGGACCAGTTCGGCAACCACATCCCCACCTACGGCGGCACGGGCCTGCTCACGGTGAGCCATGGCGACGGCATCCTCGCCCCCATGAGCGTGGACTTCAGCGACGGCGGCACCTGGCCCGGCGCGGAGCTGGGCGTCTGGCGCGGCGGCCTGCAGGTCTTCAAGGCCGGCAGCGACGTGACCCTCACCGTCACCGACGCCGCCTACGCACGCACGGGCGTGAGCAACGCCTTCGACGTGCTGGCCGGCGCCTACAGCGACCTGCTGCTCATCCTGCCCGGCGAGATGCACACGCCGGGCATCGGCAGCGGCAAGGCCGGCGTGCCCTTCCCCGTGGACGCGGGCGAGACCCTCAGCGCCACGCTGCTGGCCGTCGACGCCTTCTTCAACCAGGTGGCGACGCAGCCGTCCGTGCAGCTCAGCAGCACGGGCTACAGCGTGGTGACCACGGCGAACCCCGTGGTCCTGCAGCCGAACGGCAGCGCCAGCTCCGAGCTCTACTTCCGCACCGCTGGCGACCAGGACCTGGCGATCGCGGACGTCACCTGGCCCGACCGCGCGGACACCTCCACGGTGGAGATCGCGCCGGGGCCCTTCACTCGCCTCCAGATCATCGCCCCCGGCGAGACCCCCAACCCCGGCGGCTACGAGTCCGACGGCAAGCTGGGCACCCCGGACCTGCAGACCACCAGTCTGCAGTTCGACATCGAGGTGCGCAGCGTCGACGAGTACTGGAACCAGGTGCCCAACAACGACGAGCACGTTCTGCTCACCAGCAGCGACGGCGCGCTCGACGACATCAACCCGCCCAACCAGGGCCAGAATCTCTCGGGCGGCAGCCTGACGCTTCCGATCTTCCTGATCGCCAGCGGCGCGGTGTCCGTGGAGGTCAACCCGCTGGACAACCTGGACATCCTGCCCCAGGCCGTCACCATCAGCCTGCAGCAGGGCGCGCAGTACCTGATCGCGACGCCCGACAGCGCCCGCGTCGGCCCGCCCCAGACCTTCGGCATGACCGTGAGCCTGGTGGACTCGCTCGGCATGCCCGAGACGGCGGCCAACAACACCGTGGACATCACGGCCTTCAAGAGCAACCTCGACCCGGCCAGCAGCACCCTCTGGGTCGGCCAGGCCACGCTGAGCGCCGGCGTGGTGACGATCCCGGCCCAGGCCTACAACACGGTCGAGGACATCATCATCCGCGTCAGCGATGACGCCGGCCGCCTCGCCTACAGCCAGCCCATCCACATGCTGAGCAACGGCCGTGAGTACCGCATCGCGCTGGGCCAGGGCGCGAACCCCGTGGCGGGTCCGCCGAGCACCTTCCCGATCGCGGTGGAGATGCGCGACGTCGACACCGGCACGCGCATCGACGTGGACCGCGATCTCGACGTGAGCGTCTGGGCCTCGGCCACGGGCGCCCCCGGCCTCGGCATGGTCGGCGTCACGGAGGCCAGCCTCGAGTCCGGCTACGTGCTCTTCAACCAGAGCTACAGCCGGGCGGAGAACGTCTACGTGCACGTGGAGGACGACCAGGGCCTCACGGGCAACAGCGCAATCTTCACCGTGACCGCCGACGGCTACAAGCGCCTCCAGATCCTCGCCCCGGGCGAGGAGGTGCGGCCGGGCGTCGAGGCCTTCGCCGAGACCGGCAAGGAGGGTGTCCCGGACACCCAGCGCAGCCGCATCCCCTTCCCGGTGACCGTCCGCGCGGTGGACCAGTTCTGGAACCTCGTCAGCACCGTGAACGAGGGCGCCATCATGTTCAGCTCCACGGACAACAGCGTGGGGCCGGGCAACCCGCCCGCCATGGGGTCGCCCTACGTGAACGGCCGCCGCACCTTCCAGCTCTACCTGGACGCGCAGGGCACCGTGGATCTGAGCGCCTGGGACGACGACAACACCGCGCCCCCCGGACAGACGGTCTCCATCCCCGTGACGCCGGGCTACGAGTACCAGATCACGCTGTCGAACCCGGCGCCGCAGACCGGCTACCCCGGCTTCCAGATGATCGTCGAGATGATCGATCCGGTCACCGGCGACCCGGCCCCCGACGCCAACCACAGCTTCGGCATCACCGCCCTGAACCCCGACTTCTCGGTGGCGGCAGGCAACCTGGCCATCACCGACGAGACGCTGGCCGCCGGCGTGCGCGTGATCAACGGCCAGCAGTACGACCGCGTGGAGCCGATCATCCTGCGCGTCATGGACGACGTGGGCCGCGTGGGCTACACGGACATCGTGGACATGCAGCCCGGCGGGCTCGTCTACGAGGTCAGCGTACCCGACACGGCCACGGTGGGCGGCCCGACCAGCTTCCCCGTCACCGTGCGCCTGCTCGACCTGGGCACGGGGCTCGTGGTGGCCAGCCAGGACACCACCTTCGCGGTGGACGTCTACTCGGGCCAGACCGGCCAGCTCGGCGCGGGCTCCTGGAGCGTGGGCAGCAACGTGCTGAACGACGGCCGCTGCAGCTTCAACGAGACCTACACCGGCGCCGGGAACATCTACCTGCGCGTGCACGACGAGCGCGGCGTGGTGGGCATCTCCGACACCATCGTGATGCTGCCGGACGGCTACAAGCGCCTGCAGCTCATCGCGCCGGGCGAGACGCCGGTGCCGGGCGTCAGCTCCCAGACCGGCAAGACCGGCAACCCGATCCTGCAGCAGGCCGAGGTGCCCTTCATGGTGCAGGTCCGGGCCACGGACCAGTACTGGAACCTCATCGAGACCTTCAACGCCGGCGCGGTGACCCTGAGCAGCTCCGAGGGCAGCGTGCGCGACGGCAATCCGCCCAACAACGGCGCGCCGCTCATCGGCGGCATCGGCGACTACGCGCTGGTGATCCACAACCAGGGCAGCATCATCGTCTTCGCGCAGGACACGGAGAACCCCGAGGTCCTGGCCCACTCGGTGAACATCCCCGTGGGCGAGGCGCAGTACGAGATCAGCGTGCCCGCGATCGCCCAGGCCGGACCGCCGGCGAGCTGGCCGATGACGATCCGTCTGGTGCGCGACGACGGCACGCTCATCACCGCGGCCAACGACGAGGTCTACCTCACGGCGCTGCTGCCGAACCACGAGACGGCCCTCGACCAGCTCGGCGTGACCAGCGGCGTGCTGGCGGCGGGCGAGCTGTCCATCGGTGGGCAGACCTACGCCACGGTGCAGGACATCGTCATCCGCGTGACGGACGACCAGGGCCGCGAGAGCTTCAGCGACGTGATCCACATGGTGCCCGAGGACGTCACCTATCGCGTGACCACGCCGGTCACCGCCACGGTGGGTCCGCCGGCGTCGTTCACCGTGGACCTGGAGCTCATCGACACCTCCACGGGACAGCGCGTCACCAGCGACGACCGCTCCTTCACGGTGGAGGCCGTGAACCACAACACGGGCGACCTCGGCGCGGGCGTGCTGGCCCTCACGGCCGGCAGCACCCACGCGGGGCTTTGCACGCTGACCGAGTCCTACACGGCCGCCGAGCCCATCTACCTGCGCATCACGGACGAGCAGGGCGTGGTGGTCTTCACCGATCCGATCCAGGTGCACCACGGTCCGCCGCAAAACCTGAGCGTCACCGCCGACCTCAGCACGCTCGAGGTGGGCCAGGCGACGGCGATCACCGCCGCGCTCACCGACCTCTTCGGCAACAACGTGCTCAGCGAGCCCGTGGCCTTCACCCTGCTCAGCGGCGACGGCGTCCTCACGGCCGACTCGGTGCTGACGGGGAACCTGGGCACGGCCAGCAACGTCGTGCGCGTGCCGACGGGCGGGCGCGAGGATCTCGTCGTCCAGGTGTCGGTGCGCGACCTGCCCACGCGCCTCGTGGAGATCGCGGTGATCGGTCCCCCGCTCACCGAGCTGTCCCTGCTGGGCACGAATGCCGAGACCAGCCACGGCGTCATGGTGACGCCGGAGACGCGCTTCGCCCTGAGCAGCTCCAGCGAGATCGGCCTCTACCGCACCTACTGGGGCGTGGACCTGGGGCCGGAGGCGCTGCCGCAGAACCTCTACTTCGAACCGCTGAGCTTCGAGGACCTGGGCATCGGCGCCTACGGGCAGCACACGCTCAGCTACTACGCGGACGACATCAAGGGCAACCGCGAGAACGTGCAGACCTTCACCGTGGTCTTCGGGGCGGATCTCGCCGCCGACCACCCGGTGAGCAACCGGCCCAACCCCTTCCAGGCGGGCCGCGAGGAGACCGTCATCCTCTTCCGCGCCGCCGCCGACGGCACGGCCGTGGTCCGCATCCACGACCACTTCGGCAACCTGGTCTGGACCCACGAGCTGGGCACCCAGAACGGGCAGACCTACCAGGTACCCTGGGACGGCCGCAACGGGCGCGGGGAAATCGTGGGCAACGGCGGCTATCTCTGCACCGTCCGCACCGGCGGCGAACTCCTGCGACGCAAGATCGCGGTGGTCAAGTAGCAGGCGAGGTGAACACGGTGAACACGACGAGCATCCGCATCCTGGTCCTGAGCGCTCTGCTGCTCGCGGCGGCGTCGCCCTCGGCGGCGCAGGACGCCTCCGGCGGTCAGCCGGGCACCTTCCTGCGCTTCGGAGCCAGCGCCAGGGGTCTGGCCATGGGCGGCGCCTCCACGGGCCTCGCCAACGACGCCAGCGCCCTCTTCTACAACCCCGCGGGCATGGAGCAGGTGCGCAGCACGGAACTGCTCTTCTTCCACGCGGAGCTGCTGGCCGAGACGCGCTACCAGTACCTGGGCCTGGTCCAGCCGCTGGGGCATTTCGGCACGCTGGGCGTCGCCGGCGCGCTGCTCAGCTCGGGCGGCTTCGAGCGCAGCAGCCTGCTCGAGGACACGGGCGAGAGCTTCGACGAGACGCAGAACAGCCTGCAGGTGAGCTTCGCCCGCCGCTTCGGCAGCGTGAGCCTGGCGGCGAGCTATCGCACCGTGAACCAGAGCCTGGCCGGCTACAGCGGCAGCGGGTCGGGACTCGACCTGGCCGTCTTCAACCGTCCCGCGCGGCACTTCAGTTTCGGCTTCCTCGTCCAGAACGTGCTGGCGCCGGAGATCACGCTGCTCCAGACCGCCGAGAGCTATCCGCTCACCGTGCGCGCGGGCGGCGCCCTCCACCTGCGTGACGGCCGCGTGCTGTCCACGCTCGACCTCGTCCGCGTGGGCGACGCTCCCCTGGGCGTCCAGACCGGCATCGAGGTCTGGGGCCTGGGCAACTTCGCGCTGCGCAGCGGCTGGGACACCATGCGCAACGGCTACGCGGCCGGCGGCGGCTACCGCAGCGGGGCCTGGCAGCTCGACTATGCCGTCAGCGACACGCCGATCGGCCTGTCGCACCGGCTGAGCTTCACCTGGCGCTTCGGCGTGCCGCTCGGCGTGAGCCTGAGCAGCGACACGGCGCGCTTCTCGCCCAGCGGCGAGCGCAATCGCGTCGAGCTCGAGCTCAAGAGCCAGTTCCGCGGCAAGGCCAAGGGCTGGGAGCTCGTGATCTACGACAACGACGGCCAGCCCCGCCACAGCGCCCGCGGCAGCAAGGAGCCGCCGGAGACCTACTCCTGGGACGGCCGCGACGACCAGGGCCGTCTGGTGAGCACCGGCAGCTACCGCGTCGTGGTCGTGGTCCTGGACGAGTTCGGCGATCCCTGGACCCAGGAGCTGAACGTCGAGATCCGCGACTACGACCCGGCCCTGAAGACGCCCGTCCAGCTGGAAGTGAACTGAGGTGCAGACCATGTGGAAAGGACTCCCGCTCGCGCTCGCGCTCTTCGTGGCCACGTCCGCCGCGGCCCAGGAGAGCGCCAGCTCCCTCATCGACGAGGCCGACGCCCTGCTCGCCCGCAAGGGTCCCAGCATGGCCGTGGTGGACGCCTACCGCGCGGTCTACCAGAAGTTCGACGGCTCGGAGCACTGCGCCCGCGCGCGCTACATGGCCGGCGACTGCCTCTTCCAGCTCGGCGAGCTCAAGGCCGCCGACCAGGAGTTCGCCAAGGTGAAGGGCGCCAGCGGCGACCGTGCGATCCTGGACGCCTGCGCGCTCCTGCGCCGGGGCCAGTGCGCCTTCGCCCAGGGCGACTACGCGGAGGCGGCCAAGTACTTCGAGAAGGTCGAGGACGGCGACGAGAGCTACCTCGCCCGCGACGCGCGCTTCGCCCTGGCCCAGACCTGGGTCGCGCTGAACGAGTGGGAGGACTTCAAGGAGACGGCCGACCGTCTCGTGGAGGCCTGGCCCGGCTACGGCGAGCGGCCCGAGCTGCGCTTCGCCTACGGCGTCTATCACTACCACAAGGGCGAGCTCGAGCAGGCGCGCGACTTCTTCCGCCAGGTGGAGTCCGAGCGCGCGCGCTTCTACACGGCGCGCACCCTCGGCGAGGAAGGCCAGTACCTGAAGGCCATCCAGCAGTACCGCCAGCTCCTGGTGCGCTATCCCGAGACGAGCCTGGCCGAGGACGTCCGCTTCGCCATCGCCGAGAGCTTCCTTCGCTCGGGCCAGCGCGCCCTGGCGCGCAGCGCCTTCGAGGAGGTGCTCCAGGCGCATCCCGACAGCCGTCACGCCCTGGCCGCACGCTTCAAGCTGGCGACCATCCTGTTCCGCGAGGAAGACTTCAACCGCGCGCTGGACAGCCTGGACGCCCTGCTGGCCGACCTCCCCGAGGACGACACCCTGCGCGAGAAGGTCCTCATGCTGCAGGGTCTGGCCTACTTCCAGCTCGGGCGCGAGAGCGAGGCGGACCACGCCTTCAGCGCGATCCTCCAGACCTTCCCCGAGGGCCGCACCAGCAGCAGCGCTCTCTTCCGCATGATGCACCACTATGCGCGCAACCAGAACTGGAACCAGAGCATCGGCCTCGGCCACATGTTCATGGACCGCTACGAGGGCGACCCCCTCGAGGGGCGCGTCCAGCTCATCCAGTCGCTGGACTACCTCGAGCTCGGCGAGACCGGCCAGGCCCGCTCGCTGCTGGGCAAGCTCCTGGACACCCACGCGGCCACCGACCTCGGCGAGAAGGCCCTCTTCCTGCTCACCTGGTCCTACTACGGCGAGCAGGACTTCAACCGCATCGTCACCAACTACCGGCACATGGCGCGCAAGCTGCTGCCCACGCCCAACCCCTGGCGCGCGCGCACCTACTACCTGATCGCCGAGAGCTACTACGACCTCGGCCTCTACCAGGACGCCTCGGACCTCTACCGCCTGGTGCTGAACGACTACCCCTTCAGCGACGTGGCGCCCTTCGCGCTCCAGGGCGTGACGGCCAGCTACAGCCGCCTCGGCGAGGACCAGAAGGCCGCCATCGAGCAGGAGCGCTACCTGCTGGTGATCTCCAACGAGGCCAGCAGCGACCCGGGCAACGCGCTGGCGGCCGCGGGCATGTACTTCAACCGCAAGGAGTACAAGAAGGCCCTGGAGCTCTTCGAGCAGTTCCTGGCCACGAAGCCCGAGGGCGACACCGCCGCCGAGGCGCTCTACCAGAGCGGCGAGTGCCTCTACGCGCTGCAGTATTACGAGGACGCCGTCGGCCGCTGGCGCCGCGTGCTCAACGAGCAGCCGGACTACCCGGACACGCCCGCCGTGCTGCGCAAGCTGGGCGATACGCTCTTCGGCCTGCAGGCCTACACCGAGGCGCAGGGCGTCTACGCCCAGCTGACTCAGCGTTTCCCCGACGACCCGCAGGCCTCCGAGGCCCTCTTCAACCAGGGCAACTGCGTCTACAACCAGGGCGACTACGACGCCGCCGCGCAGCTCTTCCAGCGCTACCTGGACGACTACCCGGCCGGCGGGCGACTCGCGGACGCCCAGCAGGCGCTGCAGGCCTGCTTCCTCCGCAGCGGCAAGGACATGCTCGCCTACGTCGAGCAGAATCCCGACGCCACCTTCGCCGCCGAGGTGCTCTGGGAGCAGGGCAGCGAGGCCTTCCGCGAGGAGCGCTACGAGGAGGCGGCCAAGCGGCTCGAGGCCATCACCCTGCGCTACCCCGACTCGGACGTCGCGCCCGACGCGCTCTTCTACCTGGCGGAGTCGCGCTTCGCGCTGGGCGACATGGACGCGGCCCGCGCGGGCTTCGAGAACTTCACCGCCACCTATCCGGACCGCCCCCTCGTGGCGGCGGCGCTGCTGAAGGCCGGGCACATCCTCTACGTGCAGGAGAAGTACGCCGAGGCGGCCGGGCACTTCCTCATCCTCGCGGATCAGTATCCCGACGACGAGATGGCCCCGCTCGGCCTCTTCAACGCCGGCCTCTGCTACCGGAAGCTCGAGCAGTGGCGGACCTTCCTCAGCAACAGCGAGGACTTCCTCGAGCGCTACGCCAGCCACGAGCGGCGGCTCGAAGTGCAGCTGCAGATGGCCGACGTCTACCAGAACGAGACCGGCGAGTACGACAAGGCGCTCGACATGTACGGCACGCTGGCCGAGCAGCCCGGCGCCCCGGTGGTGCAGATCCAGTACGAGCGCGGCGAGTGCCTGAGCAAGCTCGGCCGCACGGACGAGGCCCTGGCGGCCTACGCGGCGGCGGCCGACGTGCCCGGCGCGCTCTCCGACGACCACGGCATCGCCGCCCTCGCCCGCATCGCGAGCATTCACGAAGAGGCCGGCGACCTCGCCCAGGCCCGCAAGGCCTACCAGCGCATCGCCCAGAACGACAGCAACGCCGAATGGGCGTCCCTTGCGCGCGAGCGCATGGAATCGCTCGATCAGGAACTTCAACAGGCCGGCGCGCAGTAGCCCGGCCCTCAGCCCGGACGGACCCGCAAAGGAGAGACCATGCTTAGTGTGGACAGCCTCACCGAACTGCTCCTGAAGAGCCCCACCATGCTGGTGCTGATCTTCTGCAGCATCCTGGTGGTCACCTTCGCCCTGGAGCGCTGGCTCTACTTCATGCGCACGCGCTACTCGGCCAACGAGTTCAAGGCGACCATGCGCAAGCATCTCGCGCGCAACCAGCTGGGCGAGTTCGCCAAGTACTGCCAGCGCGGCAGCGGCTCGCTGGGCCGCATCATGGGCGCGGGCCTCGACAACCTCAGCGCCGGGCGCGACCAGGTGGACCAGCTCCTCGACACCGAGATGGAGAAGGAGCAGGTGCTGATGGAGCGCAACCTGATCGTGCTGGGCACGCTGGCCAACATCGCGCCCCTGCTGGGCCTCTTCGGCACGGTGGTCGGCATCATCCGCGCGTTCAAGGACATCGCGGTGACGGGCAGCGGCGGCAGCTCGGTGATCGCCATGGGCGTCTCCGAGGCCCTGCTCACGACGGCGGCGGGCATCGTGGTGGCCGTCATCGCCACGGTCTTCTACAACGCCTTCACGCGCACCATCCGCGTGCGCAACACGGAGGCCGAGGACGCCCGCAACATGTTCTGGAAGTACGTCAACAGCCGGCCGGTGGAGTGATGGCTCGCAGAAGGCGCATCAACCCGGAGGGCATCGCCGAGGCCAACGTCACGCCGCTGGCCGACGTGGTGACGACCTTGATCGTGGTCTTCCTGATGACCATGCCGGCCCTGCTCTGGAGCGGCATCCAGGTCAACGCCACCCGGGCGAGCAAGACCCGCGAGGTGACCCGCAAGGAGAACAGCGCGGACGACAAGCTCACCGTGCTCGTCACGGCGGCGAGCATCCAGGTGGACGGCGAGCTCGTGGACCTCGACGGCCTCGCGGCCATCGCCCGCGAGCGCCTGGCCGGCAGCGAGGACCGCACGGTGATCGTCGTGCCCGAGGACGACGTGCTGCTGGGCAACGTGGTGAGCGTGATGGACGTCCTCAAGCAGAACGGAGCCCAGGGCCTGGCCCTGCTCAACCGCGTGAAGGGACCCTGAGATGGCCAGAAAGCACAAGCACAGCGGGCTGCCCACGCCGAAGACGGACGTGGTGCCCATCATCAACGTCTCGCTGGTCGTGGTGCTGACCTTGATGATCATCAGCCCCTTTCTGAACAAGCCCGAGCTCGACGTGGACCTGCCCGACGCGACCACCACCGAGACCGAGGACCAGGACAAGGTGGAGATCCTCTTCGCCCGGGACGGCTCGCTGGTCGTCGGGCAGGAGGCCGTCACGCTGGAGACGCTGGAGCCGACCCTCGCGGCCACCTTCGCCGAGCAGCCCACCAGCATGGCCGTGGTGAAGGCCGACCAGGGCATCGCCTACGGTGACGTCGAGGCCGTGATCGCCGCGATCCAGCGCGCCGGGGCGCCGCGCATCGCGCTCGCCACCGAGCAGAAGAACGGGGAGGCCGCGCAGTGAAGCCGCAGAACCCGCACCGGCTGGACCAGCGGGACCGTCACGGCGCCTCGCGCCGCGGGGTGTTCTCGGACACCAACACGTCCTTCGTGGTCAGCACCGGCCTGCACGTCCTGCTCTTCATGCTGCTGGGCATCGGCGGCGCGAAGAAGGTGCACGACACGGTCAAGCTGACGGAGATCTCCTACATCGAGGAGCGCTACGGGCAGGAAGTGGCGAAGAAGGTCACGGTGGCGCCGCAGAAGGTGGCCGCGGTCCAGGCCAAGCCGGCCGAGGCGCCGAAGCTCGAGGGCTCGATCTTCGCCAAAGCCGAGCCCAAGGGTCTGCCTCCCCAGCCCGAGCTCAGCGACGTGCCCCTGCCCAAGCCCGCGCCCCTGGAGGCGCCCAATCCCTTCGCCAAGGCCGTGCTCAAGTCGCGGCAGCGCCGCGACGCGGCCCCGGCCGTGCCCCGGTCCAGCGACGAGGAGGTGCTCCTCACCGCGGGCCTGACCGAGAATCCGAAGCGGGTGCGCATGGCGAGCGAGGACGTCGACCTGAAGGGGCAGGTGCTGGTGGGACGCAAGTCGCGCCTCACGGAGAGCGCCCTCTTCGAGGTGGACGACAGCGGCCCCGGCCTCGCCGGCGGCGCGCTCACCCTCTCGGTGCCCGAGGGCGGCGTGGCCACGGGCCACGCGGACCTGCGCGGCGGCACGCTGGCCGAGGGCAAGCAGGCCTACCAGGGCCAGCTCCCCTCGGGCAATCTCGTCACGAAGGACGGCAGCCGGGATCGCCTGGAATCGCTCGCCACGCTCCAGAAGAGCGGCATGCCGGGCGGCGTCGGCGACGGCGGCCCCGTGGGCGGCGGCGTGGTGGAGCCGAGCCGTGGCACGGGCCTGGTGTCGCGGGGCGGCGCGGATGCAGTCACCCGCGGCGGCAGCCTGAAGGCCTCCTCCGGCGGGCCGCGCCCGGCGGAACTACTGGCCAAGACCATCGCGCCCCCTCCCGCCGCCGAGGAGGAGGCTGCGCCCGCCCAGCCGGGCCCGAGCGACAAGGCCGGCAAGGGCGTCTCCATGACGCTCAGCGGTCCGATCCTGGGCCGGGAGGTGCTGTCCTCGGTCGCGCCCGACTACCCCGAGGACGCCAAGCGCCAGGGGTGGCAGGGCACCGTGAGCGTCTACTTCACCGTGCGGCCCGACGGCAGCATCAAGAAGGTCTTCGTCGAACAGGCCAGCCCCTACCAGGTGCTGGACGAGGCCGCGAAGCGCTGCCTCGAGCACTGGCGCTTCAGCCCGCTGCCGGACGGCTCGACCGCCGAGCAGTGGGGCGTGCTCACCATCGTCTTCCGTTTGCGCTGACAGGAGTGAAGACAGCCATGCGACAGTCCACGATCCCGTTCGCCCTCCTCGCCCTGCTGCTGGCCGCTCCCGCGCACGCGGGGGACGCCGCCGCCGACCCCGAGCACGACGCCGCGACGGTGCAGGAGATGGAGGTCATCGACGACAACCAGTTCCGCCTCGAGGTGGACAAGACCGACCTGGACTTCCACCCCACCCCCGAGGACCTCGACGAGGGCACCACCGAGGTGGAGCAGCTGCTCTTCGAGTACGCGCCGATGGAGAGCTTCAATCCCTATCTCTTCGACACCGAGCGCGTGGACTGCCCGGTGGTGCCCAGCTTCGGGAGCCGTCCCGTCAGCCGCGCGCCGGTCACCACCTTCCGCACGGACTTCAGCGCCGGCGCGGACGTGAAGCACTGGCAGCTGGACATCACGGACTACCGCGGCGAGGTCTTCCGGCGCATGGAGGGCGACGGCGTCCCGCCGCTCGAGCTGGCCTGGGACGGCCGCGGCGACCACGACGAGGAACTCAAGCCCGGCTTCCCCTACTCCTTCCTCTTCACCATCGAGGACTCGGGGACGAACCGCTACCAGTACGCCGGCAGCACCTTCTCGCTGCCCTTCGTCGCCTACAGCCACGGCAAGAACCTGCGCGTGGAGGCGTCGGGGCACGATCTCTTCGAGAAGCGGAGCCAGAAGCCGCTGGAGGAGGCCGAGGGCCGCATCGACCGCATGCTGCGCGAGATCCTGGACGCCCCGGAGCGGGCCATCCAGGTGCAGGCCTGGGCCGAGACCCAGGACCTCGCCGCGGCGCGGGCGGAGTGGCTGGCCGGTCAGCTGGAGGAGCGCCTGCTCCTGGCGGAGGACCAGGTGGCCTTCGAGGGCCTGGCCTTCAAGGGCAACCCCCCCGGCCGCGACGGCCTCCTGCGCGTCACTCTGCTCAAGGACGGGCGCGGCAAGTAGCCACGGCGCCCGCTAGCGCGGCAAACCCATCGCCTGCCGGGCCTCGGCCAGCGTCTCGCGCGCCAGGGCTCGGCAGCGCTCGGCTCCCGCCGCCAGGATCTCCCGCACCCGCTCCGGCGCGGCCTGCAGCTCGCGATAGCGCTCGCGCACCGGCGCCAGGTCGGCGTTCAGGTTGTCGGCCAGCACGCGCTTGCAGTCGATGCAGCCGATGGTCGCGCCCCGGCAGCCCGCCGCCAGCTCGGCGCGCTTGTCCTCCGGAGTGAAGGCCTTGTGGATCGTGAAGATGTTGCAGTCCTCGGGCTCGCCCGGATCGCTGCGACGGACCCGCCGCGCATCCGTGACCGCCGGCCGCAGCTTCTCCCAGATCTCGTCTTCCTCCGCCAGCATCGCCAGCGTGTTGCCCAGGCTCTTGCTCATCTTCGCCTGGCCGTCCAGGCCCAGGATGCGCTTGGCCGTGCTCAGCAGCGGCTCGGGCTCGGGGAAGACGTCGCCGAAGCGCGCGTTGAAGCGCCGGACGATCTCCCGGCTCAGCTCCAGGTGCTGCACCTGGTCCTCGCCCACCGGCACCAGCGCGGCCTTGTAGAGCACGATGTCGGCCGCCTGCAGCACCGGGTAGTTCAGCAGGCCCGCGTTGATGTTCTTGCGGTTGCGCGCCGACTTGTCCTTGAACTGGGTCATGCGCTCGAGCTCGCCGAGCGGCGTCACGCAGTTGAGCAGCCAGGCCAGCTCCGTGTGCTCGGGCACCGCCGACTGCACGAAGAGCGTGGCGCGCTCCGGATCCACGCCCGCCGCCAGGATGGCCGTCGCCATGTCGATCGTGCGCCTGCCAAGGACTTCCGGCTCGTAGCTCTGCGTGATCGCGTGGTAGTCCACGACGCAGTAGATGCACTCGTAGTCCTGCTGCAGGCGGACCCAGTTCATGAGCGCCCCAGCGTAGTTGCCCAGATGGGGCTCGCCGGAGGGCTGGATGCCGCTGAAAACCCGCTTCATGGCCGTCTCCCGTCCCGGGGCCGCGGGACCCCGGGCAGGCCCACAACTCACTGTGTTGCAGGCACTTGAAAAAATGGCTCCCCGCCCGGGGCAATTGCGGTAGGCGCCGCTTGCACGGCCGGAGAGCTTGTGCTAGTATCTCTTTGTCGCCAGGCGCTGCTTGCAGGCGGTAAATGGCGACATTTCAAAGACTTATACCATTGCCTTTCAAGGTTGGGTATAGGGATTGCTCTCTGGAAAGCGGGATGGTCCATCGGGCCATCTCGTTTTCCTTTTCCCCTCCGGCCTTCGAGCGGCCTCCAGCCGGCCGCCCGTGCAGAACCGCAACCCCATCACTCCCAAGCCTTTCGGCGGTCAAGCTCGGGCAACTTCAAGACGCCAGCGCGCGCTTGAACTCCTCCGTGAGCAGGGGCACCACCTCGAAGAGATCCCCCACGATGCCGTAGTCGGCCACCTTGAAGATCGGCGCGTCCGGATCCTTGTTCACGGCCACGATGAAGCGGCTGGAGCTCATCCCCGCCAGGTGCTGGATCGCTCCGGAGATCCCGCAGGCGATGTAGAGCACCGGACTGACGGTCTTGCCCGTCTGCCCCACCTGATCCGCATGGGGACGCCAGCCGGCGTCCACCGCGGCGCGGCTCGCGCCCACGGCGGCCCCGAGCACCCCCGCCAGCTCCTCGAGGATCGCGTAGTTCTCCGGCCCCTTCATGCCGCGCCCGCCCGAGACGATGATGCTCGCCTCGCCGAGGGGCACCTTGTCGGCCGCGGCGGCCACGGCCTCCTTCACCACCACCCGCAGGCCGGCGGCGTCGAGGCTCTCGCCGAGGGGCTCCACGCTCGCGCTGCGGCCCGCGTCTGCGGGCATCGGCGCGAAGTTGTTGGGACGCAGGGTCGCGATGGCGGGCTTGCCCTCCAGCGCGACGGTCTCGAAGGCCTTGCCCGCGTAGATCGGCCGCTTGAAGAGCAGCGTGTCGCCGTCGCGGCTCAGCTCGACGCAGTCGGCCGCCAGGCCCGCGCCCAGGTGGGCCGCCAGCCGCGCCGCCAGCTCCCGCGTGTGCGTGCCGACGCTCATCAGGAGCAGATCGGCGTCGCTGCCCGCGAGGGCGCGGATCGCCAGGTGCAGGTGCAGTTCCAGGTTGAAGTCGGCCCAGGCGGCGTCCTCCGCGGTGATCACGCGGTCGGCGCCCCGCCGTCCGGCCTCGGCCGGCATGTCGCCGAGCCCCGCTCCGAAGAGCAGCGCGGTCACCGTGCCGCCGCCGGCGTCGGCCTGCCGGCGCGCCTCGCCCAGGGCCTCCAGCGAGCCCTTGCTCAGCTTGCCGCCCTTGGACTCCAGGTAGACCCAGATCGATGTCATCGCCATGTCCTTTTCCTCCCGACGTCGCTAGACGGCCTTGGCTTCATCGCGCAGCAGCTTCACGAGTTCTTTCACCTGATCGGGGATCTCCCCCTTCAGGATCTTGCCGGCCGCGCGGGGCGGCGGCAGGCTGAGGCCCTTGCGCTGGACGCGCCGCGACGTGTCGACGCCAAGGTCGGCCAGGGTCAGCGTCTCCTTGGGCTTGCGCGCCGCCTGCATGATGCCAGGCAGGCTGGGGTAGCGGGGTTCGTTGAGGCCCTTCTGGCAGGTGAAGAGGGCCGGGAGCTTGACGCTGAGCGTCTCGCGGACGCCCTCGGCCTCGCGGCCCACCGTCGCCGCGCCGTCGGCCAGCGCGAAGGACGTGACGAAGGTCACGGCCGGCAAATCCAGGAGCTGCGCGACGGCGGGGCCCACCTGGTGGCTGTCGCCGTCCGTCGCCTGCTTCCCGCAGAAGACGAGGTCGAACCCGCCCTCCTTCTTGATCATGGCGGCCAGGGCGGCGGCGACGCCGGCGGCGTCGAGCTCGCCCACCGCGTCGTCGCGGCAGAGGACGGCGCGGTCGCAGCCCATGGCGAGGGCCGTCTTGACGGCCTCGTCCGCGCCGGCCGGCCCGAGGTTGAAGACCACCACTTCGCCCCCGCTCGCCTCCTTCACCTTGATGGCCTGCTCCACGGCGAACTCGTCGTAGGGATTGAGCACCATCTGCACACCGTCGAGCTTGACGGCGCCGCCGCCGTCGGCCAGCTCGATGCGCGCGGCGGTGTCGGCCACCTGCTTCACCATCACGGCGATCTTCATGATCCTCCTTTGGACGAACTCAGGCGCTCAGGAGCTGCCGCGCGATCACCATGCGCTGCACCTCCGTCGTGCCTTCGTAGATCTCGAGCACGCGGGCGTCGCGGAAGAGCCGCTCCACCTTGAAGTCCTTCAAGTAGCCATACCCGCCGTGGATCTGCACGGCCAGTTCGGCGCAGCGGACGGCGGTCTGGCTCGCGTAGAGCTTGGCCATGGCCGCCTCCTTGGTCACGCCGCGCCCTTCGCCATAGTCCAGGGCGGCGCGGTAGGTCAGCAGACGCGCGGCCTCCACGCCGAGCGCCATGTCCACCAGGTGCCACTGCACCGACTGGAACCGCCCGATGGCCGAGCCGAACTGCTCGCGCTCGCCGGCGTAGCGCTGCGACTCCTCCAGCGCGGCCGCGGCGATGCCCAGGCTCTGCGCCGCGATGCCGATGCGGCCGGCGTCGAGCATGCCGAGGGCGATCTTGAGGCCCTCGCCGCGCTCGCCCAGCAGGGCGTCCGCGGGCAGCACGACGTCCTCCAGCGTCACCATGACGGTGGAGGAGGCGTTGAGGCCCATCTTCTTCTCGTTGGGCCCACGGTGCACGCCTGGCAACTTGAAATCGAGGACGAAGGCGCTGATCCCCTTGCTGCCGCCGCCGGGCTCGGTGACGGCGTAGAGGATGCCGAAGTCGGCCTGCCCCCCGTTCGTGATGAAGGCCTTGCTGCCGTTCATGCGCCAGCCGCCGTCCACGGCCTCGGCCCGGCACTGGAGGCTCGCCGCGTCGCTGCCGGCGCCGGGCTCGGTGAGCAGGTAGGCGCCCAGGGTCTTGCCGGCGGCGGCGTCCGGGAGCCAGCGCTGCTTCTGCGCCGCGTTGCCGTAGCGGAGCAGGGTTCCGTTGGCGAGGGTGTTGTGCACGGACAGGATCACGCAGGTGGACGCGCAGGCCTTGGCCACCTCCTCGAGCACGAGGATGTAGGCGAGCATGTCCAGCCCCGCGCCGCCGTACTCCGGAGGGACCATCACCCCCATCAGGCCGAGACCGGCGGCCTTCGCGAGGATGTCCGCGGGAAAGCGTTTCTCCGCGTCCAGACGCGCGGCCACGGGCTCGATTTCCCCCCGGGCGAAGTCGCGCGCCATGTCGCGGATCATGCGGTGCTGTTCGGAGAGCTGGAAGTCCATGCCTCGTTCCCGTCTAACGCCGTGGGCCGTGGGGGCAAACAGGAGTTCGCATACTAGAACATGTCCCCCGCATTCTCAAGACCGAAGGGCCGCCACGAGGTCGAGCAGCGTGAGCGTGATGCGCCGCGTCGCGCCCCAGATCACCTCGCCCTCCCAGAGCCACGCAGGCACCCGCAGACGGCGGCCGCCGGGCAGGGCGATCTCCGTCTCCTCGCTGTTCGCGGGAGCGGCGAGCCAGGCGAGGGGAACCTGGAAGACGTGATCCACCTCGGCCGGGCTCGCGACGCCGTAGCGCCCCGGCGGCCAGAGGCTGAGGAAGGGCTGGATGCTGTACTTGGCCAGCGTGCTCACGCGGGGCAGCGGGCCCAGCAGGCGCACGTCGCCCGGCGCCACGGCCACCTCCTCGCTGGCCTCGCGCAGGGCCGTGTCGCGGAGCGTGGCGTCGCCCAGCTCGCGGACCCCGCCGGGAAAGGCCACCTGGCCCGCGTGGTCGGGCAGGTCCCGGGCGCGGCGCATGAAGAGGAGCGCGGGGCCGTCGGCGCCGTGGGCGCCGGTCCCGTCGAGCAGCGGGACGAGCACCGCCGCGTCCACCAGGCCCGGACCCACGGGCTGATCGCCGGCGGCGACGTCCAGCAGGCGGCCCAGCCGCGACGCGAGGGTGTCCGCATCCAGCGCGGCGAGCTCGTCAGGACTCACGGCCGTCGCTCAGGGGCGCCGTCAGCGGACCGTAGTGCTCGGGCCGGCGATCCGCGAAGAGATGATTGCGCGGCGTGATGCGCTTGTCGCGCGCCTCCGCCAGATCGAGCGTCACCACGCCGCGGCGGGTGTCCGTCTCGCCGAACTGGAGCAGCGGACGTCCCCGGGGATCCAGCGCCTGGCTGAGGCCGGTGAAGCGGAGCGACCGCTCCTCGTCGGGATAGCGCTCCTCGCCCACCCGGTTGCAGGTGATCGCGAAGACGCGATTCTCGACTGCGCGCGTCACCATGGCCGCCTGCGCGAAACCCGGCAGCACGAGATTGGACGGATGCGCCAGCAGCTCCGCGCCGGCCAGCGCCAGGCTGCGCGCCAGCTCGGGAAAGACCCAGTCGAAGCAGATCATGACGCCGACCCGGGCGCCGGCCACGTCCTCCACGGGCGCGGGCCGGTCGCCGGGGTCGAAGACCTCGCCCTCGCGATAGAACAGGTGAAGCTTGCGGTAGAAGACCGGCGGCGCGGCCGGGCGCAGCAGCGCCGCGGCGTTGAAGAGCTTCCCGTTCTCGGCCAGCGGCAGGCCCAGGAGCAGCGCGGCGCCCAGCGACTCGGCCAGCGCCTGGAGGCGGGTCAGTCCCGCGCTCCCCGGCGACTCGGCCACCGCCGCCGCGGCCTCGCGCGAGGGCAGCGCGTAGCCGCTGGTGGCCAGCTCGGGCAGGACGACCAGATCGGCCTCCACGCCGGCCAGCCCCGCCTCGATGGCCGCGAGGTTGCCCTCGCGGTCACCGAGACGCGGACTGAACTGGTACATCCCCACGCGCAGCCGGTCCGCCACGGCTAGGGCTGCCTCACCCAGCGCCAGGCCTCCACGAGGCTGAGCTTCTTGCCCGTCATCAGGATCCCGACGCGGAAGATCCGCCCCGAGATCACGAAGACCACCGCCACCGAGGCGATGAGCAGCCCGTAGGCCAGCGCGATCTGCCAGAGCGGCGGCTGGCTGATGTTGATCCGCATGAACATCACCAGCGGCGTGAACACGGGGATCAGGCTGAGCGCCACCGACACCGCCGAATCGGGATTCTGGAAGATGTAGACCATGATCACCAGCGGCACCACGAGCAGCATCACCAGCGGCTGCATGAGCTGCTGCGCCTCCTGGTCCGTGGTGCTCATGGCGCCCACCGCCGCGAAGAGGCCGGCGAAGAGCAGGAAGCCGAGCACGTAGAAGCTGACGAAGGCCAGCAGCGTCACCGGCGACAGCACCGGCAGCGCCCCGAGCTGCGCGCTGCTCACGAGGCCGAAGGCCATGGCTCCCGCGCCGAGCAGGAGCCACGCGAGATACTGCGTCAGCCCCACCGCGCCGATGCCGAGGATCTTGCCGGTGAAGAAGCGCGTGGCGCTCATGCTCGACAGCACCACCTCCGTGATGTGCTGGTTCTTGTCCTCCAGGATGCTGCGCTGGATCATGGTCCCGAAGACGAGGATGGTCATGTAGAGGATCATCACCAGGGTCAGCGTGCCGAAGTAGAGCGACTCGAAGCCCGCCTCGCTGGCCTTCTCGCCCCGGTGCTGGATGGTCTTGAGATCCGCGTGCACCGAGAGCTCGCTGAGCAGCGCGGGATCCAGGTCCAGACGCCGCAGGCGCTCGCCGCGCAGGATCTCGGTGATGCGCGACTGGATGTTCTCCAGCTGCGTGAAGTTGCTGACCACGCGGCCATGGAAGGTGCAGTCGCCGGTCTCGAGGACGTTGGCCGGAATCTCGAGGTACCAGTCGATCGCCTCCTCGCCCAGCAACGTCCCCAGCGCCTGCTCGCGCGCGTCGCCGCTCAGGAAGGGCGCGTCGCCGAGCTCCTTGTCGACGAATCGGTAGCGCGCCTCGCCGGTGCTGAGCGTGTCGGCCGCCAGCGCGTCCTCCAGGGGCGCCTTCACCAGGCCGCTGGCGTCCACGATCAGCCCGCGGCTGACCCCCTCGCCCTCGACGCGGCTGAGCCAGACCGGCAGCAGGATCACGGCGCTCATGAACAGCGGCACCAGGACGAGGCCGATGAAGAAGGACTTCCGACGCACCCGCTCCAGATACTCGCGCGCGAGGATCGCCCAGACCTTGTTCATGCCGCACCCCCTTCCGCGGCGGCCGCGGGGGCCGTCACCGTCTGGATGAAGATGTTGTGGAGGCTCGGGACGATCACCTCGAAGTGGTCTATGTCCAGGCGCGCGCTCCACTCGCGAAGCACTTCGCCCGGCGCGTGGCCGTCCGCGAGGCGAAGCTCGGCCAGGCCGGGCTCCGTCTCCTGGAAGCTGACCACGCGGGCGTCGCCGCGAAGCACGCCGGCGTCGCCCACGAAGCGCACCCGCAGGTTGCTCCTGCCGAAGGACGCCCGCAGCGCGCTCAGGGCGCCGGAGAGCACCAGCTGCCCCTTGTTGATGAGGGCGATCTCGTCGCAGAGCTTCTCGGCCTGGTCCATCATGTGCGTCGAGAAGATCACCGTGCGGCCCGCGCGCTTGAGCTCGAGCATGATGTCCTTGAGCGCCTCGGCGTTGATGGGGTCGAGGCCGCTGAAGGGCTCGTCCAGCAGGATCAGCTCCGGCTCGTGCAGCAGCGTGCCGGCGAACTGGATCTTCTGCTGCATGCCCTTGGACAGGTCTTCCACCTTGCCCTGCGCCCGATCGGCGAGGCCCAGGCGGTCGAGCCAGGCCTGGCCGCGCCGCCGCGCCTCGCCCCGGCTCAGCCCCTTCAGGCTGCCGAAGAAGACGAGGTGGTCGAGCACCTTCATCTTCTTGTAGAGGCCGCGCTCCTCGGGTAGGTAGCCCAGGCGGTTGCGGAAGTCCTCGGTGAGCGGCTCCCCGCCCGCGGTGATGCGCCCCGAGTCCGGGGCGATGATGTTCATGATCATGCGGATGGTCGTGGACTTGCCCGCTCCGTTGGGGCCGAGGAAGCCTGTGAGCTTGCCCGGCTGGAAGCGGTAGTCGATGCCGTCCACGGCCACCGTGCGGTCGTAGCGCTTGGTCACGCCCTGCAGTTCGATCACGTCTGGCCTCCCACGCCGTCGGCGATTCGCGCCGCGAGCTCGGGGGCGAGCGCGTAGCGTCCCTCGTGCTGCACCTCACCCGAGAGGTGCAGACGGTCGTCATGGCTCCGGCGCACGGTGAGCGTGCCGCCCGGATAGCGTAGGGGCCGCGCGGCCCCCCGCGCCAACCCCCGTGGACCCACCGCGGCCACGGCCAGTGCGCCGGTGCCGCAGGAAAGCGTTTCGCCGACCCCCCGCTCCCAGACGCGCACGCGCCAGCCGTCCTCGCCCTCGGGCGCGGCAGGGTCTTCGAACACGAACTCCACGTTGACGCCATCCGGGAAGCGGGGGTGGGTCTGCAGCGCGGCCCCCACAGTGGCAAGGCGGGCCTCGAGACTCACATCCCCGAACAGCACGAACTGAGGATTGCCAACGTACGCGGGATACCCGCGAAGCGTTTCGCCATTCAGCACGATCTCGGCGAGCTGGTCCGGCGGGGTCCAGCCCGCGAGGGTCCGCAGCGGGCCGAGGGCCGCCTCGACCCGATCGCCGTCGACGGTCACCGGGATCTCGCCGTCGTCGGTGAGGATCCGCGGCGGCGTGGGCAGCGCGCTCCCGGCCGCCAGCAGCCAGGCCAGACAGCGGACGCCGTTGGCGCAGTGGCCGCGGCTGCCGTCGGGGTTGTGCATGATCTGCCGGGGCGGCGCGCCGCCGCCGGCGAGCAGGCCGAAGATGAGGCCGTCGCTCAGATCGGGCGGCGAGGCGTCGTCCAGCGGCCACAGCGCGTCGCCGCGGGAGAGCACCTGCGCCAGCTCCTCCGCGTGGGCGAGGGGCAGGCTCCGCCCCACGGCCAGATAGAAGGCGTTGCCGGCGGCGCTCATGCGGTGGAGAACGAGGTCCATGAGGGGCCAGAATAGGCGAGCGCGCCCGAGCGGTCAACGCGCAACGGCGCCTGGAACTCCCATCCCCACCTGCCGTAGAGGGGGCAACCCGAAACCCCTGCACGGAGGTTGCACGATGAAGCACCAAGTCCCCGTCGCCCTGGTCGCGCTGGCCCTTCTCGTCGGCCAGACCGGGAGCGCGCTGGCCAAGAGCCCGCGCGTGAACTGGCACGATCAGGACGGCAGCCGCGTCATCGTGATCGACGACGACAGCAAGCTCCAGTTCCTCGGCGACGGCGCCTTCCTCGGCGTCACCCTCAGCGATCTCGATGCGGACGAGGCCGGCAAGGACGGCGGCGTGCGCGTCCAGTCCGTCTTCGACGACACCCCCGCCCGCGAGGCGGGCCTCGAGGCCGGGGACATCATCCTGGAGTTCGACGGCAAGAAGGTGACGGACGCCGCCGCGCTCACCGCGCTCGTGCGCGAGCACGACCCCGGCGACAAGGTCAAGGTCAAGGCCCGGCGCGACGGGGACAGCAAGACCTTCCGCGTCACCCTGGCCGAGCGCGAGCAGTCGGTGACGCTCGACCAGCTCGGCCGCGGCCCGCACCGCTTCTTCGCGATGGGCGACGACGACGACAGCTACGACTGGGTCCAGGGCTTCGGCCCCGGCGCCGCCCGCCTGGGCGTGGAAGCCCGTGACCTCGACGAGGACCTCGGCGGCTACTTCCCCGGCGCCAAGCACGGCGCGCTGGTGCTCTCCGTGGACGAGGACAGCCCCGCCGCCAAGGCCGGCCTCAAGGCCGGCGACGTGATCACCAAGCTCGGCGATGACGACGTGGAGAGCGTGAGCGACCTGCGCAAGGCCGTCGGCGCGCTGGCGGGCGAGGACGCCGGCACCCTGGTCTACGTCCGCAAGGGCAAGACCGAGCGCGTGGACGTGGAGATCCCCGCCGCGAAGGCGCCCTTCATGATCAAGCGCTTCAGCGGCGACGACGCGCCCTTCGGCCAGTTCCACCGCATGGCGCGCCCGCTGAACGGCGGCGATGAGGACCTGCAGAACAAGCTCGACGCGCTGGAGAAGCGGCTCCAGGAACTGGAGCAGCGACTGAAGAACGACTGATCCCGGCGGGGCTTCGGCCCCGCTGGCCTTCCGGGGGCCCATCTGCGCCCCCACCTCCGCCCGGCCTCGGCCGGGTCCCCGCCCGGGCAGGCGGGACGCCCTCGCCCCAGCGGCCCTCCGCGCGGCCGTGGGCCAGGGTGTCCCGCCCCGCCACCTAGCGTTCGCGGCGCATGCGCTCCAGGAACTCGCGCTCGTCGCGAGACAGGGACTGGATGCCCTCGCGGCTCACCTTGTCGAGGATCTGATCCACGCGCCGGTGGCGCTGGCGCTGGCGGTCCAGCTCGCGCTGTCGCCGCAGCTCGCCGAAGTCGAACCAGCGCTTCCGGTACCAGCCCGTGCGCATCATCAGGATGCCGGTGAAGAAGCCGCCGATGTGCGCCAGGTGCGCGATGTTCCCGCCCCCCTGGATCGCGCCCATCAGATCGATCCCCGCGATCACCCACATGAAGACCTTCATCTTCATCGGGATGAAGAAGAAGGCCAGGATGAGGCGGTCGGGAAAGAGCGAGCCGTAGACCGCCAGGATGCCCAGCACCGCGCCCGACGCGCCGAGCACCGGACTGCCCGTGAACATGCTGCAGAGGCCGGCCACGATCCCCGCTAGAAAGTAGAGGCGCAGGAAGGTCCCGCTGCCGAGGGTCATCTCCACCTCGCGGCCGAACATCCAGAGGATGAGCATGTTGAAGACGATGTGCGTCGGCAGCGGCAGGAAGAGGAAGCGCTCCAGGCTCGGGCTGTGCATGAACATGTAGGTGATGAGCTGCCAGACGTGACCGCGCAGCACCTGCGACGGCACCAGGATCATCTCGCCAAACAGCTCCGCGCCCCAGCGCGTGCGGATCACGGTGAGCATGAGCACGAAGACGATGACGTTGATCAGCACCAGCCGCAGCGTCCACGGATAGGGACTCGCCGCGAAGGGCAGCCGGTCGTTCGATCTGCGATACGCGCTCACGCGTCGATCCTTCCGCCGAGGGTGAGGGTCACGGCCGCATGGCTGTAGCTCTCGCCGCCGGTCTCCACGCTGCGCGCGTGGGCCGCGAGCTGCACCGTCCAGCGCTCGCCCAGACGCCGCAGGACGCCGCCGCCGATGACCGCGTTCCAGGTGCCGCGCCCCGCGCCCGCGCGCTCGTCCTCGACGCGCAGCTCGCCCACGCCCAGCTCGAGGAAGGGCGTCAGGTCGGGACGCGTCCCGAAGCCGCGGCGCACGCAGATCTCCGCGCCCTTCCAGTTCACCCACTTGCGCACGACGCTGCGGTGGAAGCGCAGGCAGAGGCCCAGCCGCCGCTCCGCGAGAGTGCTGGAGAACTGACGCACGCTTCCGGGACCGAAGACCGCCTCCGCGGTGAACCCGCGGCAGCCGCGCCCCGGCGACGGCAGCCAGCCCACCTGGCCGCCCGCCGCGAGCACGGCGCCGGCGGACTCCCACCCGGGGGATGCCGCGCGGCAGGGAGTCGAGGGCTGCAGCACGGCGAGAGCGACGAGGATGGCCGCGGCCCCCACCCTCACGGCCGGCCGCCCACCCAGCGCAGCGACAGGCGATGCTGGGAGCCCGGACCTTCCTCGCGCTCGAAGCGGAAGCCGTAGTCCACGCGCAGCGGCCCGCGCGTCAGGCCCGCGCCGAAGGAGGGCGCGACGCTCTCCTCCAGCCGCCGATGTGCGAGGAAGCCGCCGCGCAGCGCGAACGCCGGACCCAGCGGATGCCACTCGAGCCCCAGCCCCGCGCGCTCGAGGCTGCGGTAGCGCCAGCGCCCCTGGACTTCGACGTCGAGGCGCCAGGGCAGCCGCGCCGCCAGGGCCAGCACCTGCGCGGACGCGCGGCGACGCGTGTCGTCCGGCGCGTCCTGCCAGTGGAAGCGCTGGACGACGTCCTCGGCCACCCAGCCGAACTCCAGCCCCGGATTGAGCACCACGGCCCGGAGGCCGACGCTCATCGCGACGGCGCGGCCGTCGTCGACACCGTCGTCGCTGCCGCCGCGGCTGTAGTCGCCGCGCAGGCCCATCGAGATCCAGCGCACGGGGCTCCAGGCGAGGCCCAGCGCGACGGTCGTCTCGCCCCAGCCGCTGTCGTCGGCCAGCGTCGCACCGAGGTGCTGCACGGCCAGCGCCGCGGCGTGCCGGCTCGTCGGCGTGCACTCGCCCGCCGAGCGCAGCCGGCGCCCGCTCGCGAGGCCCAGGGCCGCGGAGTTGAGGTCGAGGCCGTCCAGCCCGGCGGGGCGCTGGGCGCTGAGCCCCAGCTCCCAGCTGTCCATGCCGACCAGCGAGGCCGGCTGCGTGAAGAGCGACTCCAGCCCCGGAGCGAGCAGGGTGGCGGCGTCCCCCATGGCCAGATCGCGCGCGGCGTGGGGCCAGAGGCGGAAGCTTCCCCCCTGCGAATCCGCGCGGAGGGGCGTGGCGGAGGCCAGCAGGAGGAGGAGCGCGGCGAGCGCGGCACTAGGGCGCGGGGCGAACAACGGCCACCACCTTCCGCTCCGTGTCGCGGGAGCCGTCCTGGTAGAGCGTTTCCACGTTCACGACGAAGAGACCGTCCATCACCTGGCGGCCCCCGGAGTCCGCGAGATCCCAGTCGGCGCTGAACTGCACCGGGCCGCCCTGCGCGTCCAGGCGACGGATCAGGTCGCCCTCGAGCGAGTAGATCCGGAGCACCACCGCGTCGGCCGGGCCGGAGGTGTTGATCTGGAGGGTCTCGCCCGGCCCGCCGCGAAAGCGGCCCGGCAGGTTGAGCGCCGGCCCGGGGGCGTAGGTCACCGTGACGGGCGCGGAGAAGGGCGACGCGTTGCCCGCGACGTCCACCGCGCGGGCGGTCCACGCGTGGGTCCCCTCGCTGAGAAGGATCGGCAGGCTGAAGCGGCCTTCCACGTCCACCGGCATGACGGCCTTGTAGACCGCGTCCTCGTAGATCTCGACGTCGGCCTCGAGGTCGGCGCTGCTGCCCGCGAGGGTGAGCACGGGCTGGATCACGCGTGCGGGCAGGGGATCGAGGACCGGCGCGGGCGGCGCCTCCGCGTCCAGGGTCAGCGTGATGCGCGTGGCCGAACCCAGGTCGGTCTTGCGGTTGCCCGCGAGATCCTCGGCGTCCACGTAGACGTGGTGGACGTCCAGGGTGTCGGCCGCGTCGCCCCAGGCGGCGGGCAGGGTGAAGGCGTAGAATCGCTCGCCGAAGCCCGACCCGGGAAGCAGGCGGCCCACCTGGTCGAAGACCGTCGCGGTCTCCAGGGCGGCGACGCAGTCGGCGACGTCGTTGCGATCCCGGACGCGCACCACGAGGGAGTCCGGCAAGGAGTCCGGATGGAAGGTGAAGCTGGTGCCGCTCTCCACCGGTCCCCCGAGCTCCGTCACGGCGATCGTGGGCGCCAGGATGTCCAGGTTCGAGCTCAGGCTCGCGCCCGCCGGGGCGTTGCCCGCGTCGTCCTTGAGGGTCAGGTCGAGTCGGTACTGCCCGTCGACGCGCGTGCCCTCGGTGTCGAATCCATCCCAGAGCAGGCGGTAGCGGGTCAGCCCGCCCTGCGGGAGCACGTAGGACGGATCGCGCGTGATCAGGTTGACCTGGAGGTAGCTGCCGTTGCCCGGATCCTGACGCAGCACGCGCGCCGTGGCGGTGTCGGTCAGGGTGTCGAAGTCGGCCGAGCTGAAGAAGACCTGCAGCACGGTGTCCGCGCCGGCCTGCAGCGGCGTGAAGTAGAGCGACGGTTCGAGCGCCACCGCGTCGAGGCTGGGGGGCGCGGTGTTGAGCTCGAGCTGGATCGCCGGGCTGAGGCGGACGCTGTCCTCCCCCGCCACGCCCAGGACGTGGAGGTAGTAGAGGCCGTCGGGCAGCAGGGGCTGTCCTTCCGTGTCGTCCCCGCCGCGGCCGTGCCAGGTGTGGTAGGAGCGCTTCAGGAAGCCCGTGCTCCGGACGCTGTCGGGCGGCGGCGCGGCGAGAAGGTCGGCCGGGTCGGGCGGCACGCCGGGGGACGCGTAGATCCCCAGGATCAGCGTGTCCACGGCCACGTCGCCCCCATCGCCGATGAGCGTGATGGGACAGACGTCCTGCACCCCGTCGCCGTTGGGCGAGAAGGCCCGCAGGTAGCTCGGATCCCGGACCTCCAGCGCCGAAACGGCCGGCGCCAGGGCGAGCATCAGCGCTCCGACGAGGGGCAGGCACGCCCCCAGCAGGAGAGTGATCCGCATGGCTGACTTGGACATACGCTCGTCTTTCCGCGGGCGGCGCGAGGGCAGAAGCCTGAGGTCTCCGATTCTCTAGGGGATGGGGTGCGGGACTGTCAAGGCGAAAGCCCCCCCGCTCCCGGAGGGTCCAAACCGAGTGTAATATGGAAGTTCCTGGGCGCACGGGCCCGGGGAATCTGGTTGTAGGCCCCTGTGGCAGGGGGTATAATCGTTCCCGCATGCACCGTGAGCCTTCGCATCACTGACCGCATCGGCGCCAACGCTTCGGCAGGGCGCCACCGATTCGCACCACGGCACCGAGCTGGCGAAGCATCCGCATCCAGCCCGCCCGGGCTCAAGGGCAGCACAACTCGGGAGGTCGTCACTTTGAAGAAATCGCTCATGTTCGTTCTCGCCGTCGCGGCCCTGTCGTTGAGCGCCACGCCGCTGCTCGCGCAGGGAACCATCGACATCCACTTCAGCGGCTACGGCTACGAGGTGGGTGGGTTCGACTTCTCGGATCCCGGCGACGAGATCCACCTCATCAGCCACGTCACGAGCATCGACGCGCCGGGGGCGCTCCCCTATGACCCCGTCCTCAACGAGTACACGCTGGTGGTCACCGGCCTGATCTCGAATGGCGAGGTCGTCGATGCGGGCGTGTCCACGATCGTTTACAACCTCGGCCTGTTCCAGATCTTCGAGGACGCCTCGATGAACTCCGACTGGAACGAGTTCCCCTCGATCCCCGATCCGCCGTCCTCGTTCTTCGACGGCACGCTCTGGTTGAGTGGCCCCTTCACCGACTTCACCATGACCCTGTGGCGTGACCTGGGCATGGGCGTCTTCGAGGGGCACATTTCGCTCGACGGTGGCAGCGCCATCTCCTACTTCACGGAGGAGGCCTACGCCTTCGGCGGCACGCTGGTCCCGCCCCACAACCCCGGGATCCCCCCCGGCTACGAGCTCTCCCTGGACGGCGAGGTCTGGGTGGAGAGCGTGGCCACGGAGTCGTCGAGCCTGAGCCAGATCAAGGGCCTCTACTAAGCAGTGGCCGTACAACTACAGCCAAGGAGACTCAGCATGAGAAAAGCGATCATCGGGGTGGCGCTCCTCCTCCTGATGGCGGTCCCTGCGTCGGCGGATGATGTGGTCTACAACTTCCTGCAGCAGGGCTACAGCTTCATCGAGGGCACCACGCCCGGCGACCAGGCCGGCGTGGTGGGACTCTTCGAGCCCATCCAGCCTGAGAATCCCCCGTTCGACTTCGACTACGTCGGGACGGAGGTGACCTGGGTGCTCGAGGGCATGACCCTCGCGAGCTACTCCGAGGTCGCCGTGTTCCAGAACTTCCAGTTCACCGGCGGGACGGTCGGCGTCTACGAGGATGCGAGCTTCGACCTCGACTACGGGAACTCCCCGGCCGAGGGCATCGCCAGCGCCACCAACGGCACGGCGGCCCTGACCGGCACGGTTTCCGCCGCGACGGTGCTCTTCAACACGCTCACGCAGGTGGGCACGTTCAACGGCTACTGCGTCTTCACGGGCGGTTCGCGCCTGGCGGAGCTCGGCGATCTCGCCATGCTCGAGTGGCAGGTCTTCGACGGCATGAGCGCCGACGACTCGGTGAACGTGCCGCCCGGCTACCACAGCCGTCTCGCCGGCCGCATCTTCACGGCGCAGACCGTGGCCACGGAGAGCAGCAGCTTCAGCCGGATTCGCGCGCTCTACTAGTCGCCGCCCGCGGACGACCTTCCCCAGTATCGCGCCAAGACGAAGCCCCTCCCCCACGCGGGGGAGGGGCTTTTTCGTCGACCGCAGACGCGCCGGCGTCAGTGCGCGATGCGGATGATCTGCACCCCCATCGGCCCGTCGCCCGCACCGGTGAAGTGCAGATCCAGCGTGCCGCCCGGCGGCGGCGACTGGCCGCCCGCCACCCCGATCTCCAGGTAGTCCATGGCGCTCGGCGCCAGCGTGCTGCTGTAGGCGGGGTCGTCCGCCGTGAGCTGAACGATGGCCAGCGGCTCGCTCGGGCCGCCCGAGTAGGGGAAGTCCGTGCGGATGTTGTGGCTGGTGAAGCGGTAGACGGGACCCAGGTCGTCGGCGAAGCCGTCGCCGTCGAGGTCGCGGTCGTCGAGGTAGATCGCCGCGGTCCAGTCCTTGAACACCTGTTCGAAGGTCTCGCCCGTGGCCTGCGCCACGTTCGCCGGTCCCGCCTCGGGCCCGCCGATCAGCGAGCGAGTGAAGCTGTCGCCGGTCCAGCGGTCGGCCAGGTAGCGGCAGAAGAGATAGGACGCGCCGCGCTCGGCCAGCGTCGCCGGTCCCTGCACCAGGCTCCAGAAGCGATGCGCGCCGCCGTGCAGGTAGATCTTCACGCGCGCGACGTTCTGCGCGGTGTAGCCGCAGAGGTCCTCCCCGAGATGGCTCAGGCCCTCGTTGAACCACAGCTCCTCGTCGGGGCTGTTGAGATCGCCCTGGAGGATGTAGCGCTGCCCGGCGCTGATCATGTGCTGGAATTCGTGGGCGAAGATGCTCTTCAGCGACTCGATGGTCGCGTCGATCTCGTGCGCCACCGGGCTGAACTGAGGGTTCGGACCGGGATCCGGCACGATCGCGTAGAAGAACTCGCCGTGGTTGCTCGTGCCGGGCACGTTGAACCAGATGTCCAGGTCGATGGAGTTGAAGAAGCCGCCGATGTAGGAGCCGTCGTTCCAGGTGGTGAGCCCGTTGACCACGGGGCTGAGCAGGACTGTCACCTTGCCGTCGCCGTCGATGTCCGAGGGCTCGCCGAAGGCGGCCACGTCGGTGACGTAGTCCTCTTGGTCGAAGGCCGCGCCCAGCGCGTTGATCGCGGTCGCGGGCACGTAGGCCGCGGGCGTGTCGTCGTCCACGTAGATCTTGGTGTGCGCGCCGGTGTAGCGAAGCGTCGCGTTGACGGTCACGTAGTTCGCGGGATCGAGGGTGTTGCCGTTGACCGCGAGGCAGACGAACGCCACGCGGTCCCCCAGCGGCGCCTCGCGATCGCGGACCACGCGCTCGCCGGTGTAGGGCCCCTCCCCGCGGGTGGTGAGCAGGCGGCGGTGGAAGTCCCAGACCGGGTCGTCGTCGGCGCGCTCGCCCGCCGCGCCGCGCGCCAGGGCCACGGCGTCGACCCCGTAGCCATCCTGGCCGTAGGTGTAGTCGGGCTGCGGCCCGACCCAGCCCGCGGGCTCGCCGGCGGGCCAGTAGTCGAGGTTGTAGGGGATCATCACGTAGCGCGTGCTGCTGCCGGGCAGGGCCAGCTGCACGTTCGCGGCGCCGCCCACGAAGGGATGGTCCTCCACGCCGCCCAGCGGCTGGACCACCTCGACGTCGTAGGTCTGCGGCGCCGTCTGGTGCCCCACGCTCAGGCCGAGCGTGTAGACGCCGGGCAGCACGCCCGACGGCACACGCACGCTCAGGTGGGTCTCGGAGGCCGCCACGACGGTCATGGGCGTCGCCCCCAGGAGCACCGTGTTGAAGGCCTCGGTCTCGCAGAAGTTGTCGCCGTCGAGGGTCAGCAGGTCGCCCGGATCCACGGGCGTGGTCGGGTTGACGCTCGTCAGGGTGGGCGCGTCGTCGGCCACGGCCTGCGCCACGCCGTCGGGCAGGCCGGTCGCGCTGGCGGTGAGCTGCTGGGTCCCCAGCGATCCGCCCAGGGTCCAGCTGCAGTCGAGGCCGCCGTCGGCGTCGGTGGTCCCGCCGGTCGGGCTCACGCTGCCGCCCTGCCCCGCGGCCACGGTCAGCGCCTGGCCGGCCACGGCGTTGCCGTAGCTGTCCTGCGCCTCCACGCGCAGGGCGCCGAGCAGCGTCTCGCCGGGCGCGTCCTTCTGGCCGTCGCCCTCGGCCCAGACCAGGCTGACCGGCGGCCCGGGCGTCGCGGTGGCGGCGATGGGCGTCACGCTGTCCAGGGTCAGACCGACGGCGTGGGGCCGCACGCTCAGCGCGCCGGCGGCGGTCCCCAGCGTGAGCACGCTGCTCACGCGGCCGTCCGGACCGCTGCTCACGGTCTCCGGATCGAAGCTGCCGTCGCCCGTCTCCAGCGCGTAGACGATCTCGACGCCCTCCACCGGCGCGCCGCCGCCGTCGGTCAGGGTGAAGACGAGCGGCTCGGCCAGCGTGCTCCCCACGACGCCGGTCTGGCCGAGACCGCTGGTGGCCGCGAGCGCGAAGGGCGCCCCCGAGACCAGGTCGGTGTAGGTGCTGACGTTCCCCGCCTCGTCCACCGCGCGCAGACGCACCACGTCCAGCAGGCCGCCGGGCAGCTGCAGGCTGAAGGCGCCGTTGCCGCCGGCGCTGGCCATCACCGGGTCGCCACCGCTGGTCTGGTTGGTGGCGCGCACGGTGGCGCTCCCCTCCACGGCGCCTGGCTGGCCGGTGACGGTCAGCATGCCCCCGCTCGGCGCGGAGACCGTGATCAGCGCGGCCACGGGCGCGCCGGGCGGCACCACGTCCACGGGGGTGGTCGTCTTCTCGCAGGCCAGGCCGAGCACAGCCAGGCTCAGGGCGGCCAGCAGGGTCCGCAGGATCGTCGGGGACAGCCGAGTCACGTTCACCTTCCTTGGTGCCGGGGGGCGAGCCAGGTGAGGCGGCCACGTCGCGCGGTGAGGGCCACCTCGAGCTTCTCCTTGAAGTCTTCGGCACAGGGATCCCGTTCCACAAGGCAAAAGTCGGCCTGAAGTCCGGGTTTGACCTGCCCCCGCTGGGCCGCGCGCCCGGCGGCGCGCGCCGCGTCCCCGGTGACGGCGGCCAGGGCGGTCTCGGGCCGGTCGCGCCCCTCCCCGAAGATCGACGCGTCCACCGAGGCCCGCAGCGCCGGCCAGAGGGCGGCCGGCATGCCGTCCGTGCCGTAGGCGAGCGGGACGCCGCCGCGCCGCCAGTCGCCCGGCGCGCTGAAGCGTCGCGCGTAGTCCGGGCCCAGGGCGCGCGCGTAGAGGCCCCCGGGACGCCCCCAGCGGTCCATGAAGTTGGGCTGCATGCAGACGGCCACGCCCAGCGCCCCCGCCCGTTCCACCTGGCCCGGCGCGAGCATCTCCACGTGCTCCAGACGCGCGCTGCCGGGCGCGGGCCGCAGGGACTCCAGGCAGTCCAGCGCCTGACCCAGCGCCCGCTCGCCGATGGCGTGCAGGGCCACGCTCCAGCCGGCCTCCAGCGCGGCGGCGAGGGCGCGCTCCAGGGCCGCGCGCTCGTGGAGGAGGGTGCCGCTCCCGCCGTCCGCGTAGGCCGGATCCACCGCCGCCGTGCGGCCGCCGATGGAGCCGTCGAGGAAGAACTTCCGTCCCAGGGGGCGCCCGGCGGCGTCCTCGCGCGGCGCGGGGAGATCCGACAGCGGTCCGGCGTGAAAGTACTCGAGCGCCAGGGGAAAGTCCGCGGGCAGGGCGCTGGCCAGCGCGGGCAGCTCGGCGGCGCCCATGTCGGTGACGGCCGTCAGGCCCTCCGCCGCCAGGTCCCGCGCGACGTCCGCCGCCGCGACGAGCAGCCGCTCGCGCTCCAGCGGGAAGCGGCGCGCCAGGGCCACGGCGTCGCCTTCGAGCAGCAGGCCGTCGGCGCTGTCCCGCGGCGGCTCGAGGAGGGCCAGCGCGGCGCTGTTGGCCACGGCGGCGTGTCCGCAGACGCGGATCAGTCCCGCCGGGCGGCCGGGAAAGAGCGCGTCGAGCTCCGCGCGGGTGGGAAAGCGGGGATCGTCCCAGTCGCTTTCGTCCCAGCCCACGGCGATGACGGGCCCGTCGGCGGGCGCGGCCGCCAGGCGCTCCCAGAGTTCGGCGCGACGCGCGAGGCCGGCCAGGTCCACGCGCAGCCGGCGCCGCGCCTCGTGGAAGAGGTGCAGGTGCGCGTCGCAGAGCCCTGGCAGCAGGGTCCAGCCGCCGAGGTCGATGCGTCGCGCCTCGCCCTCGGGCGCCACGAAGCGACCGGCGGCGAGCTGTACGGCCTGCGGCGCGGCCGGGGCGCCGTCGCCGCGGTGCACGGTGAGTCCGTCCAGGCGCAGCGGCTGAACGGGGTCGACCGCGAGCGCGGCGGCGAGGAGCGCGGGGCCATCGGTAGTGGTTCGCATGGATTCCTCGGCTTGCAGCTGGAGTGGAGTCCCTTTATAAATCGGGGGTCATGACACCGCAAGCGCCACCCGAGCCGCCGGGACGCCGGCCGCGTCCCCGCGCGCGGCGCTGGCTGCTCTTTGCCGCGCTGGCGCTGCTGCTGGGCGCCTGGGCGGCCCTCGATCTGCTCCCCCGGCTGGCGGGCGGCCTCCTCGGCCAGAGCTGGACGCGTGCGGGCGGCGCGGGCGGCGAGGACTGGGACCAGGTGCAGGTGGTCTGGGATCCCACCGATCCGCGCAAGGCGGCGGCGAGCGCCGAACCCGCGGCGCCCGTGCCCGAGGCCGTCGAAGCGGACCCCGACGACGCGGAGCCGCTCGCTGTCCCCGAAGCGACCCCGGCGCCCACGGACGACGGCGTCGCGCCCGGCGACGCGCCACCGACCGGTCAGCCGGCGCCGCCCGGCGAGGGCCCCGCCGCGGTCCCGTCCCCCGACAGTCGCGGCGAAGGCGGCCCCGAGGGCCTCGGCCGCCGCTCCCCCCGCATCCTCTTCGCCGCCTGGCCGCGCCGCGAGCTGCTCGCCTCGCTGGATCGCAGCGGCCGTCTGCGCTACCGTGTGCGCGTCGAGGCCGACGGCCAGGTCTCCGAGTGGCAGCTCGTCGACGACGGCGGCTTCCGCTGCGCGCCCTGCCGCGACGAGGCCGACCGCATCATCGCGGCGATGCGCTTCGCCCCCGGCACCCTCGACGGCAAGCCCGTCGCCTGCTGGGTTCCCTACGAACTGAGCTTCGAGAAGGGTGGACGATGAAGCACTCCCTGGAACAGGTCCAGGCCGCGCTCGCGGACGAAGGACTCGCCGGCTGGCTGCTCTACGACTTCCGCGGCTCCAACCCCCTGGCCCTCGAGCTGCTGGCGCTGCCGGCCGGCGCCCTGCTCACGCGGCGCTTCTTCTACTGGATCCCGGCCGTGGGCGCGCCGGTGCGCCTGCAGTCGGCCGTGGAGCGCCATCACTTCGCCCACCTGCCGGGCGAGCAGCGCCTCTTCCGCGGCTGGCGCGAGCTGGCCGCGCTGCTGCTCGATCTGCCCAAGGACCGCCCCATCGCCATGGAGTACTCGCCCGGCGGGGCCATCCCCACGGTGTCCCACCTGGACGCGGGCACGCTGGAGTGGCTCCGCGAGCTGGGACTCGAGATCGTGAGCAGCGCCGACCTGGTGCAGCGCCTCGAGGCCCCGTGGAGCGAGGCGTCGCTTGCGAGCCATCGGCGCGCGGCGGCGGCCATCGAGACGGTGCGCCGCGGCGCGATCGGACGCCTGCGCGAAGCGTTGCGCAGCGGCGCGCCGCTCACCGATCGCGCGCTGCAGCAGTGGATGCTCGCGGCCATCCGCCAGGCCGGCCTGGAGACCAACGCGCCCCCCATCGTCGCCTTCGGGCCCGACAGCGGCAACCCGCATCACGAGTGCTCCGACGCCACGCCGCGCGCGCTCGTCCGCGACCAGGTCGTGCTCCTCGACTACTGGGCGCGGGAGCCGGGGCCGGAGGGCGTCTACGCAGACTTCACGTGGATGGCCTTCGCCGGCACGCAGCTGCCCGAGGACGTGGCGCGCGCCTGGACGGCGCTGCGCGCCGCCCGCGATACGGCGCTCGACTTCCTTCGCGACCGCTTCGCCGCCGGCGATCCGCCGCAGGGCTGCGAGGTCGACGCCGTCGCCCGCGCGCTGCTCGAGCGCAAGGGCTACGGCGAGGCCTTCGTGCACCGGCTCGGCCACAGCATCGGCCGCGAGGACCACGGCCCGGGCGCCAACCTGGACGACCTGGAGACGCGCGAGGAGCGCCGGCTCATCGAAGGGGTGGCGTTCTCGGTGGAGCCGGGGATCTACGGCCCGGCGTTCGGACTGCGCACCGAGGTGGACGCGCTGCACTGGCGCGGAGCGCTGCTCGTCAGCGGCGAACTCCAGTCGGAGATCGAGCTACTGGGCTGAGCCGTCGCCCTCGTTCGGCGGGCAGAGTCCCCCGTCGCGCGGCACGGGCACGGTGAAGGAGAAGGTCGACCCGCGCCCCGGCTCGCTGCGCAGCCAGAGACGTCCGCCCATCGCTTCCGTGAACTCCTTCGCCACGGTGAGCCCCAGTCCGGCGCCGCCGTGCTCGCGCGTGCTCGAGCGGTCCACCTGGTAGAACTTGCGGAAGATGCGCTCCTGCTCCTCGAGGGGGATGCCGGCGCCGCGATCGACGACGTCGATGCGCAGGAAGTCCGTGGAGTCGCTGCGGCGTCGCCCGGAGATGAAGGCGCAGGAGACGGTGACCTCGCTGCCCTCCGGCGAGAAGCCGAGCGCGTTCTTGAGCAGGTGGCTGAGGATGCGGTGGAACTGGTAGGGGTCCACGCGCACCATGCACTCCAGCGCGTTGTCGGGAAAGCGGACGCGCTCGCCGCCGGAGAGCCGGTTCAGCCACCCCTCGCGGTACTCGCTGAGCAGCGAGCCCAGGCTGCGGTCCTCGAGCTCGAGGATGCCCTCGGCCGAGGCCATCTCGCTCATCACCAGCACCTCGCTGATCAGGCGGTCGAGCTGCAGCGCGGCGTCGTGGATGCTGCGCAGGAACTCCGGCAGCGGCGGGTGCGCGTCGAGGCTCGGCTGGTCCAGCGCCAGCGAGGAGAAACCCAGGATGCTGGTGAGCGGTGTCTTGAGCTCGTGGCTGACCGTGTCCATGAAGCTCGACTTCAGGGACTCGAGCTCGTCCACCTCGCGCTCCAGGTGCTCCAGGCGCTGACCCAGGACCAGGCGCTCCAGCAGCAGCGTCGACAGGAGCGCGGTCTCCCGCAGCCAGGCCTCGATCTCGCGCTGTTCGACGGCGTCCGTGCCCGCGGGGACGCAGAGCGCCAGGGCGCCGAGGAGGCCCATGCGGCCGTCGCGCAGGGCGACCCCCCGCAGCGTGCCGCGCGGCGAGCCGTCGGCGCGCAGGCAGTCCAGTCCCGTGGGGTCGAGGCTGCGGACGGCGCCGTCCATCTCCTCCCGGAACTCCTCCACCAGCGGGTGATTCGCGCTCCAGGGCTCGGGCTCCAGCGAGGGCAGCGACCAGGCGGTCCAGTCCCGGGTCTCGGCCGGGCAGACGGCGAGCAGGCCCAGCCGGGCGGGCCAGCGTTCGGCGAGGTCGAGCGCCAGGGCCCGCGCGAGGTCCTCCGGGCTGCGGCAGCCCAGGAGGGTGCCCAGCTCACGCGTCGGGCGCGACGGGGACTGCGTGTCCATGGGTGGGTTCATCCTGCCACGCCTCCGGCGCCCGCGGCGGAAGCGGGCCTCGAGGAATCCTTGCAACGCGTTGCGATTGTGCAGCTTGACAGGGCGGCCGGCACAGCGCAGGCGCCCGGGGGGTGCAGTGCAACTCCCGTTCCAGGCCCGGGATCAGGAACTGAGGCGGCCGAGGTAGCGAATCGCGGAGGCGTAGGAGAGCACGAGGATGAGACCGAGGGCCAGACCCAGGGTGGGCAGGAAGGTCCCTTCGCCCGGCCGGGCGTCGGGGGCGCGGCTCATCCAGAACAGGAACAGGTTCCCGAAGAGGCTCTGGCTGAGCATCTTCCACTTGCCCATGCGCCCGGCGGGCAGGGTGAGCTGCTGCCGCCGCTGCACGAACTCGCGGAGCCAGGTGATGCCCCACTCCCGCAGGAGCAGCAGCGACACCGCCACCCAGACCCAGAGCTCGCGCAGGAACCAGGCCAGGGCACCGAAGACCACGGTGATCAGCACCTTGTCCGCGAGGGGGTCCAGGTGCTCCCCCAGCCGAGTGATCTGGCGCATGCGGCGGGCCAGCCAGCCGTCGACGAAGTCCAGGACGCTGGCGAGGATCGAGAGCAGGATCGGCGCGAGGATCAGCCCGAAGACCAGAAACAGCACCGCCGCGACCAAGGCCAGGGCCAGGCGCAGCGCGCTGACGGCGTTCGGCCAGGTCCGGATGCGCCCGTAGCTTGGGTTCTTGCGGTGCTTCACGGATTCAGCCTAGCACGCTGGTGACCGGCCGGCAACGACTAGAAACTGCAGTCGGCGCTCACCGAGTCGCGCCAGGGGTCGTAGAGCACGTCCGCCGGATCCGTGCCCGAGATGCTGATGCGGCCGACCACGCCGCCCTCGCTGAGACCGTCGCCCCAGTAGTTGCAGCGGGCGTCCACGGGCGCGGGGTCGGTGCCGTAGCCCCCCCCGACCGCGATGGCCACGCCCGTGCCGTAGAACGAGTTGTAGTTGAGCTGGGGGTAGCTCGCGGCGAGGTTGACGATGGGCGCCGCGACGTCCGTCATCACGTTCCCCGTGCAGGGGCCGGTGCTGCCGCCGCGGAGGATCAGGGACGACTCGCTGCCGTCCACGAAGGTGCAGTTGTGGATGTCGACCTCGCAGTCGTCGGCCACCACGCCCTGCGCGAAGCCCTCGATGCGGCAGCCCGACACCGCCACGCCGCCGAAGCCGGCCACGACGCCCTTCTTGCAGTTGAGGAAGTAGACGATCGACACCAGGGCCGGGTCCTGGGTGCCCAGCGCCAGCGAAAGGCCCACGTTCGCGTTGTAGATGTTGCACCACTCGAGATTCGCCGCCCTCGCGCCGGCCTCCATGCTGACGCCCAGCCAGTAGTCCTGGAGCGTCGTGGGCGCGGCGTAGGGCTTGAAGGTGATCTGCTGGGTCGAGGTACCCAGGGCCTCGAGCTCACCCAGCACGCTGAGCTGGCTGGCCGACTCGCACCAGATCGTGGTGCCGGGAGCGATGACCAGCTTCACGTCCACGGGGATGTCCACGGGGACCTTGAGGATGTAGAACGGCGAGTCCGCAGTGCTCCAGGTGATCGTGCCGTTCACCGGCGTGCCGTAGTCCGCCGCCGTGATCGCCCGCCCCACCGCGAAGCTGCGGTCGCGGCTGCCGCTGAGATCGCCGTCGCTGGCCGTGCAGGTGACGGTGAGGTCCCCGTACTGGTCGGCGGGGACGTCCCAGAGGACCGTCTTGGCGGCATTGTTCACGCCGTGGAAGTTGCCCGGACCGCTCCAGCTCAGGGTGAGGGCGTCGCCGTCCACGTCGGCGGTCTGGGCCTGCAGGGTGACGTTGAAGGACCCGGCGGCGACCACGGGCTTGTCGCCGAGGATGCTGATCTGGGTCACCTGCGGCGCGTGGTTGCTGTCGTCGGGGGGCGTGGGGTTGCTCGCGCAGCCCGCCAGGCCGGCGGCGAGGAGGAGAACGGCCGGCGCGACGGTGCGCCAGCGGCGAAAGCCCTTGAGACGTGCGGATCTGCTGCGCATACTGCGTCCACCTCCGAGTTGCTCGTCCAAAGATAGGGCCTGCGCCACGGCCTGACAAAGCTTTTCGAGGAGAGAGATGCCCCTCCAGCGCCCCCTCCGCCGCCTCGCCCTCGCGCTCGGACTCTGGCTCGGGCTCGGCCTCGGTGCGCCGCTTCGCGCCGAGGAGCCGGCGGGCGAGCCCGATCTCGTGATCGTCCACACCAACGATCTCCACGCCCACTACCGCAGCTTCCCCGACCGCCAGGGCGCGCTCAGCGGCGGCTTCGCCCGGCTCGCCTGGCGCATCGGGCAGCTGCGCGAGCGCTACGGCGACCGGCTGCTCTATCTCGACGCCGGCGACCTCTTCGTGGGCACGCCGTTCTACCACGTCTACCGCGGCGCGCTGGGCATGGCCCTGCTAGACCGCATGGGCTGCGACGCCATGGCCCTGGGCAATCACGAGCTGGACGACGGGAGCGTCAACTTCCTGCGCGCCGCCGTGGGCGCGCGCTTCCCCCGCCTCTGCGCCAACCTCGACCTGCCCGACGGCACGCCGTTCCTGCCCGCCAGCACGCTGCTCACGGCGGGCCCGTGGCGCGTGGAGGTCGTGGGACTGATCACCCGCTCGCTGCCCGAACTCAGCGCCGAGGCGATGCGCGGGGAGCTCCTGGTCCAGCCGCCGGCGGAGGCCCTGGCCGACTGGCTCGCGGCCCCACGGCCCGCCGCCGACCTGCGCGTGGCGCTCAGCCACTGCGGACTCGGCGAGGATCGCGAGATCGCCGCCGCCGTCCCCGCGGTGCCGGTGATCCTCGGCGGGCACAGCCACAGCTTTCTGAAGGACCCGGAGCGGGTGGGCGACGTCACCGTCTGCCAGACCGGCTGCTACGGCTACAACCTGGGCGTGCTCGAGTGCCGGCGCCGGCCCGACGGCAGCTGGGACCTCCGCGATCGCCTCGAACCGGTCACGGCCGACTGGCCAGAGGACCCGGCGATCGCGGCGCTGATCGCCGAGGCCGGCGTGCCCGTGGACCGGGAGATGAAGACCGTGCTCGGCCTGCTGCCGGAGGCCTTCGACGGCGCCGGCAAGAGCGATGGCGCCGACCCCCTCGGCCAGCTCCTGGCCGAGCTGATGCGCCGTGCGGCGGGCGCCGACCTCGGCCTGCAGAACGTCGGCGGCTACCGCACCTTCCTGCCCGCCGGTCCGGTGCTGCGCGAGAAGCTCTTCGAGCTGCTGCCCTTCGACAACCGGGTGCTGCGTCTGCACATGGACGGCAACGCCCTGCGCGCGCTCTTCGACCGCCTGGCCGACAACCGCGGCGGCTATCGCTACGCGCAGGTCAGCGGCGCGGACTACACGGTGGCGGACAGCCTCGCGCTCTCCATCCGCGTGGGCGGCGAGCCGCTGGTCCCGGATCGCGACTACACCCTCGCCACGCTCGACTTCCTCTTCGGCGGCGGCGACGGCTACGGCGAGATCCTCCATCTCGCCAGCCAGGTGGACACGCTCGACGTGGTCGCCCGCGACCTGCTCGAGGAGGCCCTGCTGCGGGGCGAGCAGCCGCGCCCGAGCGACTTCCCCGCGAACGTCCACGTCGAGGACTGACCCCGCAGCCCACGCAACGAAAACGGGGGAGCCACCGGCTCCCCCGTCCTCTTGTCTTCTCTGCTTCCGCCCGCGAGCGAGCCTTGTGTCCGGGTCGCGCCCCTCTGCCCGCGAGCGAGCGGGTGCTTGGGCCGAGTGCCTCACGAAGTGTGAAGCGAGGCCAAGCACCCGCGAGCGCTACTTTAGGAGCACCATCTTCTGCGAGTGCACCACGTCGCCCATCTCCACGCGGGCGAAGTAGATGCCGCTCGCCACCGGCGCGCCGGTGTCGGACTTGCCGTCCCAGACCACGCTCTGCTGGACGCCCCGCGACAGCGGTCCGTCCTGCAGCGTCGCGATGCGGCGGCCCTGGATGTCGTGGATGCTCAGCGTCACCGGCAGCAGCCCCTCGCCCGCGGGCGTGACGAAACGGATCGTCGTGCTCGGGTTGAAGGGGTTGGGGTAGTTCGCGAAGAGCAGGCCGTCGGGCGCGCTCACCGGGAGGTCGTCGCCGCCGGTGTTCTGCTCCTCACGCGTGAAGACGCCGGTGCGCCCCGGATTGGCGCGGAACATCTTCCACTGCGCCAGACCGTTGCGATAGAAGGCCGGCATGTTCCAGACGTAGACGTAGGCGTCCCACCCGTAGAGGGCCACGTCGACGCTGAAGTCGCCGTCCAGGTCGTCCACCGTGGGACAGCTGCGCAGCTCGGCCTCGGTGAGGATGGGGAAGCCGGGCATGTCGGTGGCGTCAGCCTCGAAGGCGTAGAGGTAGCCGGTCTCCATGCCGAGCATGATCTCCAGCTCGCCGTCGCCGTCGAGGTCCACCACCACCGGGCTCGCCTCGCTGCTCTCCTCGAAGTGCAGCGGCCAGCCGGGGCGCGTGACGCCGTTGTTGTCCAGCACGGTCAGGTTCATGCTCGTGTAGGCGACCACTCCGCCCGCGACGATCTCCATCTGCCCGTCGTCCTCGAAGTCCACCAGCGCGGGACTGGGCGCGAGGCCCGCCGCGTTGCTCTGCAGGTAGACCGGGAAGCCGGGGCGACGGGTGCCGTTGTTGTTGATGACGTAGAGCGAGTCGTTCTCGCACAGGAAGACGATCTCGAGATCGTAGTCGCCGTCGAGGTCGCCCACGCTGGGACTCGAGTGGATGGCGTCGCTGAAGGTCACCGGGAAGCCGGAGACCGTGCTGCCGTTGGGGTTGAAGGCGTAGAGCTTCTTCGAGCCGTAGCTGCCCAGCACGATCTCGAGGTCGGGATCGGCGTCGAGGTTGCAAAGCGTGGGGCTGGAGCGGCTCCAGGCGCCGAAGCCGCTGGCGAAGATGCCCGTCGTGCCGATCTGCGGCGTGCCG
Source organism: Candidatus Latescibacterota bacterium (assembly GCA_020633725.1). NCBI lineage: Bacteria > Pseudomonadati > Candidatus Latescibacterota > Candidatus Latescibacterota bacterium. The sequence continues at coordinate 847,294 of JACKDC010000001.1, forward strand.
TTGGCGTTCCACGCGTAGAGGTTGCCGTCGAGGCAGATGGCGAAGATCTCCACCTGGCCGTCGCCGTCCACGTCCGCCACCGCCGGCGTGCCCCAGCACCAGTTGGGCAGGGTCTTGGGCCAGCCGGAGACCAGGGTGCCGTCGCCGTGGTAGACGTAGATGCCGAAGGGATTGCGCGTGGCGCCGATGATCTCGAGGCCCGGGAACGCCGGATCGACGTCCGCCATCGCCAGCGCCGCGGTGAACTCGCCGCCGCTCGGGCTGAGGACGCCGTAGGTGGCCGAGTTCGAGTCGCCGTCCTGGATCTCGACGCCGTCGGCGTGCCAGGCGTAGAGCAGCTCCGCGCCGGCGGCGAGCTCCTTGTCGCCGTCGCCGTCGATGTCGCCGATCACGACGCTGCTGGCGGTGCCGAAGTTCGTCTGCAGCGGCCAGCCGGCGAGCATCGAGGGGTTCGTGCTCGTCGAGAACTCGACGCTCGGCAGGCTGCGGAAGCCGGCCGAGTCCACGCTCTCCACCACGAAGTAGTAGATCGTGCTCTGCTCCAGGTGGTCGTTGCGGAAGTAGGCGTGCTGCGTGGGCTCGCTGGACACCAGCGAGTACGGCCCGCCCTGGCTCTGGCTGCGGTAGACCAGGTAGGAGGCCGGCAGGGCGGCCGGGATGTCCCAGGCGACGTCGATCACGTCGCTGGCCAGGCTCGAGTCGAGGTAGAGCATGCCCGGCGCCTCGGGGCGGCGCACCTGCACCGTGTCGACCCGCGTGCCGCCCAGCGGACCGGTCAGGGTCAGCGCGAAGCGGTTGGGCGAAGAGACGTCGTTCTCGCGCAGGTTGATGCCCGCGGACGCGCCGCGCTCCAGGAGGTCGAGCAGCGGCAGCGTCACCGCGCCGGACAGCACCTGCCCGGCGGGGTCGATCGGCGTCAGGCTGGCCTGCCAGCCGTCCACCGGCGTGCTGCCGTAGTTCTTCCACTCGGGCTGGAAGACGTAGACCTCCCCCGCGTCGGGATTGCCGTCCCCGTTGCCCGCGCTGTCGTCGATGTCGAAGGCGAAGAGCCGCGGCAGCGGCGCGTGGGTCTCCACGTCCAGCTGGTCGACATCGCCGCCGCCCGTGTAGCTCAGGGCGAGCTCGAGCGCCGCGTAGCGGCGGTCGGCCAGCGTCAGCGGCGCGTCGACGAGGAAGAGCCCGGTGAGATCGAGCTGACCGCCCGCCGCGACGGTCTGTCCCGTCGCCACGTGGCTCTCGGTCACGGCGGCCTCGCCGCCGGGCAGCGTCAGGTCGAGCGTCAGGGCGTTCGCCGCCGCGCTGCCGGCGTTGGTGATGCGCAGCGCGAGCCGCACCGTCTCCCCCGCGTCCAGTCGCCCGTCGGCGTTGCCGTTCACCGTGGGGTCGGCGATGGGATCGTCCTCCACCGCGAGCAGCTCGGCCGAGAGCCGCGGACCCGTGCCCGCCGCGACGGACTGGGCGAGGAAGGTGGGCAGGTCCTGCCGGTGCAGGAGGCTGAGGTCGATGTCCCCCATGCTCTCCGCGCGGAAGGGAATCGAGACCATGCCCAGCGCGTCCGTGACGCCCTCGGCGCGGTCCTCACCGGCCTTGCTGGCGATCACCCGCGCGCCCTCCAGCGGCGAGCCCAGGCGGCTGACCTGCAGCTCGAGCGTGGTGCTGTCGAGCGTGTACGGCGTGACCAGCGCGGCGCTGAGCGCTTCCGGCGTGTCCAGCCAGATGTCCAGCGAGGGATCGCCGATGAGCACGTAGCTCATCTGCGTCCAGCGGTGGCTGCCCTCGACGATGCCGAGCGTCGACCAGGTGTTGTGGCTGTAGGAGAAGCACTCGCCCACGCTCATCGAGTCGGCGAAGAGCGACTCGAAGAACGAGTCCTGATAGTAGATGCTGGTGTTCGGGAACGCCTCGCGCATGCTGCCGACGATCACGACGCCGCCGCCGGCCGGCGCGCGCAGCACGGCCTCGCCCAGGCAGTTGTAGTCGATGGCGCAGGACGTGCAGTTGAGCGCGTAGATGACGAGCAGGTGGTCGAGTCCGTTCGTGAGGGCGTACATGTTGTCCGCCACGATCGACCCCGTGCCCATGGACATGGTGTAGCGGAAGCCGTGCCCCACGTGATGCACGATGTGGGCGCGGTTCGCCATGTCGTCGAGCACCGCCGCGGGACTCTCCGGCAGCGTGCCCGGGTAGAGCCAGTCCGTCTCGTAGAAGCGCAGCGCCTGCATCTGCGGCGGCAGCAGGTTGTCGTAGACGTCCTCGGCGTAGTCGGCCCCGTTGCGCGTGATCAGCTCCACGGGATCGCCGATCTGCCAGTCGGCCGGGAAGAGCACCTCGGCGTAGAAGCCCACGTTGGCCGTGTAGGTGGGGTCGGGCTGCGAGCTGTAGGCGATGATCTTGTCCACCATCAGCTGCGCGTCGGCCGCGTTGCGCACGGGCAGGCGGCCCAGGTTGACGTCGGCGATCATGTCCACCGCGTCACCCTGGGTGCCGCCGTAGTTGGACTCGCCGAAGTACTGGTCGTTGTCGCCGTTCCAGTCGCCGTCGAGGTCCGCGTAGTACAGCTCGGCGGGGATGTCCTCCGGCGGATCCTTGAAGTAGGAGTGCACGTAGCGGGCGGGCAGCGTGTCGGTGTCGCCGGCCAGCATGACCCAGCGCACGCCCCACTTCTCCAGCGCGTCCTGCAGGAAGAAGCGCAGCGTCTCCTGGAGGTCGGCGCCCTGGGGATAGTTGGCGCGGATCCAGTCCGTGTCGCGAACCACGGTGGGGATGCCCATGGTCAGCTTGAAGTCGGCCAGGGTCTGGAAGGTGGCGGCGTACTCGGGCGCGCAGACGATGACCATGTCCACGCCGCTGCCCTCGATGCTGGGCACGCTGCGCGGGTCGAAGGGGCCGTCGTCCTGGCGGACCGCGCTCGGCGGCGCGAAGCCGCGCACCGCTTCGGGGTTCGCGCTGCTGGCGACGAGCAGGCGCTCGCCGAGGGCCAGGTCCTCCGCGCGCTGGCGCAGGGGCACGCGCGCGCCGGGATCGGGCGCCGTCTCCACCACCACGCGCGCGGACAGCAGGCGCTCGAGCAGCGGGGCGCCGTTCTCCATCCGGTAGCGCAGCGGGGCGAGCAGCAGCTCGGCGCTGGCGAAGCCGCGGAAGCTGCCGGTGGTCTGGGCGTAGAGGTAGTCGGCCGGGAAGCTCTCGCCGGCGTCCTGCCCCACGGGGGCGACGCTCAGGCGATTGCCGTTCTCGTCCACGACGCCCTCGAAGTCGGCGAGGGCCTGCGCGAGCGGCACCCGGTCGGCGAGGACGTCCTCGAGGCGCACCGCCGTCACCCGCTCACCCGAGGGGATCGCGAGCCGCAGCGGCAGCAGGGGCAGCGACGGCTGCTGGGCGACCTCGGTGTGGCCGGGGGTGGCGGCGAGCAGCGCGGCCAGGTCCTCGGCGGAAGAAAGCGCGCGCAGCGACGCATCCGCGCGCCAGGTCAACTGCAGCTCGGTGGCCAGCGCGGGCAGCGCCTGGGCCAGCACGAGCAGCAGCACGAGGAGCGGGAGTGACGTGCGAAGATGCAGGGGCAGGCGATGATTGAGGGCAGAGCGCATCCTTGTCTCCTGCGTGGAGGTGCGGGTCCCGCCGGGGCGGGACAGGGTGTGGGATCGACGTAAACGGACACCAAGTATAGCACGCCGCCCGGCGGCGGAACAATCGAGCCAAACGCTTGAATCGTAAAGAATTGGGCCGCCCGCTTCCACGGCGGGCGGCCCGGTTCCTGCCGATACCGGAAAATGTCCGGTCGGTCCTAGAAGTCCGTCCCGCTGCTGAAGCGGAAGTCCGCCACCCGCAGATGCGGGAGCACGGCGTTGCCCAGCGCCTGGGCTTCGCCGAGCGCCTCGACCTTGCCGAACAGGTCGATGAGGCTCTGGTTGAAGCGGAAGTTCTTCACCGGGCCGGCCAGGGCCCCGTTCTCGATGAGGAAGGTGCCGTCGCGCGTCATGCCCGTGATCACCATGCGCATGGGATCGACGACGTTGGTGTACCAGAGGCGGGTCACCAGCACGCCCCGCTCGACGCCGCCGATCAGCGCCTCGAGACTCGCGGGGCCGCCGTCCATGACCGGAAAGCGCACGAACGCGCCCCAGGCGTTGGGCTGGGGCAGGCCGTGGCCGGTGGCCGTCTGCCCGCTGCGGTGGGCGCTGGCGCGATCGTGGAGGAAGCCGCGCACCACGCCGCGATCGATCAGGGTGAGCGCCTGGGTGTCGACGCCCTCGCCGTCGAAGCCGATGCCGAAGAGCCGCGGGTCGGCGGGATCCTCGCGCAGCGTGACGTTCTCGCCGAAGACCTTCTCCCCCAGCTTGTCGGCCAGCGGACAGCGCTCCTCGGCCACGGCCAGGCCGTTGAAGCCGAGATAGGTGAGATAGAAGAGCAGGTCCTGCGCCGCCTCGGCCTCGAACACCACCGTGTAGCTGCCGGGCGCCAGCTCGCGGGGCGAGCGGCTGTCCAGGCAGCGGCGGCAGGCGTCGCGCGCGACGGCCTCGGCGTCCACGTCGCCGGCGTCGCGCACGAGGATGCGGCTGCGGCCGGCGCCGTCGCCCTTCTGGGCGCTCACCTCGAAGACGGCCCGGCTGTGACGCCCGTAGCGGAAGAGGCCGCTGCTGTTGGCCACGCCGAACTGGCCGATCTCGCCGTAGTCGCCGATGGTGCCGTCCGTGCTGAGCGCGATGCCGCCCAGCTCGATGCCCTCGCCGGCGGCCACGTCGACGGCCGTCTTCACCCAGGCGGCGCGCGTGGCGGCGTCGACGGACGCCGTCCGCGCCGACCAGGCGCGATCCTCGCTGCGCGCATCGCCGCGGTGGAAGTCGATCACCTGCTCGCTCTCGGGCTGGATGCGCGCCAGCGCCTCGGCGTCCTCGACGCAGCGCTCGAGACCGCCCGGCGACAGGTCGTTCGTGCTCGCCAGCCCGATGCGACGGCCCAGCCGAACGCGCACGCGCAGCTCGTAGCGCTCCTCGGACACGTTCTGCGTGATGCGGTTCTCGCCGAAGCGGGTCAGCTCCTCGCGACCGCCCCCCAGGACCAGCTCGGTTTCGTCCGCCTTGCTCGCGGCGAGCACGCGGTCCACGATGCCGCGGAAGGCCATCTCGTCGATCATGCGCTCACCCCCACGCGAATCTTGCGGAAGCGGGCCGGGGCGGAGCCGTGCGTCATCCGGGCGGTCTGGCCCGGTTCGCCCTTGCCGCAGTTCATCACGCCGAAGGGCCGCCACCAGGCGGCGCCGCAGACGGCGTCGCAGGCGCCCCAGAAGTCCGGCGTGCGGCCCTGGTAGGTGCAGCCGCGCAGCATGCGCGTCTTCTTGCCCTTCTTGATCTCCCAGCCGATCTCGGTGCTGAACTGGAAGTTCAGCCGCATCTGATCGATGCTCCAGCTGCGGTTGGTCTCGAGCCAGAGGCCGTCGTCGGTGTCTGCGAGCAGGTCATCGAGGTCCCACTGGCCGGGCGCCAGCCCGAGATTCGGGATGCGGATGATCGGCGTGCGGTTCCAGTTCTCCGCGCGGTTGCAGCCGCGGCTGCGCGCGTTCCCTTCCACCGCCGCCAGTTCGCGGCTGGTCAGGTAGGCGGCGAAGCGGCCGCCCTCCACGACGTGCCAGCGCTGGGCCGCCACGCCCTCGTCGTCCCAGCCCCGGGTGGCGAGCCCGCGCGCCAGGGTGTTGTCGGCGACCAGGTTCACGTGCTCGGAGCCGTAGGTGAAGTTGCCCAGCTTCTCGGTGGTCAGGAAGCTGCGGCCGGCGAAGTTCGCCTCCATGCCCAGCACGCGGTCCAGCTCGCTGGCATGGCCGCAGGACTCGTGGATCTGCAGCGCCATCTGCGATCCCTCGAGGATGATGTCGCGCTCGCCCTCCGGGCAGGGGTCCGCGCCCAGCAGGGCGACGGCCTCCTCCCCCACGCGCTGGCTGTTCGCGGCGAGCTCGAACTCGCGCAGCACCTCGTAGCCGCCGCCGAGATGCGTGCCGCCGGCGGAGTCGGGGTAGCTGCGCCGCTGGATCGTGTTGCCGTCCGCGGCGACCGCGCTCACGCCCCCGCCGCTGGCCAGCAAGGTCTGCTCGAGCTCCGCGCCCTCGGTGCTGACGAAGAGAATGCGCTGCTCGTCGAAGAGCATCTGCGCCTGCCCCACCTTGACCCGCGGGTCCACGTGCAGCGCCCGCTCGGCGCCGTGGAGCAGGGCGAGCTTGTCCTCGCGCGAGACGGCGAAGGGATCCTCCGTGTGCGGCGTCGCCCAGCGCGCCTGCTGGACCGGTTCGGCCGCCAGCTCCACGGGCGTTTCCATCACCCGGGCGCTCGCCTCCGCGATGTCCACGGCCCGCGCGGCCGCCGCCTCGAGGCTCTCGGTGTCCAGGCGGTCCGTGGCCGCGAAGCCCCAGGCGCCGTTCTTGAGCACGCGGATCCCCACGCCCTGGCTGCGCCTGAGCTCGGCCAGGGCGAGGGCGCCGTTCTTGACCATGAGTTCCTCGCTGCGCCGCTCCACCCAGCGCGCGTCGGCGTAGCCCGCGCCGCGCAGGCGCGCGGTCTCGATGGCCGCCAGGACCCTGTCCTTCATGCTGCCCTCCGGTAGTGGTCGTCGGATGAGGGTGCCCGCGCAGGGGCGCGGGACGGGGCCATCATGCCCCAGGACGCGCCCCAAGTCCAGCGGCTTGGCTCAGCGGCGACCGGGCCGCCGCCGCGTCGTGGGCTCGGCGAGGCGCCGTCGCTGCCGCCGCACGCTGCCGAGCAGGTAGATGATGATCACCAGCATCAGCGCCGTCAGCAGCAGGCCGTTGCGATTGCTGGCGAGGAAGTTGCCGGGCAGCCAGACGCGCAGCTCGCCCCCCTCCAGCCGGTAGCGCCCGCCGTTCATGCGCAGCGTCACGTGCGCGCTCTCCACACGGAGTTCGCCGTCGACCGCGTAGCGGCCCACCTGCGGCTCGAGCGGACGTCCGTCGCTGAGCAGCGTCCACTGCCCGTCCGGCTCCACCACCTGGTAGAGATGCTGCGCGGGCGTCACCAGGACGGGCAGCGCGCGGACGTTGAGCTCGCGGCCGTTGTCCCAGTCCACGTGCAGCCCCTGGGCGTAGAGCCGGTGTTCGGCGTCGAGGCTCTCCGCGGGCGCCGGGGCCTGCTCCAGCACCGGCCGGTGGTTGCCGCTCTTCACCGAGATGAGCTGACCGGGCTGCTGGAGGAAACGTCGCACCCGCTCCAGACGAGAGAGCCTGCCGGTCTCCAGCACGGCTTCCGCGGCGAAGAAGAGCGCCGCGAAGGGACGCCCCTCCTTGAGCCCTTCCAGGTCGAGGGAGGGAATCTGCGGCAGGCTGGCCGCCAGGGCGTCGGCGCCGTCGTCCGCGCGCCCGCAGCCGGGCAGCCCCGCGCGCTGCAGCAGAAAGCCCTCGGCCATTCCGGCGAACAGCAGGCTGCTGGGCGCGTAGCGCCCGGCCTTCAGGCTGTCGCAGAAAACCAGCAGAGCCGGCGGCTCGAGCTCCAGCTGCTCGTAGAGACAGAGCCCGCGCTGGCGTCGTTCCAGCGACCAGGACGGCTCCCGCCCCGCCACGCCGCGCAGCTCGCGCAGGCGCGCCCAGCGGCCTGGCAGCTCGCCGGCGGACTCGCCGCGGACGGTGGCCGCGGTCCAGTCGGCCAGGTAGTCCCACTCGAGAAACTGCAGCGCCAGATCGCGCGCGGAGTCCGGCGCGGGCAGGGGCGGACCGGGCGCCGCCCAGTCGGCCCAGGACGCCACGTCCGCGGCCGCGCGCGGAACGACGACGGCGCCCCACGCCACCAGCGCGAGCAGGGCGAGCGTTCGCGGCAGCCAGCGGGCCGGTGTGCGCGTCGAGGGTCTCATGCGGTCGGCCCCCCGCGGGCGAGCAGCTGCCAGTAGTGGTCGAAGACGCGCGCCAGGCCGGCGAGGGCCTCCTCGGGGCTGCGCACGCGCGCTTCCCAGCTGGGGCCGGTGCCCGTCTGCAGGCGGAAGAGGTCGCGGTGCAGGTGCAGCACGGCGAGGACGTCGCCGTCCAGCCGGTAGACGCGCTGCAGCGCGCCGGCCTCCACCTGGATGCGCGGGTCGAGCTGGCGGAGCTGCAGCTCGAAGCGGCGCAGCAGCACCGCGACGACGGGTTCCATGCCGGGCGAGGATCCGGCCCCCGCGGCCGTCACCGGGGCCGGCCTCCGGTCGGCGTCCGGCGCAGCGCCTCGAGGAAGCCCTGGTAGCGGCGGCGCAGCGGCGGGTCGCCGGACTGCAGCGCCAGCGCGCCGAGACGGCCAGGGTCGAGCAGCTGCCGGCGGGCCAGCGGTCCCCAGATGCCCGTGACGCCACGGCGCGGCGGCGGCGTGAGGTCGAGGCCGAGGAGGAAGAGCGGTGCGCCGTCGGCGGACGGCGCCGCGCCGTCCGCGCTCTCGACGAGGGCCAGGATCGGCGAGTGGCCCGGGCGCGGTCCCTCCACGAGCTGGAGCCGCCAGGTCCCCGGCGCGGTCGCCTCGCGCTCGGCCTGTCCCGGGCCGAGGAGCAGGAGCCCGGGCAGCACCTCCACGCGGAGCGGCGGCGGTGCGCTCGCCCGCCAGTCCAGACCCATGCGCGACGGCGGCGCGCCCAGCAGGCGAGCCGCCAGGGCGAGGCGCGAGGGCGGCAGCTCCAGGCGCACGGATTCCCCGAGCCGCCAGGCGCTCAGCGCCAGGCTGGCGGCGAGGGCCAGCGGCCAGGGCGAACCGGGCCGGCCCGTCACGCGACACTCGAGCTCGGGGCCGCAAACGCTTTGCGGGACCCTGGTTTCCACGCTCAGCGTTCGGCTGAGGAAGAGTCCCGAGATGCTGCGGATGTGATTGGCCCGCTGCGGCTGGCCGGCGACACCCATGCGGCGTGCTCCCGTCTACGCCCCCACGACGAGCAGTGAGTTCTCGACACCCAGGTCGTTGAGGCGGGTCTGCTGGTGGCTGGGATCGGTCACCCAGCGCCCGTCGATGATGTAGCGGTACTCGTAGTTGCCCGGCGGCAGGGCCAGCGTGACCTCCCAGGCGCCGGCGCTCCCCGGCCGCGGCGCGAGCGGGATGCCTCCGGGATTCCAGTGGTTGAAGCTGCCCGTGAGGTAGACCGCGTGCGCCTCGGGAGCGTGGATGCGGAAGCGGACCCCCTCGTCGCAGCGCTGGGGGCCGAAGAGCAGGGACTCCAGCTCCTCGTCGCGCGCGAGGGTCAGCTCCGCGAGGTGGCCCCAGAGCTCCTCGGCGAGATTCTCGAAGTCGAGGCGGACGGGCCCGGCCTGCGCCAGTTCCATCACCGGCAGGCCGGCCGCGGCGGCCATCTTGACCCGCACGCTGCTGCGCACGCGCGTGGACAACAGGCGGATGCGCGAGTTCGCCGCCAGCTCGGCGTAGAGCTCGCGGCTGAAGAGCGTGCGCGGATTGAACTCGTTGGCGACCACGAAGCAGGCGGGGCGCTGGCGCGTCTCCTCCTCCAGCACCTCGAGGGTCTCGAGGATCTTCTCGAGTCCGTGCAGCGTGAAGGTGCTGCTGTCGACCGGCACCAGGAGGGCGTCGGCCGCCACGAGCGCGTTGAAGGTGAGCAGCCCCACGGCGGGCGCCGTGTCGACGATGACCCAGTCGTAGGCCTCAGCGTGCCGCAGCAGCGCGCTGCGCAGCCGGCTCTCGCGTCCCGGCTGGCGGGCCAGTTCCTGCTCGGCCGCCGAGAGGATGATGCCGCTGGGCACCACGCCGAGATGGTCGCGCACCTGCACGGTCATCGCGTCCAGCGACGCCGCCGGATCGCTGAGCAGGTCGTAGGTGCCCAGCGCGCAGCGCTCCACTTCCACGCCCAGGCCCAGGGACGCGTGGCCCTGCGGATCCAGGTCCACGAGCAGGACCCGGAAGCCCTCCTTGGCCCACGCGGCGGCGAGATGGATCGCGAGCGTGGTCTTGCCGCAGCCGCCCTTCTGGTTAACGACCGCGAGTACCTTCATCCCGACACCTCCTGTCTCGTACACCCCGGAGGACCCCGGTGAGGTCATGGCCGCGCTGTCTGGGTCTCCATCGCGGCCACTGTGCTGCCAGGCCGAAAAACCGTCAAGGACTATTGCCCGACGCATCACGAGGGAACGTGGTGTGACGGCTCCGCGGGCCAGGAGCGGGGGAAGCGCTCAGCCGCTGACCATGAGCAGCGTGGTGACCACGCCGAGGACGAAGCCCCAGAAGACCTCGCTCCAGGTGTGGCCCAGCAGCTCGCGCGTGCGCTCGCGGGCGAAGTGGTGCGTGTCGATGAGCTCGTCGAGGATCTCGTTCAGCAGGCGCGCCTGCTTGCCCACCTCCTGCCGCAGCCCCGTGGCCTCGAGCACGAAGTAGAGGCTGAAGACCACCGTCACGGCGAAGAGCGGCGAGTCCGCCCCGGCCACGCGCCAGGCCCCCACGGCGAGCGCCGTCACGACGGCCGTGTGGCTGCTGGGCATGCCGCCGGTCTCGAAGAAGCGGTAGAGCTTGAAGCGCCGCGCGCGCAGGCTCTCCGCCACGACCTTGTAGAGCTGGGCGAGCAGGCCGCTGAGCAGCGCCGCCCAGAGGATGGGATGCATCACGTCGACGCCTCCAGGCCCGAGCCTCCGGTCAGACGGCGGAGGATCTCGAGCGCGCCGGCCACCGCGAAGACCAGCAGCAGCGGCTCGATCTCCCAGCGGAAGCGGCTGCGAACGAAGTAGAGACTGTAGAGGAACGTGTACTCGGCGAACAGGAAGTAGGCCGGGAACAGGCGCCGCCAGCGCCCGCGCCAGAGCCAGAGCCCCGCCAGGATGAAGGGCAGGATGAACCCGTAGAGCGACTGGTAGGCCACGCTCCAGCGGGTGGGATAGCCGAAGCGGGTGATGTCCCGGCACCACCAGAAGTAGTACGCCTTGCGGACGATGAAGCCCAGGTAGTGCGCGGGACGCTCGCCGATGGCGCCGAAGGCGCGCGCGTAGAACCAGCGCTCGAGGGCCGGCTCGGGCAGGGTCTCCACCACCTGGCGGTCGACCACGCGCCAGAAGTTCCGCTCCTCGGTGAAGTCGCCCCAGGTGTAGCCCCCGGCGTAGGCGTTGTTGCCCACGAGAAAGTTGAAGCCCCCGTTCGTGCTCGTCAGGAGCAGCGTGTGGTGCACGGCCGCGTTGCGCAGGATCCACGGGCTCCAGACCGCCGCCAGCATGACCAGGTAGCTCAGCGTGCGGCGCCGTCGCCCGGGGTGGGGAAAGCGCCAGAGCCGGAAGAGAAAGAGCACGCCCAGCAGGCCCAGCGGCGGCGAGGTCAGGATCGCCAGGCCGTGGACGAAGCCCGTCGTCCCGCCGAGGACGAGCGGGCGCGGGCCGTCCACGCGGTCCATCAGATTCACCAGGACCAGGACCCAGGTCATGATCAGCGTGGTGGAGAAGATTGCCAGCGAGTAGATGGCGAAGAGCGGGTAGAGCCCCACCAGGAAGTAGCTGCCGATCATCGCGCGGCGGCCGAACCAGCGGCCGGCGATCTCGGCGGCCAGGAGCGCGTTGACGAGCGAGGCCCCCACCTGCAGCACCCGCAGCAGCGTGACCCAGTGCGCGGTGGCCATCTTGGCCAGCGCCATGAGCACCGGGTAGAGCGGCGGGATGAACGAGCGCATGGGCACGTCGCAGTAGTAGAAGGGCATCCAGTAGCCGCGGCCCGCCACGAGGTTGTCGGAGATCACGCCGGACTCGAAGCCGTGGGTCGGCAGCGTGGCGCCGAGCAGCAGCCAGACCGCGACCCGTTCGGCGAGGAACAGGAAGAGACCGAGCCACAGCAGCCGGGCCGGCATCTCGCCGAGACGGGACGCCTCGATCCGCGGCAGACGGCTCACGCGCCGTCCTCGCTCCCCAGCAGCCGGCGGAGCAGGGCCTCCGCCGCTCGCGAGTCCGCCACCGGCTCGAGGCGGTCCGGGCGGCGGTCGTCGATCGCCTCGCCCGCGAGACGCTCGCTCCAGCCGCCGAAGCCCGTCGCGGCGAGCACGGGCTTGCCGTAGCTCCAGGCGAAGGCGATCTCGCTCAGCGTGCCCGCCCGTCCGCCGATGGCCACCACCACGTCCCCGGCCAGGGCGGTGAGGCTGTTGCGCGTCCAGCCCATGCCCGTGGGCAGCAGGACCTGGCAGTGGGGATTGCCCGCGCTGTCGTCGGACGTGGGCAGGATGCCGACCACGACGCCGCCGGCGTCGCGGCAGCCGCGGCTCGCGGCCCCCATGACCCCGTCACGGCCGCCCGAGATCAGGGCCCAGCCGTTGCGGCCGATGACGCGGCCGAGTTCCTCGGCAAAGGCCTCCGCCTCCGGCGAGGCGTCCGCGTCGCCGATCACCGCCACCTGCTTGTGTCTCATGACCGTGGATCCTTCCTGGCCACGCCGAGGCCGGGGGCCGAGCCCAGGGTGAAGACCCCGGCGCTTTCCGTCAAGCCCGAGTACGGATCGTCGGCCAGCAGCAGCGCGCCGTCGAGGTCCGCCCAGCGCAGCAGCGGCGCGAGCTGGAGGCCCTGCGCGATCCCCAGGCTGCTCTCGATCATGCAGCCCATCATGAGATCCAGCTGCAGCTCGCGCGCCGCCCGGGCCAGCTGAAGACAGCGCGTGATGCCCCCCAGCTTCGAGATCTTGAGGTTCACGCCGTCGGCCAGCTCGCCGAAGAGGGCGAGACCGAGCGCGTCGTGGACGCTCTCGTCCAGGACCACCGGCAGCGGCGCGCGGCCGGCGATGGCGCGGTAGCCGGCGATGTCGTCCAGCTCGAGCGGCTGCTCGACGAACTCCACCCCCGCGAGCGCGAGCCGCTCCAGACGCGCGAGGGCCGTGTCGGCGCGCCAGCTGCCGTTCGCGTCCACGCGCAGCCGCGCGCCGGTGGCCGCGGCCACCGCCTCCACCACCTCGAGGTCGCGCTCCGTGCCGCACTTCAGCTTGAGGATGCCGAAGCCCGCCGCCACGGCCGCCCGCGCGCGCTCGAGCATTCGCTCGGGCTCGGCCAGCGCGATCGTGAAGCTGCTCTCGATGCTCACCGGCTCGCCGAAGCCCAGCAGCCGCCAGACCGGCGCGCCCTGCTGCCGGCCGGCCAGGTCCCAGAGCGCGCCGTCCAGCGCCGCCTTGGCCGCGGGATTGCGCGCGAGGACGCGATCCGCGCGATCCATCACGGCGGCGATGCGCGCGAGGTCGAGGCCGGCCCCCACCGCCTCCGACAGCGTGTCCGCGAGTCCGTCCAGCAACTTCTCGAGGGCCAGGCGGGCGATGGCCGGCGTCTCGCCGTAGTAGTGCGTCGCGCTGCCCTCGCCCTCGCCGACGAGACCGTCGGCCTCGATCCTGAGCACGAGGTTCTCGAAGCGCTGCGCGCCGCCCCGGGCGATCACGAAGGGATGCGTGGTCTCGAGCTCCAGCGCCTCGACGTGCAGCTTCACGCGCGCGCCTCCCGGTCCGCGCCGGCGAGCAGCGCGTCGACGAGTCCATCCACGCCCAGCCGCAGCGGATCCGTGGCGGGCAGTGCGAGCGCGGCCGCGACGTCGTCCACGGCCTGCCGCGCGGGTCCGTCGGCGAGCTGCGCCGTGTTGAGCGCCACCCCGACCACCGGCGCCGGCTTCACCCAGGCGGCCGCGGTCTCCACCTGCCGCCGCACCTCGGCGAGCGGGGGCAGGGGCCAGTCCTCGGTGTGCGATGTCACGCGCCGCCCCGCCTCGTGGCAGAGCAGCAGCAGGTCGGGCGCCGCGCCGTGCAGCAGGCCGAGGCTGACGCCCGAGAAGAGCGGATGCGCCAGCGAACCCTGGCCCTCCACGAGGATCCACTCCGGCGCGTCCGCGGCGGCGTCGAGCGCGTCCACGCGCTCCTGCACCGCGCCGGCCACGAAGTCGGCCGGCAGGGCGTCGACGCAGACGCCGTCACCCTGCAGCAGCACGCCGGTCTGCCCGGTGGCCAGCACGGCCACGCGCTTGCCGCGCGCCCGCAGCGCGTCGGCGAGAGCGAAGGTGACGGTCATCTTGCCCGATTTGCAGTCGCTGCCGACGGTGAGCACCACCGTCGCGCGGCGCGGCGACGGCTGCCGGGCCACGCGCAGCTCCGCCGGCGGCTTGCGCAGATCCCAGAGGCGCGCGCCGTGGGCGTCGGCGCGGGCGCGCCAGACGGGATCGTCGCCGAGGAAGCGGTGAAGGCCGCTGGCGAGGTCGAGGCCCGCGTCGAGGGCGTCCTCGCAGAACCGGACGTAGGCCGCCGGCAGCGCGCCGCCGGCCGGCGCCACGCCGATGAGCAGCGCGTCCGGGCCCAGCGGCAGGGCCTCGGCCACGCTCGCCAGCACGGGCAGCGCGCCGCCGAAACCCAGCACGTCCTCGGCCGAGCGCCCCGCCGTCTCGCGGTCCAGCAGCGCCACGGCGCGCCCGGGCTGGAAGCGGAGCACGGCGAAGGCCGTCTTGGCGTTCCGGCGCGTCAGCTCGCCGTCGGCGAGCAGGAGCAGGCGCCGGAAGCCCGGCGTCATCGCGCGGTCTCCAGGCTGCTGCGGAAGTAGCCCCAGTTGCCGAACTCGTCGCCGGCGCGCAGCTCGAGGCGTGACGCGCCGGCGGTGTCGCCGAGATCCACGTCCAGGTCGAGTCGGCTGCGGTCCATGAGGCCGTCCGGGCCGGTGACGCGCAGCCAGGGCCCGTCGTCGAGACGGTACTCGAGCCGCGTGAGCAGCCCGCCCGCGTCGGCCACCGTGCCGCGCAGGCGCAGGCCGTCCTTCGCGCGCTCCACGCGCAGCGCGCAGCTGGGCGGCTGGGCGTCGAGCTGCACGCGCTCGCTGACGAGGGTGCTCGTCTTGGCCCGGGCGGCGTCGTTGTCGAGCCCGTCGTCGGCGGTCACGCGCAGGCGGTAGCGGCCGTCGGGCAGGCCGCGCGTGTCCCAGGTGTAGGTGCTGTTCTCGTAGTCGCGGGCGAGCAGCTGCCAGTCGTCCTCGCCCTCGCGCTGCAGCTCGAGGGTGGCGCGCAGGCGGTCGCCGTCGGGATCCAGCCAGTCCCAGTGCAGCTCGCGCAGGCCGCGCAGCGAGGGGACGTCCGGGTCCATGGCCAGCTCGGGGCCGGCCTTCTGCTGGTACTGCACGCGCACGCCGCGCTCCATCACCTGGGTGAAGGGACGCCCGCCCAGCTCCATGCTCTCGGCGAAGGGTCCGTCGGTGGGGCGCAGCACCGTGAGGTTGCCCAGCAGCGGACTGCGGTTGAGCGGCAGGAAGCTGGCGGTCACGCGGTAGAGCCGCGGCGAGCGGTCGCCTGCCCCCTCGAAGACCACGCGCCACTGGAAGTAGCGCGCCGCGGGCAGCGCCATGCGGTAGCTGTCGCCGTCCGCGGGGCAGGCCGTCCAGTCCGTCCAGCCCGCGCCGGGATCCCCGGGCTCGGCGTTGTGACCGCAGCGCGCCTCCACCGCGAAGCCGCAGCCCCGCGGCAGGTCGCCCTCCAGACGCAGCGCGCCGCCCAGGCTGCGGTTGTTCAGGTCCAGCACCTCGGAGGTCAGCGTGCCCCGCTCGGCGCGCCCGGAGATCTTGAGCAGGCGCGCGGGCTTGGACTGCAGCAGCCAGAGGTCTTCGCCGCCGCTGTCGAGGGCGAGGTCGCTGTAGTAGCGCTCGGGTTCGCTGGCGTAGACCTCGCCGTGGTAGGGCCCCGTGAGACGGTCCAGCTCTCCCGGCTTGCCCGAGGCCACCCAGATGGCCCCGCCGGGCGCGGGCAGCAGGTCGCCGATGAAGGCCGAGTCCGAGCCCAGCAGCTTCTCGAGCACACCGCCGGCCTCGAGCCGGTAGACGGCCGAGCAGTTCTCCTTGCAGTCGGCCTCGCTCTGCGCCACCGCGACCACCACGCCGCCACCGGGTTCGGGAAGGATGGCCTGCACTTCCTCCGCGTCGAAGTCCGCGAGCTGGGTCATGTTGCCGTCGCGGTCAAAGCGGTAGAGCAGCCCCTCGCCGCTGCTGCCCGCCAATAGGCGGCCCTGGTCGTCCATCGCCAGACAGAAGGCGCTCTGGTCCGGCAGCGTGGCGAAGGTCTCCGTCGTGCCGCGCTTCAGGTCGTGGCGCAGGATGGTCCCGCGGCTGCCCGTGGCGATGTAGAGCGTGTCGCCCTGCCGCAGTAGGTCCCAGACGAAGTCCTCCCCCGTCTCCACGAAGGGCTTCGCCTCGCCGTCCTTGACGCGGAAGACGACTCCGCCCGGCCCGGAGCCCACGGCCCAGTCGCCGGTGCCCAGGGTTTCCACGCAGCTGAAGAGCAGGTCGTCGGCCGTGAGGACGGGCGCGTGCCGCTGCTTGCCCTTGTCGAAGAGGATCAGCTTGCCGGGACTGCCGCCGCCGGCCAGCAGCAGCGAGCGGCCGTCGTCGCCGAGCTCGGAGAAGTAGGCGACCTCGTCGGCCAGCAGCTCCTCGAAGCGCGGGCCGAGGCGCCAGCTGCCGTCGTCGGCGAGGATCAGCTCGCGGAAGCTCGCGTCCTGGTAGTCCTCCATGCGGGCGTAGCGGTAGTACTGCGTCTCCACCGCGCGCACGGGAGTACTGCTGGCGGCGAGCGTGACGAGGGTGGCGGCCAGCAGCCCGGGGCGGATCATGGTTCGCTCCTTCGCGGGGTGTCGAGGACGGTGACCGGCAGCGAGAGATGGCCCTGGGCGGCGGCGCCCGGCGGCACGTCCAGCCGCTGCAGGGCGACGATGCGGCGCGGCTCCTTGGGCGTGAGCAGCTCTTCGCGCCGGCTGGTGGGCGCCAGTTCGCGGAAGCGCACGGGCATGGCGAACTCGCGGCCGCCGGCCACGGCGTCCTCGCCCGGCGCCTCGAGCCAGACCACCCAGTGCGCGGTGGACTCGAGGCGGCCGAGCAGGTCGAGCAGGGCCGCGTGGTCGTCCAGGTCGTAGAGGGCCGGCTGGCGCTTGACGTTCCAGCGCTCGAAGGTGGTGCCATCGGCCACGTGGAGACGGTAGTCGCCGGGCGGCAGCGCCGCCCCGGCGAGGCGCTCCACCGGGCCCGCGGCCGGATCGGGGAAGTCGAGCACGCGGTCCGTGGCGTCGCCGTCGCCCTGCCGCAGGTTGAGGCGCAGCCGCCAGGGCTCGCCCGGCCGCAGCGCGGCGCGCGTGAGGCTGAGGTCCTGGAGCAGCAGCGGCTCCTGGCCCGCCGTCCAGTCGAGGGCGACGTCCAGCGAGTCCAGCGGCAGCGGGCCGGCGGGGTTGTCGCCCAGGGCGGCGAGCAGCGACTGCAGCCACGCCCCCACCGCGCCCACGCTGCCCTGGCCCGCGAAGCGCTCGCCGACGCGCACGCGGACGGGCGCGTTCGCGTCGTCGCGGGCGCTGAGCGTGACGTCCATGGCCAGACAGCCCCGCTGCGCGCTGCCCAGGCGGCCGGGCAGCCAGCCGTCGAGGGCCAGGCGGCCGAGCGTGGCCTGCAGGCGGCGGTGCCGCGCGAGGCCGAAGTTGGCGGAGAGGGGCGCCTCGCCGTCGGCCGTGCGCAGGGTCACGCGCAGTGGCAGCAGCGGCGGGGCCTCGCCCAGACGGCCGTAGATGCCCGACTGCCCGTCGAGGAGCAGCGTGCCCACGGACTCGCCCATGGCGCCGAGCTTGAAGGAGTTGTAGAGGCTCGGCAGCACGGCGTGGATGCGCGCGCTGGCCAGGGGCAGCGTCACCGGGCCCTCGCCGAGAAAGGGGTGGCCGAAGGCCCAGATGCGGTCGCCGTCCACGTGGCTGACCGTGCCGATGGCCGCGGCCGACACGGGCCCGCGCAGCAGCTCCACCGCCAGGGCCGCCCCGGGGGCGAGGGGCGCGGCGGGCGCGGCCCCGGACCCGGCGGCGTCCACCGTGCCCATGGGCTGCAGCGTCAGTCCGCCCGCCGCGTAGCGCGAGGCCAGGGCGGCCAGACTCGCCGGGCTCAGTCCGGCCACGCTGAGCGTCAGCGGTTCGCCGGTGGCCGTCGCGAGGGCGGGCGGCGTCGCGGGGCTCCAGTCCGCGCCGAGGTAGGGCAGCGCGCGCAGGTCGCCGGCGTCGGCGCGGCCACCGGCCGTCCCTGCGGGCCGGTCGGCCAGGGCCAGCATGGCCGACGCCGGCGTCACCAGGCCGAGGGGCTCCTTGGCGAAGTTGAAGTTGAAGGCGATGGCGCCGAGCCAGCGGCCGTCGATGTAGACGGGACTCCCGCTCATCCCCTGGCTGATGCCGTCGCGCTCGAGCTGCTCGCCGAGGCAGCGCACGAGCACCAGGTCGTAGGGCGCGCGGCCGCTGACGCGGTCGACGATCTCCACCTCGAAGCGCGTGATGCTGTCGCCCTGGAAGACGCTGAAGCCCTCGCCGCGCATGCCCGGGCGCAGCGCGTCCAGGGGGAAGAGCTCGGCGGCGGCGCTGGAGCCCACCCAGAGGGCCGAGGCCAGGGCGAGGAGCGCGAGGCGCCGGTGGCGTGGACGGGTGGGCATGGGGCCATCCTTTGCGCGGCGGACGGGTGTGGAGGCGGACTAGAGCGCGCTGGCCGCGTAATCCGCCACCGCGAGGAGGCTGCCGGGCAGCATGCCCAGCCACAGCACCAGCAGCACGGCCGCCGCGAGCACCAGGGCCACTGGCGACGGAACAGTGAAGCTCGGCGTGGGTTCCCACTCCTCCTTCATCGTCATCAGGTAGATGACGCGCAGGTAGTAATAGACCGACACCAGGCTGTTCAGCACCGCGATCACGGCCAGGCCCACGTAGCCGGCCTTCACCGCCTCGGCGAAGAGGAAGAGCTTGCCGGTGAAGCCCACCGTCGGCGGGATGCCCGCCAGCGCGAAGAGGAAGATGGACATCAGCACGGCAAGGGCCGGCTGACGGCGGGCGAGACCCGCGAAGTCATAGATGGACTGGTACTCTTCGCCCTTGCGCGACACGAGCTCGAGCACGCCGAAGGCGCCGAGGTTCATCAGCGTGTAGGCGACGAGGTAGAAGAGCACCGCGCGGTCGGCGCCGGCCGTGCCGGCCACGATCCCCACCAGCAGGTAGCCGGCGTGGGCGACGCTGGAGAAGGCCAGCATGCGCTTGAGATTGCTCTGCACGATGGCCATGAGGTTGCCCACGGACATGGTGAGCACGGCGAGCCACCAGAGGACGGGCGCCCAGTCGGCGGGCACGGGCGCGAAGCCGGTGCCCATGAGGCGCAGCAGCGCGGCGAAGGCCGCGGCCTTCGTGCCGGTGGCCATGAGCGCCGTGACGGGCACCGGGCTGCCCTCGTAGACGTCGGCCGTCCAGAAGTGGAAGGGCACCACGCTCACCTTGAAGGCGAAGCCCACCAGCACCAGCCAGAAGCCTGCGGTGGCGAGGCCCGGCGAGAGCAGCCCGCCCGGGCTCAGCGGCGCGGCGGGGCTGAGCTGCAGGCTGCCGGTCGCGCCCCAGTGCAGCGCCATCCCCATGAGCAGCACGGCGCTGGCGAAGGCGCCCAGCAGGAAGTACTTGAGCGCGGCCTCCACCGAGCGCGCCTCGCGGCGCTGGTAGCCGGCCAGCACGTAGAGCGCCATGGAGAGCAGCTCCAGGGCCAGGAAGAAGGTGACGAGCTCGGTGGCCGCGGCCATGAGCATCATGCCGAGCACGGCGAAGAGCAGCAGCGCGCTGAACTCGGCGCGGGGCAGGCCTTCGCGGCGGAGGTAGGGCAGGGCGAGCAGGAGCACGCCGAGGCCGATGCCGAGGAAGAGGAGCTGGAAGTAGGTGGCGAGGCCGTCCTGCATCAGACGGCCGCCGAAACCCGTGGTGGTCGGCTCGCCCCAGTGACCGAGGACCATCACCAGCGCCGCCACCAGGCCGAGACCCGCGACGCCCTCGGCCAGCCAGCCCTCGCCCCGGCCCGCGCGGCGCCGGGGCAGCTCCACCAGCATCGCGAGCATGGCGGCGATCGCCAGGATCAGGGGCGGGGCGATGAGCGAAAGGGTCCAGTCCACGCGTCCTCACTCTCCTTCATGCAGACGGGCTTGCGCCGCCGAGGCGTCCGGCGCCGCGCCGTGGGCAGGCGCCGACGAGAGCGGCAGCTCGTGGCCCAGCCGGTTCTGGTTCACCAGCGCGTTCACCGAGGCCTCGATGCGATCGAGGAAGGGTCTCGGGTAGAGGCCGATCCACAGCATCAGCGCGGCCAGGGGCAAGAGCAGCAGCCACTCGCGGGGCAGCAGGTCGCGCAGGCCGCGGTTCTCCTCGTGCTTCACCGGGCCGAAGAAGACGCGCTGCACCATCCACAGCATGTAGACCGCGCCGAGGATCACGCCGGTCGCCGCCACCGCCGCGAAGGGAATCGACACCTTGAAGGTCCCCAGCAGGATCAGGAACTCGCCCACGAAGCCGTTCAGCCCGGGCAGGCCGATGGAGGCCAGCGTCGTGAGCAGGAAGAAGAAGGTGAACTGGGGCATCACCGCCGCCAGGCCGCCGAAGTCCTCGATGCGGCGGGTGTGGCGCCGCTCGTAGATCATGCCCACCAGGAGGAAGAGCGCCCCCGTGGACAGCCCGTGGCCCAGCATCTGCAGCAGGCCGCCGGCGAGACCCTGCGCGTTGAGCGCGAAGACACCCAGCACCACGTAGCCCAGGTGGCTGACGCTGGAGTAGGCCACGAGCTTCTTGACGTCCTCCTGCACCATGGCCACGAGGGCGCCGTAGACGATGCCGATCACGGCCAGGGACATCATCCAGGGCGTGATCGTGGCGATGGCGCCCGGGAAGTAGGGCAGGCAGAAGCGCAGGAAGCCGTAGGTGCCCATCTTCAGAAGCACGCCGGCCAGGATCACGCTGCCGGCGGTCGGCGCCTCGACGTGGGCGTCGGGCAGCCAGGTGTGCAGCGGGAAGATCGGCACCTTGATCGCGAAGGCCAGCACGAAGGCGAGGCAGGCCAGCAGCTCGGGGCGCCCGTGGAGCGGGGTCGCGCCCATGGCGGCGACGTCGAAGGTCCACACCCCCGCGACCTGATGGTGGTGCACCACGAGGTAGAGGATGGCCGCGAGCATGAGCACGCTGCCAACCATCGTGTAGATGAAGAACTTCACGGCGGCGTAGACGCGCCGGCGGCCGCCCCAGATCCCGATGAGGAAGTACATCGGGATCAGCATGGCCTCCCAGAACACGTAGAAGAGGAAGAGGTCGCCCGCCACGAAGACGCCCATCATGCCCGCCTCGAGCATGAGCAGGAAGAAGTGGTAGGCCCGCACGCGGTCGTCCACCGCGCGCCAGCTCCCAAGGACTGCCAGGGGCATAATGAAGGCGGTCAGCAGCACCATGAGCAGGCTGATGCCGTCCACGCCCACGGCGTAGTCGATGCCCAGCGCCGCGATCCACGGCGCGCGCTGCGTGAACTGCAGCGCCGCGCTGCCGGTGTCGAAGTGGAACCAGAGGTGCAGGGAGAGGACGAAGGTGACCGTGGTCACCGCCAGCGTCCAGGCGCGCGCCAGCCCCGGCCGGCTCGCGGGCAGCACGATGAGCGGCAACGCCCCCAGGACGGGCAGGAAGACGAGCCAGGTCAGGATCCAGGAATCGATCATCTCCCCCACCTAGGCCAGCAGCCGCAGGAGCAGCAGGATCACGCCCAGCACCATGAACAGGGCGTAGGTCTGCACGTAGCCGGTCTGGAACAGGCGCAGCACCTCGCCGCCCACCCGCACGCAGAGTCCGCTGAAGTTGACGAGACCGTCGATGAGGAGCTCGTCGATCCAGCGCCACAGGAAGCGCGCCAGCGCGCCCAGCGGCCGGATCACGACGGCCTCGTAGAGCTCGTCGATGCGATACTTGTCCGCCAGCAGTCCGGGCAGCCCGCCGCGGGCGTCGGCCAGGCGCGGCGTCAGGTCCTGCGCGCGGCCATAGCGCTGCCAGGCGACGGCGAAGCCCACCAGCGCCACCAGCGTGGACAGGCCCATCAGCCCCCACTCCGTGGCGTGGCTCAGGTGCTCCGCGTGCCCGAAGCCCTCCACGTGGTGCAGGTCCGCGAAGACCGGCGCCAGCCAGCCGCCCAGCAGGTGCGGGCCCATCACCGGCGGCAGGCCCAGGTAACCGCCGACGACGCTCAGCACCGCCAGCAGCGCCAGGGGCAAGGTCATCACCGCGGGCGATTCGTGCAGGTGCTTCGCGCGCTCGGGCTCCACGCGGCTCTCGCCGAAGAACGTGAGGAAGAGCAGGCGGAACATGTAGAAGCTCGTGAGGCCCGCGGTCAGCACGCCGATCACCCAGAGCGCCTTGTGCTGCACGAAGGCCGCGGCCAGGATCTCGTCCTTGCTGAAGAAGCCGCTGAGGCCGGGGAAACCGGCGATGGCCAGCGTGGCGACGAGGAAGGTGGCGAAGGTCACCGGCAGGTGGCGGCGCAGGCCGCCCATCTTGCGGATGTCCTGCTCCTCGTGCATCGCGTGGATCACGCTACCCGCGCCGAGGAAGAGCAGGGCCTTGAAGAAGGCGTGGGTCATCACGTGGAAGATGCCCGCGCCGAAGGCCGCGCTGCCCAGCCCCAGGAACATGTAGCCGAGCTGGCTCACGGTCGAGTAGGCCAGCACCTTCTTGATGTCGTTCTGCGCGATGGCCACCGTCGCGGCCATGAGCGCGGTGAGTCCGCCGATCCAGGCCACCGCGTCCAGCGCCGCCGGCGCCAGCGCGTAGAGCACGTGGCTGCGCGCCACCATGTAGACGCCCGCCGTCACCATGGTCGCCGCGTGGATGAGCGCGCTCACCGGAGTCGGGCCGGCCATGGCGTCGGGCAGCCAGACGAAGAGCGGGATCTGCGCGCTCTTGCCCGTGGCGCCGAGCAGCAGCAGCAGGCCGATCGCGGTCATCACGCCGGGCGCGGCCGGATGGTGAAGCGCCGCGGCGAAGACCGTGGCGAAGTCCAGGCTGTGGAAGTGCGTCACGATGAGGAAGAGCGCGAGCAGGAAGCCGAAGTCGCCGATGCGGTTGACGATGAAGGCCTTCTTGCCCGCCTGCGCCGTGCTCATGGTGGCGGTGAACATCCGGTCGTACCAGAAGCCGATGAGCAGGTAGGAGCAGAGCCCCACGCCTTCCCAGCCCACGAAGAGCATCAGGAAGTTGTCGCCCAGGACCAGGATCAGCATCGCCAGCATGAAGAGGTTCAGGTAGGCGAAGAAGCGGGCGTAGTCCTTGTCGTGGGACATGTAGCCGATGCTGTAGACGTGGATCAGGAAGCCCACGCCCGTCACCACGAGGATCATCACCGCGCTGAGCGGGTCCAGCAGCAGCGACGCGCTCACCGAGAAGTCGCCGCTGGCGATCCACTGCCAGAGCGGGAAGACCAGCCGCGGGGCCTCCGCCTCGTGGCCGCCGGCCATGCCGCGCAGCGCGAAGAAGCCGCCGAGGGCCGTCAGGAAGGAGAGCAGCACGGCGAAGGAGGCCACGCCGCCGCTCGCGCGCAGCGGCAGGCGCTTGCCGAGCACGGCGTTGACGAGCACGCCCAGCAGCGGCCACAGGAGGATCAGCGGGAAGTAGCGGATGTCCATGCTAGCTCCTGAGCAG
This sequence comes from Candidatus Latescibacterota bacterium, assembly GCA_020633725.1. Classification (NCBI taxonomy): domain Bacteria; kingdom Pseudomonadati; phylum Candidatus Latescibacterota; species Candidatus Latescibacterota bacterium. The sequence continues at coordinate 870,687 of JACKDC010000001.1, forward strand.
CGTGGCCTGGTCGAGGTCGATGCTCTCCTGCCGGCGGAAGAGCGCGATCACGATGCCCAGCCCGATGGCGGCCTCGGCGGCCGCCACGGCCATGACGAAGAAGCAGAGCACCTGGGCGTCGAGGTCCCCGCGCAGGCGCGAGAAGGTGACCAGCACCAGGTTCACCGCGTTCAGCATGAGCTCGATCGACATGAAGACGACGATCGCGTTCCGCCGCAGCAGCACGCCCGCCACGCCCGTTCCGAAGAGCAGGAAGGCGACGACGAGCGCGTGATTCAGATCGAACATCCGCGCCTCCTAGCGCCGGGGCTCGCGATGCGCCATGACCACCGAGCCGACGATGGCCACCAGCAGCAGCAGCGCGGTGATCTCGAAGGGCAGCAGGTAGTCGCCGAAGAGCTTGTCGCCGATGGCCCCCACCTCGCCGGCCGGCCCGTGGCCGCCCTCGGGCAGGCGCCGGCCCAGGTCCATCGCCATGAGCAGCGCCACCAGCACGGCGCTGAGCGCCGCGTAGAGCCACTTCACCTTGCGGTTCATGATGGGCGGCAGGTCGTCGGGGCCCAGGTTGAGCAGCATGATGACGAACAGGAAGAGCACCATGATCGCGCCGGCGTAGACCGCCACCTGCACGGCCGCCAGGAAGAAGGCGTCCATCAGCACGTAGATGCCCGCCAGCGCGAAGAAGGCCAGCACCAGGTAGAGCGCGGCGCTCACCGGGTTCTTCCGCGTGACCACCATCAGGCCCGAGCCCACGGCCAGCGCGGCGAAGAAGTAGAAGAAGCTCTGCACCATGCCTTCCCGCGCCCCCTAGTTGAGATCCTTCAGCGACCAGAGGCCGTAGACGAACAGGTTGACCAGCGCCAGCGGCAGCATCACCCGCCAGCCCAGTCCCATGAGCTGGTCGTAGCGGAAGCGGGGCAGGGACCAGCGCACCCACAGGAAGATGAACAGCCACACGCAGACCTTGCCCAGGAACGTGGCGAGCTGCAGTAGCGCCAGCCAGAAGCCGTGCTGCTGGAAGAAGGGCAGGGTCTCCACCCAGGGCAGGTGATAGCCGCCGAAGAAGAGCGTCACGATGAGCGCGCTGGCCGTCATCATGTTGACGTACTCGCCCAGCATGAACATCGCGAACTTCATGCTGCTGTACTCGGTGTGATAGCCCGCCACCAGCTCCGGCTCGGCCTCGGGCAGGTCGAAGGGCAGGCGGTTGGTCTCGGCGAAGGCGGCCACGACGAAGAGCAGGAAGCTGAGCGGCTGGCTGAGCACGAACCAGGGGTTGCCGCCCTGGTGGGCCACGACGTCCGTGAGCCGGAGCGAGCCGGTGAACATGATCACGGGGATCACCGACAGGCCCATGGCGATCTCGTAGCTGATCATCTGCGCGCTCGAGCGCAGGCTGCCCAGCAGGGCGTACTTGTTGTTGCTGGACCAGCCGCCCACGGCGATGCCGTAGACGCCCAGGCTGGCGATCGCGAAGATGAACAGGATGCCGATGGACAGGTCCGCCACGATCATCCGCACCTGGTGGCCGAAGATCGGCAGCGTGCCGCCGAAGGGGATCACGGCGTAGGTGATCAGGGCCGGCATCATGACGAGCATCGGCGCGAGCGTGTGCAGGGCCTTGTTCGCGCCGGGGGGCGTGAAGTCCTCCTTGAGGACGAACTTCAACCCGTCGGCGATGGGTTGCAGCAGCCCCCAGAAGCCCACCCGGTTGGGCCCCTTCCGCCACTGGATGAACGCCGACACCTTGCGCTCGGCCAGGGTCATGTAGGCCACGCCGCCCAGCACCACGAGCGCGATGAGCACGATCTTGATCACCGTGATCAGGAAGTCGGCCATCACTCCCCCTTCGCCAGGGCGGCGCCCAGCACGCGGGCCTCGAACTCCCCGCGGAACTTGCGGACGTAGGACTCGGTGGGCATGCGGGCCGCGTCACCGAGCGGGCAGACGGTCTTGAAGGCCATGTTGTCGCAGATGTCGAGGATCTGATCGAGCTCCTCGCTGCGGCCCTGGCCCGCCACGAAGCGGCCGATGATCTTCTCCAGCCAGCCGCAGCCCTCGCGGCAGGGCGTGCACTGCCCGCAGGACTCGTGGTGATAGAAGCGGATCAGGTTGAAGGCCACCTGCACCATGTCGACCGTCTCGTCCATGACGATCACGGCCGCGCTGCCCATCATCGAGCCGAGGGCGGCCAGGCCGTCGAAGTCCATGATCGCGCCGGCGGCCTCCTCGGCCGTGAGCACCGGCGTGCTGCTCCCGCCCGGGATGACGGCCTTGAGCTTGCGGCCGCCCAGCATGCCGCCGCAGTGCGTCTCGAGCAGCTCGTCGAAGGTGATGCCCATGGGCGCCTCGTAGGTGCCGGGCCGCGCCACGTGGCCGCTCACGCAGAAGAGCTTGGGGCCGGTGTTCTTCTCGCGGCCGATGCCGGCGAACCAGGCGGGCCCACGCTCCACGATGGGCGGCACGCAGCAGAGCGTCTCCACGTTGTTGATCACCGTCGGGCAGCCGTAGAGCCCCACCACCGCCGGGAAGGGCGGCTTGATGCGCGGGTAGCCGCGCTTGCCCTCGAGGCTTTCGAGCAGGGCCGTCTCCTCGCCGCAGATGTAGGCGCCGGCGCCGCGGTGCACGACGATCTCCAGGTCGAAACCGCTGCCGAGGATGTTCCTGCCCAGCAGCCCCGCCGCCTTCGCCTCGGCGATGGCGCGCTCGAGGATGCGCGCCTCCTCGGCGTACTCGCCGCGGATGTAGATGAAGCAGTGGTGCGCCTGCAGCGCATAGCTCGAGATCGTGCAGCCCTCGATGAGCAGATGCGGGTTGTGGCGCAGGAGCACCCGGTCCTTGAAGGTGCCGGGCTCGCTCTCGTCCGCGTTGCAGACCAGGTAGCGGGGCCTGCTGTTCTTTGCAGGGTCGGGCAAGAAGCCCCACTTCATGCCGCAGGGGAAGCCCGCGCCGCCGCGACCGCGCAGGCCGGACTCCTTCACCGTCTCGACGATCTCGGCCGGGCTCTTCTTCAGGGCCAGGCGCAGGGCCTGCGTGCCGCCCTCGCGCTCGTAGACGGCGAGCGTGTGGGAGTCGTCCATCCCCACGATGCGGGTCAGTACCGGTTCGAAGGCAGCCATCGGGTCCTCGGCCTCGGTTCGTCGGTGGCGCGCGGGCTCAGCCCAGCTCGGACAGGATCGCGTCCACGCGCTCTGAAGTCAGGTTCTCGTGATAGTCCTCGCCCACCATCATCGCGGGCGCGGTGCCGCAGGCGCCCAGGCACTCCACTTCCACCAGGGTGAAGCGGCCGTCGGCGCTGGTCTCGCCGGGGCCGATGCCCAGGCGCGCCTTCAGGTGGGCGCGGATGTCCAGGCTGCCACGCAGCTCGCAGCTCAGCGTGCGGCAGAGCTGGATGAGGTGCTTCCCCACCGGCCGGGTGTTGTACATGGTGTAGAAGGTGGTCACGCCCTCGACCATGGCCGGCGTCAGCTCCAGGCGCTCGGCCACCCAGCGCATCGCCTCCGGGCTCACCCAGCCCTGCTCGCGCTGCACGAGGTGCAGCAGCGGCAGCAGCGCCGAACGCGGGTCCGGATAGAGCGCGACGATCCCGTCGGCCTCGCGCTGGATGCTCGCGTCAAACATCGTCACTCTCCGTGGCCGCCGCCCGCGGGCGGGTCAGCGGTTGTCGTCGTGCACGCCGCGCGTGGGGATCTCCTTGCGGAGCGGATGTCCCAGCGCGTAGTCCTCGTGCATCAGGATGCGGCGAAGGTCGGGGTGGCCGGCGAAGCGGATGCCCATCAGGTCCCAGACCTCGCGCTCGTTCCAGTTGGCCAGCTCCCAGAGTCCCGTGACCGTGGGCACGCTGGGCCCGTCCGCGGTCTCGGCCGTGTCGGCCATGACCCGCAGGCGCGTGCCGTGCTCCAGGTCCAGCAGGTGATAGCTCACGCGGAAGCGCGGCGACCAGTCGAAGCCCAGGCCGTCCACGCCGCTGATGTCCGTCAGCATGGCGAAGCGGGGGCTGGCCTCGTCGCGCGCCCAGGTCAGGATCTCGATCAGGGCGTCCGGGCCCACCCGCAGCGTGAGCTCGCCCTGGGCCCGCTCGCTCGCGAGCAGGCGGTCGCCGAAGCGCTGGGCGGCCTGGACCGCCACGGAGTCGAGGCGCTCAGTCACGACGTCCCTCCCCGTCCTGCTCCCGCCGCTCGAAGAGCCCGCCGCGGTCCCAGGCCAGCGCGCCGCTGCCCAGGATGTAGAGATAGCCCACCAGCAGGATCACGAGGAAGATCCCCATCTCCACCAGGCCGAAGAGCCCCAGGTGATGGAAGCGCACGGCCCAGGGGTAGAGGAAGACCACTTCGATGTCGAAGAGGATGAACAGGATCGCCACCAGGTAGAACTTCACCGAGAAGCGATCGCGCGCGTCGCCGCGCGGGTCCATGCCCGACTCGTAGGGCGTGTACTTGGCCGCGTTCACGATGCGGCGCCCCACGAAACGGCTGGCCGCCACCATGCCCGCCGCCATGAGGACGGCCAGCACGATGAGCACGACGATGGGAAGATAGGAGCCTGCGGCGTAGCTGTCCGCGGCGGCGAACACGGTCATTTCGCACCTTTCCTCACAATCCGTGACATACTGTTCAGCGGCCCCATCACTGTCAATGGCAATTTCCGCCGCGCTTGTGTGCTTTGCGCGAACGCCCCCGCCGCCAGCGCCTCAGCGCAGCCAGATCACCCGCGCCAGGGCCGCGTGATCGCCGTCCTGCCAGCGGCGCTCGGCCGCGCCCAGCGCGTCGGTCTCCCCTCGCGACGCCCCCGCCGCCGCCAGCGGCAGCCCGTCCGGCGCGAAGGGTCCGCTGTGGCGCAGGAGCGGCAGGCTGTCCAGCGCGGCGGGCGGCACCGCCTCGGCAACGACGGGCCCCGGACCGAGGCCGACGAGCAACGCGAGGCCGTCCGCGCAGTCCCAGGCCAGACCCTCGGCCAGCAGCCGGTCGAGGACGCTCTCCACCCCCAGCACCGCGCCGCCGGCCCCCGCGCGGCGGAACTCCAGCCAGTCCTTCTCCAGCAGCAGATCGTCGCGCTCCACCCAGCGCGCCTGGGCGTCCAGCCAGGGCGGCGCCGCGAGCAGCGCGGAGTCGGAGGCCAGCGCGAACCAGTCGCCCCAGAGCCGCAGGGCGAGGCCGTCCTGGAGCGCGCGCAGGCCGTCGCCGCCCTCCGCGACCCGGGACGCGCCGCGCAGCCGCACCCGGGGGCCGGCCAGGAGCCAGCCGCGCGGCGAGCGCGCGCAGAGCCACTCTCCCAGCAGCGGGTGCAGGGTCACGAGCGTGTCGGCCAGGGCGTCCACCGGCGCGCCCCAGGCGTGGGCGCGTTCGAGGAAGAGTGCCGGCGCCTCGGGCCAGAGCCGCGGCGGCACGCGGCGCAGGGCGGGCCGCTGCAGGCACCAGGCGTCGCTGTCGGCGGGGAGCAGGGCGAGCAGGGTCGGCGCCTCGACGCGGCGGTGCTGGCGCTGACGGGCGAGCGGCACCACCACGGCCCGCAGCACCACCACCAGCAGGACGAGCGCCGCCAGCACCCGCAGCGCGCGCAGAAGCAGCCGGCGCGGCGTCATGGGCTGGCTCCGTCGGCCGCGCCCAGCGGCGCGAGGAAGCGGCTCGGCGACTGCTGGAAGCCGCCGCGCGAACCCACGCGCGTGAGCGTGAGCGCGCGCGCGGCGCGGGTCATGGCCACGTAGAGCAGGCGGCGCTCCTCGGCCAGTTCTTCCGGATCGCCGGAGCGCAGCGCGTAGAAGCCGGGCAGCACGTTCTCCTCGAGCCCGGTGATGTAGACGCGCTCGAACTCCAGGCCCTTGGCCGCGTGGATCGTCATCAGCTGGACGGCATTGCCCCCGCCGGCGAGGTCGGGCCCCGTGTAGAGCGCGAGGAAGTCCAGGAAGGCGGCGAGCGAGTCGCCGAGGAAGAGCTCGTCGAAGCGCGGCACCAGCGAGAGGAAGCGCTCCTCCTCGCTGCGCAGCCCGGTGAAGAGGTCGGGGGCCTCGCCTTCGAGCCCGGCCGCCGCGAGCAGCTGCGCCTCGAGCGACTGCCGCGCCTCGCCGTCCAGCTCCAGCCGGTCCAGCCAGGGGTTGCCACCGGCGAGGAGGCGGCGCACGCCGGCCTGGAAGAGCGTGGCGGCATCGCCGCCGGGGGCGAGTCCCCCGCTCTGCCCCGCGAGCTGCAGGGCCAGCGCGGCCGGGGCCAGGGCTTCCCGCCCGGCGCGGCGCCGCAGCGCGGCGAGGTGCTCGTCCTGCAGATGGCCCAGCACCTCGAGCAGGCAGCGGCAGTCGTCCAGCGCGCGGTGACGCGCCGTGGCCGTCACGCCGTAGCGCGCGATCAGCGAGCCCAGGTCGTTCTTCGCCCCGGGGTGGAGACGGCGCGCGAGGGCGACGCTGTCGAAGAGGGCGTTGCGCGGGGGCGCGAGCCCCTGCTCGCGCGCCACGCGGCGAAGCACGGGAAAGTCGAAGGCGGCCCCGTTGTGGGCCACCAGGTCGTGCTCGCCGAGGAAGGTGAGGAAGTCGGGCAGCACGTGGCCGAGCGGCGGGGCGTCGGCCACCGTCCGCGCGTCGATGCCGTGGACGGCCGTGGACGCCGCCGGGATCGGGCCCACGGGCTTCACCAGCGCCTCGAACTGCGCCGTCGGCCTGCCCCCCTCGACGCGGATCGCCGCCAGCTCGATCACCTCGCAACTGGCCGTGTCCACCCCCGTCGTTTCCAGGTCGAAGAGCACGAAGTCCCGCAGCGGCCGGTGCTCCGCTCCCCGCCAGAGCTGATAGAGCCGGAAGGCCAGCAGGGCCCAGGGCGCGCCGGTGGCGGCGGGGCCGCCCTCCAGCGCGAGGCGGTCGCCCTCGGCCACCAGGCGCAGGCCCGCGCTCGGCGTCGCCGCGTCCGCCGCTGGGTTCGCCACCGCGAGGCACTGCGCATGCCAGGGTTCCAGCCCGGCGCGCAGCATCTCGGTGAGCACCTGCGCCGCGGCGGGCGAGCCGGGGACGTCCACGCGCACGGGACGCCCCCTGCGCAGCGCCTCGCGCAGGGCGGCGAGCAGGGCCGCGAGACCGGGCACCGCCGCGGGATCGCCGGGGAGCTCCTCCTCGTCGGGATCGGCGAACTCCAGCAGGATCTCGCGCACGAGCTGGCTCAGGCTGCGGCCGGACTGCCCCGCGCGCAGGTTGCCAAGCCGTGCGACCACGCCCTCGAGCAGCCAGGGCAGGCGCGAGAGGTGGACCATGCGTTCGGCCCCGGCCTCCAGGTGACGTCGCCGCGCCACCGGGTCGGCCGCCGTCTCGGCCTCGGGCGCCGGGCCCTCCAGCGCGGCGCCGAGCGCGAGGCCGTCGGGGAAGGTCGCGTCCCAGGCGGCGAGCCAGGCGCTGTCGTCCCCGGGCGCGGCGGCCAGACGCTCCTGGAAGCGCTGCCAGGCGCGGCGGCGTTCGCGCAGCAGCGACCCGCCGCGCAGCACGCGATCGACGGCGGCGCGCAGGGAGTCGCCGCTGCCGCGCGCCACCTGGCGCAGCAGGGCGTAGGAGCCCTCGTCCAGCTGCGCGGCGAGCAGCGTGGAGAGGGCCTCGTCGTCGCCGCCGTGACGCAGCAGACGCAGCACCGCCACCGTGCGGCGGATGCGTTCCTGGGCCAGCAGCGCGCGCCCGGCCACGAGCTCCACGGGCACGCGCTCGGCCATGAGCCGGGTCTCCAGGTACTCGCCGATGCTGTGCTTGGGGTAGAGGATCGCGATGTCCCCCCAGCCGAGATGGCGGTCGCGCGCGCGCGCGCGGCGCATGTCGGCCACGAGGAAGTCCGCCTCCTCCTGTTCGCTGGCAAAGGCCTCGAGGCGCAGGCTGCCCTCGCCGCCCGCCCGGCTGACGAGCGTGTGGCCCGCCTCCCCACCGGCGCCCAGCACCGCCTGCGCGCCGGCGAGGATCGCCTCGCGGTTGCGGTAGTTCTCCTCGAGGTGCACCTCGTGCGGGGCGTAGTCGGCGCGATAGCGCTCCACGTTGCGCCGGTCCGCGCCGCGCCAGGCGTAGATGGACTGCTGATCGTCCGCCACGACGAAGCTGCTCGCCGCGGGCGGCGCCAGGAGGCGCAGCAGGCGGTACTGCAGCGCGTCGGTGTCCTGGAACTCGTCGACGAGCACGCGCGGCCAGCGCTCGCGCGTCTCGGCGAGCAGCGGCGCGTCCGACTCCAGGAGGACGCGGGCGAGATCGAGGATGTCGTCGAAGTCGATCGCCCGCTCCTCGCGCAGCAGGCGCTGGTACTCGGCGAAGAACTCGCGCTGCAGGCCGCTGAGCAGCTCCGGATCGCGGGCGACGCGGTAGGCGCCGAAGCGCCCCAGCATGGCACGCAGCTCGCGTTCCTCCGGCGGACGCGCCGACACGCCCAGTCGGTTCCACGCCCGCTCCAGCGTGCGCAGCTGGCGGGGTTCGTCGGCAACGCTGAAGTCCGGCGGGATCTCGCCGTGGCCCGCGCGCCGGCGCAGCAGTTCGAGGCAGAAGTGGTGAAAGGTGCCGGTGCGCACGCCGCCCGCCGACTCGCCGAGGTAGCGCGCGAGCCGCTCCACCATGACCCGCGCCGCCTTGCGGGTGAAGGTGAGCGTCAGGATCTGCGCGGGCGCCACGCCCGCCGCGCTCACGAGGTAGACGACGCGGTTGACGAGCGTGCGGGTCTTGCCCGTCCCCGGACCGGCGAGCACGAGGCAGTGCGGCGCGGCGCTGAAGACCGCCTCGCGCTGCCGCGCGTTGAGCTCGCGCTCGAGTTCCTGCCAGGGGTTCACGCTCATGAGTCGGCCTCGATCCGCGGCGCCGCGATCAGTTCAGCGGGGCGGCCAGCCCCACGGGCAGGCTGGAGAGCCCCAGGCCCACGAGGATACGCTCCTCGTGGTCCATCACCAGGAAAAAACTCGGGCTGAGCGAGCCCAGGCGCAGCACGCCGGGGTAGAGGTTGAGCCGCGCGCGGTAGCGCTTGGTGGCCGCCAGGATCACCGAGGCGAGCAGCGAGCCCTCGCGGTCCACCCAGACGCCGCCCACCAGGGCCAGGTCGACGCCGCGGGTGTCGTCGTCGAGCTCGAGCAGGTCCTTGGCCTTCAGCCCCGCGCCTGCCGACCAGGACAGCCCCGAGTCGCTGCGCCGCGACAGGCCGAACTCGCCGTGGGTGCCGAAGTGGTAGAACAGGCTCCAGCGCTCGCTGCCCGGCAGCGGGTACTTGAACGCGAAGTTCTGGCCGTTGTTCTGGATCGTCCAGTCCTTGGGCGCGATCGCCGGCTGGAAGGACCAGTCCTCCATGTTCAGCGTCTCGGCGAAGAAGCGCGCCACGCGATCCGAGCTGAACAGCAGGCAGCTCAGCGGATCGAACAGGTAGAGATCGGCGACGGGATCGGTGGTCCAGCCCTCCTGGCTCTCCAGCTCCACCACCTCGTTCAGCACGTGATACGCGGTGATGGACCCCAGCGCCCAGAGCCGCGGCCGGCCATAGCCGTGCCAGCGGTACCACTCGGCCATCAGCCGGTAGCTCATGCCGCCGCCGATGAGGTGCTGCGTGTAGTTCGGCCAGTAGCGCGCCTCGGTCGTGTTGGTGCTGAAGGGCACCACTTCCTTGAGAAAGAAGTTCTTCCAGCCCTCGTCCTCGATCGCGGTCACGGGATGCGCCAGGTTGCGGCGCAGGCCGCGCCAGTTGCCCTCGTAGTCCACGTCCACCACCGAGGCGCTGCGGTTGTCGAGTTGCATGATGCCGTAGCCGCTGTTGATGACCATCCGCAGCGGCTGGACCATGGCCTCGCTGCCGTAGTCCCGTCCGTGGTAGAAGTAGTAGGGCGCCTCGCCGGGGGACGGCTCGCCCCCGCTCGCGCCCGCCGCGCGGGCCAGTCCCATCGCCGCCAGGGCCGCCAGCCCCGCGATTCGTCTCCATGCGCGCACGCGCCTCGCTCCTTCGCCTCGCCGGGCACCGCGCCCGAAGCGGGAAGGTGTAGCAGTCCCGCGTCCCGCGGGCAAGGCGGCATCGCTCCGCTTGCGCCGTCCGGGGCGCGCGACTAGAGTGGCGCCCATGGAACACGATCCCCTGCACGCGATGTGGCGCGATCGCCCGGTGGATCCGGGAGGCCCGCGCACGCCGGTGGCCGCCTTGCTGGACAACATCCGCAGCGCCCACAACGTGGGCGACATCTTCCGCAGCGCCGACGCGCTGCGCCTCGAGCGCCTCTACCTCGCGGGGATCAGCGCCTTCCCCCCCAACGGCAAGCTGGCCAAGACCGCCCTCGGCACCACGGCGAGCGTGCCGTGGACCCACGACCTGCGCGTCTTCGACGCCGTCGCCCGGGCGCGGGAGGCCGGCTTCGCGCTGGTGGCCGTGGAGCGGACGCCCGCGAGCGAGAGCGCCTTCGCCTGGGACGGTCCCGCGCGCTGCTGCTTCGTCTTCGGTCACGAGGTGCTGGGGGTGGATCGCGAGCTGCTGCGCCAGGCGGACGCGGTGCTGCACCTGCCCATGCTCGGCGTGAAGAACAGCCTCAACGTGGCGTCGAGCGCCGCCGCCCTCCTCTACCAGCACTGCGCGCGCCACCGGCTGCTCCCCGACGGCGCGCCGCAGCTCTCCGACAGCTATCTGCCCGACCGCCGCGAGGGCGGACCCGGCGCGGACGGCGACGCGGGCGACTAGGGCGTCTCGTCGAAGTAGTAGGGCCACTCCTGGCCGGGCGTGTTCGGCGGCAGGATGAGGGAGGCGCGGCTGTCGCCGCTCAGGGGCGGCTCGCCGTAGGCGAGGCCGACGCTGGCGCCGCGCTCGCGGGCCAGCAGCGCGGCTCGGCGCAGGTTGGTGAGCCCGTGGCCGGAGGCGGTCACCGTCCAGTCGCCCCACTGCCCGGTCTCGCCGACGCCGTAGACCTGCAGCAGGTCGCCCGCGCGGACGTAGCGCCGCTCGTCGACGCCCGGCACCTCCAGGCGATCCCAGCTCTCGTTGTTGGGCGAGCCCACGTCCTCGGCGAAACGGCGCACGTCGTCCAGGCTCCGCGCGGTGCCGTTGACGACCACGACGCCGTCCGGACCGCAGTAGTCGCGCACCAGATCCCGCGCGCCGCGCTCGATGTCGAGGATGCGCTGATGGTTCCAGCCCGCCGGCGACTCGCGCCATCCGGGGCCGCCGTCCATGGGGCCCCAGACGACGTCCCTGTCCTCGGGTGCGCCGTCCCACCAGTCGCGGTCGTAGCTGAAGTCGTCGAGGAACACGCCCGCCACCTGGCTGCCGTGCTCGACGAGGAAGCTCTCGATCCAGTGCAGGAAGTCCGCCACGTGGGCGTTGTCGAAGCGGTAGCAGTAGGCCCCGCCCAGCACGATCTCCGGCTCGCCGATCTCGCCCGGCGCCGGCTGCCACTCCGGCCAGTTGCGCGTGCTGTCCGTGTAGCAGCTCTTCGCCCAGGGGTCGAAGTAGAGCAGGGCCCGCGAGCGGTGCGCGGGCAACAGGTCGTCGAAGACCTGGGCCTCGACGATGAGCAGATCGAAGGCGGCGAGCGTCGACTGGTCCACGCCCGCGAGCGCGTTGCCGTAGAGCAGCACGTGGGTGTCGTACTGGGGCGTCGGCTCCTGGTCGGCGCCGAGCGGCTGCTCGATGTCCTCCACACCCGTCACGCTGCACGCCGCGAGGGACAGCAGCAGTCCCGCCGCGAGGGCGAGACGGGGAAGCCAGACACGGCACCGGGTGGGGATCATCAACACGCTCCACAGTGCGGAAGACCACGGCTCAGGAAGCAATCTGAACGCTCGGAAGCAGGCGTGCAAGCGAAACGCCACGGGCGCCGCGGGATGCGCCTCCTAAGCCATGCCCCTACAAGCACCTAGGAGCCGCCATTCCTTCGAAATCGATGTCCCCGTGCATCCTGCCCACCCCGCACGATCCTCGCGCTTGTCCCTGCAACGCCCGGCGGCTAGGCTGCCGCCATGGCCCGCACGCTTCCCGGTCCTCCCTCCTGCACCGCCGCGATCCTCTGCGGCGGCGCGGCGAGGCGCATGGGACGCGACAAGGCGGCACTCGCCCACCCCGCCGGCGGAACGCTGCTCGCGCGGACGGTGGCGCTGGGCCTCGCGAGCTGCGCCTCCGCGCTGCTGCTCAGCGGCGACGGCCGCCGCTACGGCGGACTGGGACTCGAGGAACTCGCGGACGCGCAGCCGGGCTGCGGGCCCCTGGGCGGCCTGGTGGCGGCGCTGCGCGCGACGCGCGGCCCCGTGCTGCTGCTGCCGGTGGATCTGCCGGGCCTCGCGCTCGTCCACCTGCAGGCGCTGCTGGCCCGGCCGGGCGGGGCCGCGACCGCCGTCTGGGTCGCCGCGGGCGACGACGGCCTCCACCCCACGCTCTCGCTGTGGACGCCCGCCTGCCTTGCGCCCGCCGAGGCCGCCCTGGCCGCCGGCCACCTGGCGCTGCACGCGCTCGTGCGCGCGCTGCCGCATCGACGGGTGACGCTGCCGGCCGCGGCGCTCGTCAACTGGAACGCGCCGGCGGACTGCCGCTAGCCCGTCTTCAGCGCGATGCCCAGCGGGCAGTGGTCGCTGCCCATGACCTCGGGACGGATCCAGGCGTCGTCCAGGCGCTCGGCGAGCGCCTGGTTCAGGTAGAAGTAGTCGATGCGCCAGCCGATGTTCCGGAGCCGCGCGCCCGTGCGCATGGACCACCAGGTGTAGGCGTCGGACTTGTCGCCGTGCACGGCGCGGAAGCTGTCCACCCAGCCGTCGGCGAGGAAGCCGTCGATCCAGGCGCGCTCCTCGGGCAGGAAGCCGCTGATCTTCTCGTTCTCCTTGGGCCGGGCGAGGTCGATCTCGCGGTGCGCGGTGTTGACGTCCCCGCAGATGACCACGTGGCGACCCTTCTTCACCTGCGCGTTCACGTGCTTCTGGAAGGCCGCGTAGAAGTCCATCTTGTAGGCGAGGCGCTCGTCGCTGGCCTTGCCGTTGGGGAAGTAGACGTTGTAGAGCAGGAAGTCGCCGTGGTCGGTGACGAGCGTGCGGCCCTCGTCGTCGAAGCGCTTCGTGCCGAAGCCCACGGTCACGGACCGGGGCGCGGCGCTCTCGCGCGCGTAGGTCACCACGCCGCTGTAGCCCTTGCGCTCGGCGGAGGCCCAGTGGGCGACCCAGCCCTTGGGCGCGGTGAGGTCCGCGTCGAGCTGGTCGGGGCTGGCCTTGGTCTCCTGCAGGCAGACGACGTCCAGGCTCGACTCCCAGATCCAGTCCAGCGCGCCCTTGCGCTGCACGGCGCGAATGCCGTTGACGTTCCAGCTGGCGAGTTCCATCGGGCCTCCTTGCAGGGTGGAGGGCGACCGTAACAGAGCGCCGGGGCACGGACAAGCGTCTCGCCTGCCGTGCGCCGGTCCGCTACACTGGGCCGACCCGCTTCCGGGAGGTTGTCGTGCGCCGTTCGCTGCTCATCGTCCTGCTGCTCGCCGCCCTGCCGCTCCGCGCGAGCGCCGAACCCACCCTCGCGGAGCGGGTGGACGCCACCCTCGCCCGCCACCTCGACGGCGCCCGCATCGCCGCCTGGCTGGACACGCTGCCCCAGGACTCCCTCGAGCGCGAGGCCGCCAACTGGATCCTCGCCTGGCTGCCGCTCTCGGACTGCGCCGCGCTCGACCTGCCGCTCCTGCGCGAACATGTGGAGCTGGCAGCCACGACCCATAGTGACGCGATCCCCCACGCGCTCTGGCTGCACTACGTGGTGCCCCATCGCGTGAGCCAGGAGCCGGCCCAGCCCTGGCGTGCGCGCTTCCGCGCGGAACTGCTGCCGCGGCTCGAGGGGGCGCGCGACATGGAGGACGTGGCGCTGGCCGTCAATCGCTGGTGCCGCGAACAGGCCACCTTCACCCCCACCAGCGGGCGCGACATGGGCCCGCTCGGCACGGTGGAGCGCGGCGTGGGCCGCTGCGAAGAGGAGATGATCCTCACCATCTGCGCCCTGCGCGCCGCCGGTCTCCCCGCGCGCAGCTGCTCGACCCCCTACTGGACCTTCACCGACAACAACCACGCCTGGGTGGAGGTCTGGGCCGACGGACGCTGGCACTACCTCGGCGGCTGCGAGCCCGACCGCTGCCTCGATCGCGCCTGGTTCACCGGGCCCGCCAGCCGCGCCGGCTTCGTGCGCTCCACCGGCTACGGCGAGTTCGATCCCGCGCCCGAGCCGCTGTATCGCCGCGCGGACGGCGCCACGGCCATCAACTCCACCGCCGTCTACGGCACGCCCTTCACGCTGCGCGCCTCGCTCTCACCCGGCCTCGCCGCGACGCTCGAAGTCGCGGAGCGCGACGATCCCCCGCTCAACGTCAACGTGCTGAACTTCGGCAACCTGCGCGGCCTCGCCCGCATGGACAGCGGCGATGCGCTGGCGCTGGGCCCCGGCGAGTACGCCCTGACGGCCGGCAGCGACTCGGCGCTCTACCTGCGCGTCGTGAGCGGTCGCCCCGGCGAGCGCGTGGACGTCACCCTGGGCGAGGAGGACCGCTACGACCTCGACGCCGCCCCCGGCTTCTGGCTGCGCTATCCCGAGGGCGACGCCACCCCCGCCCGCGACGAGAACCGCGTCACCCCGATGCAAGAGGGCGGCATGAACCGCGCCGTTCGCGCCCACGCCGCCGACCGCGCGAAGCTCCGCGCGCTCGACGCGGACGAGCAGGCGCAGGTGGACGCCCTGCCGCCGGCCCAGCGCGCGCGCTTCACCGCGCTGCTGGCGACGCCCTTCCCCCGCGCCAGCGCGCTGACCACACTGCTCGCGGCGGCCGGCGACTCGCTCGCCCGGGAGGACCTGCTCGCCTGGCTGGAGGCCTGCGACGACAAGGATCTCTTCGAGCTGTCGCCCGGGCAGATCGCCGCCGAGCTGGCCGCGGGCCGCGCGGTGCGCCGGCGTCTCGAGGCCGTGGGGCTCACCCTTCCCGACTCGCTCTACCGGCAGGCCGTGCTGCCCGACCGCCTGCACTACGAACCCGCCACCGACTGGCGCGCGGCGCTCCCGCTGCTGCCCCTCGCGGCCGACGCGCCCGCCAGCCTCGACGCACTGCTCGCCGCCTTCGCCGCGCGTACGACGTCCGTCGAGGCCACCTACCACGGCGCGCCGCTGAGCCCCGACCAGTGCTGGCGGCTCGGTCTCGGCACCGACGCCGACCTGCGCGTCGCCCTCGTGGGTCTGGCCCGCCGCAACGGCTGGCCCGCGCGCGTTCGCAACGGCCGCGCCGAGGTCTGGCTCGACGGCTGGATCGGCGTGGACCCGTCCACGGGCACGCGCGTCGAGGAGGGCGCGCCGGGCGCGGCGGCCACCGGGCGCCTCGACCTCGCGGTCACCTGGGGCGGCGCGCCGTATCCCGCCGCCGAGTCCTACCGGCACTTCAACGTCGCGCGGCTCGAGGACGGCGCCTTCAGCTCGCCGTGGTGGGAGCCCGTGCTCGGCGAGCAGGACTGGGACGCCGGCGACTTCGTCTTCAGCAGCGCGAACCGCGTGCCCGGCGGCAGCGTCTACGGGCGCCTGCGCCGCTTCCATGTGAGCCCTGATTCGCTGACGACGGTGAGCCTGCCCTTGGACATCGGGCCCGGCTGGGAGCCGGGCGAGGCCTTCGTGAACGTGGACGAGCCGCAGCGGCTGCTCGACCGCCTGGCGGGCGGGCTACTCCCCCCAGTCGAACCGGGGCCCGACTGCCTGCTCTTCATCTTCGCCCCCGGCGAGCCGGCCACGCGCATGATCGAGGCGCTGGGTCACGTCCGCCATCGCCTCCGCGGTCGTGGCGTGGCGCTCGTCTTCGCCGCCAGCAGCGAGGCGGCGCCCACCGATCTCCTGGAAGCGGCCGGCTTCGGAAGCACAGACTGCACCGACTGTTTCCCCGTTCACTTCTCGAAGGACTTCATGGAGACGCAGGCTGTAGCTCAGGGACAGCCCTGGCCCGATCTGCCCATCGTCATGCTCAAGCTGAACGGGGAATTCCGCTACTGCCGCTCGGGCTTCGACACGGCCGTGGACCAGCATCTGAACCTCGTGCTGGACCTGGAGGAGGCGGCGGCGCGCTAGGATTCGGGGTCTGGATCGTCGCCCTTGAGGGTGTCGAAGCGGCGTTTGGGTTCGCCGGAGGCGCCGCCGCCGAAGGCGTCGAGCCAGAAGTCGACCTCTTCGGGCGACACGGAGTCCGGCTTCTCGGGCTCGGCAGGCTCCGGGGGCGCGTCGTCCCCCGCCAGGGCGCGCAGCAACGAGGCGGCAGACTGCACGGAGGCGCCCAGGGCGCGGGCGCGGCGGCCGATGTCCTTCTCGTCGCTGCTCACCACCGTCACCGCGTCGGGATGACGATGCCGCTCCAGCGCCTCCACGATCCAGCTGTCGGCGTGCGGTGCGTAGATCACGTCGATCGGTCCCGGCGCCTTTGCCCGTCCCCCGCGCGGCCCGTCGAAGACCACGGTCCAGCGCTCGCCGCTGCGGAAGACCAGCGGCGCCAGGAGGCGCAGGAAGCGCCGCCGGGCGCCCTCGGGATCCGACTCCAGCCGCGCCACCAGCTCCGGCAGCAGGTGCATCACGTTGAAGCCGTCGACCCAGCGCTCCTTCACGGCGCGCCCTCCAGCAGCACCTGCGCGACGGAGAGCTCCGGCAGATCGCTCAGGCTGACGTGCACGCGCGTCACGCCGCGCTCGGCCGCCAGCGCCGCTGCGCGGCCGGCGAGGTGGAGCGTCGGCTTGCCGAGAGCGTCGCGGCGCAGTTCGATGTCCTGCCAGGACAGGCCGTCGGCGAGGCCCGTGCCCAGCGCCTTGAGAAAGGCCTCCTTGGCGGCGAAGCGACTTGCGTAGTGGGGCCAGGGGTCGCGGGCGCGCGCGCAGTCGGCGCGCTCCGCGGGCGTGAAGAGCCGCGCGAGGAAGCGCTCGCCGCGTCGGGCCCAGGCCTGGCGCAGACGCGCGGGCGGGGCGAGATCGATGCCGATGCCGAGGATCACCCGCCCATGCTAGTCGCTGGACGCGAAACTGGCAAGCCGGGTCGCGCTTGCCGCCCTGCGGGCGCGGTGCTACCCTGCCGCGCGTGAAAATCCTCGTTCTCAGCCACATGTACCCGCAGCCGGGGCGCGAGCACTACGGCGTCTTCGTCCACGAAGGCCTGCTGGCGTTGCGCGCGCGCGGGCACGAGATCGAGGTGATCGCTCCCCTGCCCCACACGCCGCCGGGGCTCGCCTGGCTGAGCGGCGAGTGGCGACGGCTCGCGCGCATCCCCGCCCGGCGCAGCTTCGAGGGCATCACCCTCCGCCATCCGCGCTACCTGCTGCTGCCCCGACGCCTGGGCTTCGCGGGGGCCAGCGCGCGGATGGCGCGGGCCGTGGAACCGCTGCTGGAGGGACTTCGCGGCCGTTTCGATCTGCTCCACGCCCATGCCGGCGTGCCCGACGGCGCGGCCGCGCGGCGACTCGCCGCCACGCTGGGACTCCCCTACGTGGTCACGAGCCACGGCTCGGACGTGCTGCGCGCCCCGCGCTGGGCGGCCGCCGTGCACGACACGCTCCACGACGCGTTCGCCGACGCGACCGCCGTGATCTTTCCGAGCAGCGCCGCGCTGCGGCGCGCCGGCGCGCGCGGTCTGCCCGTGGATCGCGGCGCGGTGGTCGCCAACGGCTTTCGGCGGGACCTCTTCCTCGCCGCCGCGCCGCTCCCGCTGCGCGAGGATCCGCTGCAGGTGATCTGCGTGGCGAACCTCGTGCCGAGCAAGAACGTGGACCGCCTGATCGAGGCCATGGCCCGCGTGGCCACGTCCGGGCTCGCGCTGCGCCTGCACGTGGTGGGCGATGGTCCGCAGGCGCCGGCGCTTCGCCATCAAGCGGAAGCCGCGGGCCTCGCCGTGGCCTGGAGCCCCGCCCTGACGCGGGAGGAGCTGGCGGCGGCGCTGCGAGCCGCGGACATCTTCGCGCTGCCGGCCACCGGCGAGTCCTTCGGGATCGTCTACCTCGAGGCCATGGCGGCGGGGTTGCCGGTGATCGCGCCGGCGGGCGAAGGCATCGCGGACGTCATCGCGCCGGAGCGCGACGGGCTGCTCCTCCCCGACGTCGAGGTCGACACGCTCGCCGCCGCCCTGCGGCGGCTGGCCGCCGACCCCGAACTGCGCGGTCGGATCGGCGAAGCTGCGCGGGAACGCGCGCGCGAGATGGACTGGGAAGCGCACGCGGAGCGGCTGGAAGCGATCTATGCCGGGGTGCTGGAGGGCGCGGCGCGGTCCGCGCCTCGAGGACGCGTGCTGCACCTCCTCTACAACAGCGAGCCCGACCACAACGGCTACGCCATCCGGAGCCGCTACATCCTGCAGGGGCAGCGCGACCTCGGCTGGCAGGTGTCGGCGACCACGGGGCCCTTCCAGGGCGCGCGCTGGAGCGAGGGCAGCCGGGAGAGTCGGGAGGGCATCCTCTACCACCGCCTGCGCCTGCCGGGCACGGATCGGCGGCGCGGACGCCTGGGCTGGCGGCGCTTCCTCGTCTTCGCGCAGAAGGCGGTGCTCGACCGGTTGCTGGCCGGACGGGTGGCGGCCATCCTGCGCGACGCGCGCCCGGCGCTGCTCCACGCCCACTCGCCCGCGTTCAACCTGAACCTGGCGCGTCGCGCCGCGCGGCGCGCCGGGGTCCCCGCCCTCCCCGTGGTCTACGAGGTCCGCGGACTCACGGAGGAAACCGAGTCGCTGGTGGGGAACACGCGTTCAGGCGGCTGGCTCTACCGCAAGAAGCGCCGCGTCGAGGAGCGCGCGATGGCGGCCGCGGACGCCGTGGTCACGCTGGGCGAGGGGATGCGTGCGGACTTCGTCGCGCGGGGCATCCCCTCCGACCGGCTCTTCCTGATGCCCAACGGCGTCGACACCCAGGCACTGCAGCCGGTGGCGCCCGATCCCGCGCGGGCTCGCGGGCTGGGCCTCACGCCCGGGCACGTGCTGGGCTTCGTTGGCAGCATGGGCCGACTCGAGGGACTGCCGTGGCTCGTGGAGCAGCTCGCGGCGCTGCCCGAGCCCTGGCGACTCCTGCTCATCGGTGACGGACAGGACCGTCCCCGCCTCCTCGCGCTGGCGCGGGAGCTGGGCGTCGAGGACCGGATCCTGGCGCCGGGCTCGGTTCCGCACGCCGAGGTCGCCGACTGGTACGCGCTGCTGGATTTCGTGGTGCTGCCCCGCCTCAGCCTGCGCGTCACGGAGCTCGTCACGCCGCTGAAGCCGCTGGAGGCCATGGCGGCGGAGCGGGTCGTCCTCGCCAGCGACATCGGCGGGCACCGCGAGCTCGTGCTGCCGGGCGTGAACGGCCTGCTCTTCTCCCGCGACGACGCCGCCGCATTTCGCGCCACGCTCGAGGCGCTGGCGGCCGACCCGGCCAGGCGCCAGGCGCTGGCGGCCTCCGCCCGGCGCTGGGTGGAGGCAGAGCGCGACTGGCGTCGCCTGCTGGAGGGCTACGCGCAGGTCTACGCCGCCGCGGCCGCCCGCGCGGCGCAGCGATGAGGCGCGCCCGCAGCGGTCTGGGCGTCGTGCTGCTGTCGCAGTACTTCCACCCCGAGGTGGGCGCCACGCAGACCCGCGCCCGCGAGCTGGCCCGCGCCTTCGCGCGCGCCGGCCATCGCGTCACCGTGATCTGCGAGGTCCCCAACCACCCGCACGGCGTGATCCCGCCCGAGTACCGCGGCAAGCGCTTCGTCTGGGAGACGCTGGACGGCTACCGCGTCCTCCGCGTCTGGGTGGCGGCGAGCCCGGTGAAGACCTTCCGCACGCGCCTCGCCTTCTACCTGAGCTACATGGTGATGGCCACGCTGGCGGCCTTCCGTCGCCTGGGTCCGGTGGACCTGGTCGTGGCCACCAGCCCGCCGCTGCCCGTGGCCATGGCCGGCTGGGCGCTGTCCGCGCTGCGGCGCGCGCGCTTCGTGATGGACGTGCGCGACCTGTGGCCGGACGCCGCCGTCGCGCTGGGCGAGCTCAGCCGCCCCTGGATGATCCGCGCCGCGGCGCGCGTGGAGCGCTTCCTCTACCGGCGCGCGCTGCTCATCCCCGCGGTGACGCGCGGCTTCCTGGACGCCATCGCGGCCAAGGGCATCGCGCGCGACAAGCTCACCTGGGCGCCCAACGGCACGCTGCCCGCGATCTTCCACGACGGCCCCCGCGACCCGGCGCTGCGCGAGACGCTGGGCCTCGGCGACCGCTTCACGGTGACCTTCGCGGGGCTCTTCGGCATCGCCCAGGGGATGGACTTCCTGCTGGACCTGGCGGCCAGCTATCGCGAGGACCCGGGGATCGTCTTCCTGTTCGTCGGCGACGGCCCGCTGCGCGCCCGGCTCCAGGCGCGCGTGGCGGCGGAGGGGCTGGCGGACCGGGTGGTCCTGCACCCGCAGGTGCCGCTGGAGGCCGTCACGCCGGTGCTGAACGCGTCGGACCTGCTGCTGGTGCCGCTGAAGGCGGATCCCGTCTTCGCGACCTTCATCCCGAGCAAGCTCTTCGACTTCCTCGCCTGCCGTCCGCCCGTGCTGCTGGGCGTGGCCGGCGAGGCCGCCGCGCTGCTGGCCGAGAGCGGCGGCGGACTGGCCGCGGCGCCCGAGGATCTCGCGAGCTATCGCGACGCGATCGCGCGCCTGCGCGACGACCCCGCGGCCGCGCGCGCCATGGGCGAAGCGGGACAGCGTTTCGTGCTGCCCCGCTTCGATCGGGCCGCGGTGATGGACGGCCTGGTGGCCGCCATCGTGGCGAAGCTGGCGCGCTAGCTGCCGAAGCCCTCGATGAAGTCCATCAGCAGGCGCACGCCGAAGCCGTTGCCGCCCTTGGGCGTGATGTCGCGCTCCTTGCCGGTCCAGGCCGTTCCGGCGATGTCCAGGTGAATCCACGGCGAGTGATCCGCGAAGCGCTGCAGCAGCTTGGCCGCCGCGATGGCCCCGCCGTAGCGGCCGCCGGTGTTGCACATGTCCGCCACGTCGCTCTTGATGAGCTCCTCGTACTCGGCGTACATCGGCAGCGGCCAGACCCGCTCGCCGCTGCGGTCGCCGCTCTCGCGCAGGTCGGCCACGAAGGCCTCGCCGGCGTCGTTGGCCATGAGCCCGGCCGCCTCGTGCGCGAGGGCCACCACGCAGGCGCCGGTCAGCGTGGCCAGGTCGATCAAGAGATCTGGCGCGAAGTCCTTCGCGTAGTCGAGGGCGTCTGACAGGATCACGCGCCCCTCGGCGTCGGTGTTCTTGATCTCGATGGACAGCCCGCTGCGCGTCACCACGATGTCCCCGGGCCGGTAGGAACGGCCGTCGGGCATGTTCTCCACCGTGGGGACGAGCCCCACCACCTTCACCGGCAGATCCAGCTCGGCCAGCGCGCGGAAGACGCCGAGCACCGCGGCGGCGCCGCCCATGTCGTACTTCATCTCCTCCATCAGCGCCGCGGGCTTGATGCTGATTCCGCCCGTGTCGAAGGTGACGCCCTTGCCCACCAGCGCCAGCGTCCGCCCCGCCGGCACCTTGCCCGTGGGCGCGTACTCGAGGACGATCAGCTTGCTCTCCTCCGCGCTGCCGGCCCCCACCGCGAGGATGGCCCGGCAGTTCTCGGCCTCCAGCTCCGGCTCGCCGAGAACGCGGCAGCGGATGCGTCCGCCGGACTCGGCGGCGATGGCCGTGGCGGCCGCCGCGAGATGGCTCGGCGTGACCGCGTTGCCCGGGCCGTTCATCAGGTCGCGGGCGAGCGACGCCCCCCGGGCGTGGCACTCCGCGCGGGACAGGGCCGCGATGGCCGCGGCGACGTCGTCGCCCGGCGCGGGCACGAGCGTGGCCGACGCGAGGTGCTTGGCCTTGGCGTCCTCGCTCTGCAGGTAGCGGTCGTAGCGGTAGCCGGAGAGCAGCAGCCCGGTGGCGAGCTCGCCGACGCGGGCACCCGCAGGCAGAACGCAGGTCGCCGACTCCGCGCCGAGCCCCGCCAGCGTCACCTGCGCGGCGGCGCCCGCGGCGCGCCAGGCGCGGCCGTTCACCTTGGCCTTCTCGCCGAGCCCCACCAGGAGCCAGCGGCGGCTGCCGCTGTCGTCGTAGAGCAGGCTCGTCGCGCCGAGCTTGCCGGTGAAGTCGCCCAGCGCGCGCAGCGCGGCCGCGCGGGCCAGGATGGGCAGATCGCGTCCGGCGGCGTCGATGCCGTCCTCCACGCTGCCGAAGAGCACCACGTTGTCCTGGCGCGCCGGGTCGGCGGCGGCGTCCACCCTGAGTGTCATCGTCACGTCTCGCTCCTCTCGTCCAGGGTCAGGTCGCGCTTCCAGATGGGAACGCTCCGCTTGAGTCGGTCCACGAAGTCCGCGGCGGCCGCGAAGGCCTCGCGCCGGTGCGGCGCGCCCACGGCCAGGGCCAGGGAGACGACGCCCACGTCCAGCCGCCCCACGCGATGCGCGCAGGCGACGGCCAGCGGGCCGTGCGCCGCGCGAAGGGCGTCGGCGAGGGCGGCCATCTGCCGCGTCGCCATGGCGGGGTAGGCCTCGTAGTCCAGGGCGACGACGTCGCCCTCGGCGCGCACCACGCCCAGGAAGACGGCCACGGCGCCGTGGCCGGGGCCGCTCACCGCGGCGATCAGGGGCTCGAGGTCCAGCGGCGCCTCGCCCACGTGGAAGTGGTCGCGGGGGACGTCCACGCTAACCCCCCGAGACCGGGGGGAAGAAGGCCACCTCGTCGCCCGGGGCGAGCGGGTGGTCGTCGTCGGCGTAGTCGAGGTTCACGGCCCCGAGACGCGCGGCCGCCAGGGGCGCCAGATCGGGCCACTCGGCGCAGAGCTGGGCCCAGAGCGCGCCGAGACGAAGGCCGGGCGGGCAGGGCCTTACAAGGGACTCGGCGCCCACCGCGTCGCGGTAGGCGCCGAAGAGCTTGACGGTCAGCTGCGGGCCCGTGCTCACGCAGGCGCCCCGGTCCGCCAGTGACGATTGCGGTCCACCAGCCAGGAGGCCAGCACGAGGACCAGCGCGCCGATGACGGCGTAGATCACCCAGGTGGGCACCTTGGTCGCGTCGCCCGCGGCGTAGGAGTGCAGGCCCACGAGGAAGTAGTTCACGCCGAAGTAGGTCATGATCACGGCCGACAGCGAGAGGAAGCTCGCCGTGGCCATGGTCCAGGGGCCGTCCACGCCGCGGATGAAGCGCATGTGGGTGACGGCGCTGTAGACGAGGATCGTCACCAGGCTCCAGGTCTCCTTGGCGTCCCAGCCCCAGTAGCGTCCCCAGGACTCGTTGGCCCAGACGCCGCCGAGCAGGGTGCCCACGCTGAGCAGGCCGAGGCCCGTGACGAGCACGTACCAGTGCATGCGGTGCAGCTGGCCGATGGCGCCCTGCACGGTGTCGCGGCCCGGCCCCTTGAAGAGGTAGAGCACCAGGATCGTCATGGCCATCAGCCCCGACAGGCCGAGGAAGCCGTAGCTGCTGGTGATGATCGTCACGTGGATGTTGAGCCAGTAGCTCGCCAGCACGGGCACCAGCGGCCCGATGGCCGGATCGAAGGTGGACAGCAGCGACACCGAGAGCACGATGGCCGTGAGCAGCGAGCCCAGGCTGGCGATCAGGGCGTGGCGGTCCTTCAGCTCGAACAGGAAGCCGGCGGTGCCCACCATCAGGCTGATCCAGATCAGCGACTCGTAGCCGTTGCTCACCGGCGCGCGCCCCGAGGCGACCCAGCGCAGCACGAAGGACGACACGTGGATCAGCAGCGTGCCCCAGTAGACCAGCGAGCCGATGAGGTAGAGCGGGTGCTTGAGCGTGTAGGCGCGGCCCTGCCGGCGCGCCAGGCTGAGCACGTAGGCCGAGAGCATCAGCGCCCAGGCCAGGAAGTAGTAGGGGATGATCTTCACGAAGGGCTGGTAGTCGTTGAGCACCAGCTCGGCCTTGAGGGCCCGGTCGTGGACGCTGACCTCGTGCCCGTACTTGTCCTGCAGCGCGCCCACCAGGGTCGCGGCGGCGCGGATCTCGCCGTCGTCGCCGGCGGCCAGCGCGGAGAAGAGGGTCTGGTCCGCGCGCTGGAACTCCGCGAAGCGCGGATCCATGCGCATGGCCTCGCTGAGACGGTCCATGGCCAGCCAGGTGTTCTTCTCGTCCTCGGGCTGCGGATAGATGCGCAGCGTGCTGCGCTGGAAGTTCATGAAGACCAGGTTGACGCGCTCGTCGAAGGAGAGCAGCTTGCGCTGCAGCTTGCTGCGGTCGCGGTCGGCCGTGCGCAGCGCCTCCTCGACCTCGTCGCCCAGCAGGTACTGGCCCTGGCCGTCGAGCAGGCTCGCGGGCGTGACGTACTTCGTCTCCTGCGACACGCCCAGGCGGTCCTTCAGGCCCGGGAAGCGGACCGCGATCACGGGCTGGTCGAACCAGTAGCGCGGGGAGATCATCCAGCTCAGGTAGAGATCCAGCGGTTCCCAGCCGTCGAAGTGGGTGCGCTTGGTGACCTTCATCACCATCTCGCGGCTGAGCGTGTCCAGGGGCTTCATGCGGCCCTGGAAGTCCTGCACGGTGAGCCGCCGGAGCGCTTCCCGGCTCTCCGCGGACAGGAAGTTCTTGGCCGGCGCCGCGGCGGGCATGTGGACGTGGCCGGCGTGCGCGTCCTCGGACGTCGCCTCCTGCTCCTGCGCCATGCCCGCGGCGCCTTCCATGCCCTGATCGGTGGCCTGCTGCCCCTCCTCCTCACCGCCGTACTGCGCCAGCGCCTGACCGGTGCCGAGGCCCGCCACGAGGAGCAGGGTCAGCAGCAGGGTCGGGAGCGAACGCCCAAGGGAGGTGCGACTCATGACTTCTCCTTCCGGGAACCGTTGCCTGACGCGCCGCGCGTCATCAGTCCCTTGAACAGGATCAACAGGAATCCGAGACCAATGAGAATGTAGCCGAAGTAGGTGGGCCACTTGCCGGGATCGTGGTTCACCGACAGCACCGTGCCGCGGTGGTCCGGGTCGTAGGACGACTGGAAGTGCTTGAAGCCCTTGTAGGTGAGCGGATGGTTCATGTAGATCCGCACCGGGCGGCCGTTGATGCCGGCGTCCTCGTCGTAGAGCTTCACGTGGCTCTCGTAGCTCGCGGGGTTGTTGCTGCCCGGATAGGTGAGCAGCAGGAAGTCGTCGAGCTCGACGCGGTAGGGAACGTCGATCATCCGCGGGCCGAAGCTGAGGTCGAAGTCCTTGCCGCCGAGGCTCACGCGCTGCGGCTCGCCCCGGCGCAGCACCTTCTCCACCTGCTCGCCGCCGGGGCCGCGCACCGCGACGCGCGCCGCCGCGGGCGAGTTCTCGTCGGCGCTCGCCGCGGGCTGCATCGCCGCGTGCTCGAAGAAGGCGGTGATCACGAGGCTGAAGTTGCCGGAGCGGTGCAGCGTCATCATCGCCGGGCTGAAGGTCTCGCCGCCCGGCTGCTCGTGGTCGGCCTGACCGCTGCCCATGTCCACCACTTCCAGGGGGAAGCTGGCGCGGGCCGCGAGCTTGCCGTCGGCCACGCCGAACTCGAGACGGCGCCCGTAGTCGTAGACGAGCGCCAGCTCGGCCATGGGCGTCTCGCTGCCGGGGTGGTCCATGCCGAAGTCGGGGAAGAAGGCGAAGAGCACGCGCTCGGCGGTGGCGCCGTCCGGGCCGGTGATCTCGACGCGCGCCATGGGGTTGTTCATGGCCGTGGGCTCGGGGCTGTCGTTGCGGCGCGCGTAGTCCGGGTGGAACTCCGTCACGCGCAGCGAATAGCCGGCCAGCTCGGCCGTGGCCGTGGCGTCGCGGCTCACCGGCAGCACGGCCACCTTGCCGGCCACGCGCGCGGTGATGCTTCCCAGCGGGGCGGTGGCGCCGGCCGGCGGCAGGGCGCCGTCGTGGAAGGTGATCTGGACGTCCCCGCTGCGGATGCTCTCGCCGCCCGTGAGGGTGCGGCGCTCCATGCCGTTCCCCCCGGCCACGGCGAAGTTGATCGCGGCCGGGCCGCTGTCGGACTCCATCAGCTGCTCGCTGAAGTGCGGCCAGAACTCCTTGACCTCGAGATGGTAGGTCTCGCCGCCGAGGGTGGCCTTGCCCGACGCGTGGGCGGGCCCTGCCTTCCAGAGCAGGACGGGGAAGCCGTCCATGCGGTCCCCGTCGATCAGCTCCACGTAGTCCTTGGTGGACTGGATGCTGCTGCTGGACGAGCCCTCGCGGATGTGCATCATCCCTTCGTAGCCGAAGAAGCGCGTGATGGCCGCGCTGATGAGGATGACGATCACGGAGATGTGGATCAGCACGAAGCCGTACTGGCTCGGCCGGTAGGGCCAGCGCGCCAGAAGCAGCGCGATGAGGTTGACGATCAGCAGGCCGATGGTCACCTCGAACCAGAGGGCGTTGTAGACCAGCGCGCGCGCCGCGGGCGTGCCGTAGGCGCTCTCGATGAAGGTGGCCACCCCGCTCGCCAGCGCGAAGACGAGGACGAGAAAGACCATCAGCTTGAGCGAGGCCAGGAGGCGAACGATCGGATTGGTTCGGAAGCGCGCGTTCATGGGTCCTTCCAGGTCGGGGAAATCGACCGGCGCCCCGCAGGGGCCGCAGGCCCCGCGGCAGCGGCGGCCGCGCTCAATTAAGCACAGCGCGGCGAGATTATCAACAGCAAGCGCCTACAGCACTTAGCAAGAGGAGTTCCCGCGTTGTGAATCCTTTCGACGCCCTCGAGTTGCGCCGGGCGCGGCTTCGTCTGCCAGGGTTTCCCACGCCGGTCCATCTTCACCGCCCGCCCTCGGTCGACGCGCTCCTGGAGCGCCTCGACCCCGCGGACCCCGACGCGGAGCAGCGCATCCCCTACTGGGCCGAACTGTGGCCAAGCGCGGTCGGACTCGCGGCCTGGCTGGCGGCGGGCGGCGGTCCCCGTCGCCCGGGGCGGGCCCTCGAGCTGGGCTGCGGGCTCGGTCTCGCCGGCCTCGTGGCCCTGCGCCTCGGCTGGGACCTGGAGCTCGCCGACCGCGATCCCGAGGCCTGCGCGGTCGCCGAGGCCAACCTGCGTCTCAACGGACTGGACCCGCGGCGCGTGCGCTGCCTGGACTGGAACGACCCGCCGCCCGTCCGCTACGACACCGTGCTCGGCGCGGACCTGCTCTACGAGCGCGCCTTTGCGGAGCCCCTGGTCCGCTGGCTCGACGCCGCCCTCAACGCCCGTGGGCGCGCGCTGCTCGTGGAGCCCGGCCGCGCCGTGGGGGCGGCCTGCGTGGACGCGCTCGCGGCCCGCTTCGCCGTGAGCGAACGCCGGCTGCGGGCGCGCGTGGACGATCGCTGGCGTCCCCTGCGCCTCGTCACCCTGCGCCGGCGCTAGGCGCCGCCGAAGAGCGCCGCCGGGGCGCGGTCGAAGGCGGGCGCGAGCTCGAGGAGCCCCAGCATCCAGTCGTGGACCCGCCCGCTGCTGGCGACGATCTGGTCGCCCGCCAGCGCGTCCACCGCGCCGCGGAAGTCGGTGACGCGGCCCCCCGCCGCGCGCACGAGGTAGATGCCGGCGGCCACGTCCCAGGGGTTGAGCCCCATCTCCCAGAAGCCGTCGAGGCGGCCGGCGGCCGTGAAGGCCAGATCCAGCGCCGCGCTGCCGGCCCGGCGCACGCCCCGGCTGGCGTGGAGGATCCGCTCCAGGTTGCCCAGGTTGACGTCCGCGCGGCCGTTGCCCTGCCGACGGTCGGCGAAGCCCGTGGCGAAGAGGCCGGTCTCGGGCGACCTGCGCGCGCTCACGGCCAGCGGGGCGTCGTCCGCCCAGGCGCGGCCGCCCCAGCCGTGGAAGGTCTCCCCCAGGCGCGGCGCGTGGATCACGCCCAGGACCGGCTCGCGACCCCGCACCAGGGCCACGGAGATGCAGAAGAAGGGGTGCTCGTGGGCGTAGTTGGTGGTGCCGTCCAGGGGGTCGACGATCCAGGTGAGCTCGCCCGCGCCGGGGCGGCGCAGGCCCTCCTCGCCGAGCTGGGCCGCCTCGGGCAGCAGGGCGTGGAGCAGCGCGGCCAGACGCGACTCGCTCTCCGTGTCCACGGCGGTCACCAGGTCGCTGTGGCCGCTCTTGGTGCGCAGGCTCGCGGGCGCCAGCGCCCCGTAGTGCTCGAGCTGGTAGTCCCCCACGGCGCGCACGCCGTCGAGGAGACGGCGGTGAAGGCTCTCGTTCCAGGGACCGCTCACGTCACCTCCTGCCCGTCCGGGCGCTTGCATGTGCAACGGGTTTGCATAAGCTAAGCGACAATCCCTCGCACGCCAACCACCGAAGGAGAACCATGGCCATCCAGCGACTCAGCACCCTCAGCGACGGCAGCTTCCGCCTCGACGGCGGCGCCATGTTCGGCGTCGTCCCCCGCGTGCTCTGGGAGCAGAACGACCCCGCCGACGACCAGAACCGCATCCTGCTGGGCCTCAACTGCCTGCTGGTGGAGGCGCCCGGCGTGGTGCTGCTGGTGGACACGGGCGTCGGCGACAAGGAGGGCGACGTCTTCGCCGACCAGTTCGCCCTCGAGCGCGAGCGCGACCTCTTCGACGCCCTCGCCGAGCGAGGCCTCGCGCGCGAGGACGTCACCCACGTGGTCAACACGCACCTGCACTTCGACCACTGCGGCGGCAACACGCGCCTCGACGCCGCCGGCCACGCCGAGCCCAGCTTCCCCAACGCGCGCTACGTGGTGCAGCGGGGCGAGTGGCTCGACGCCACCCAGCCCCACGAGCGCAGCCGGGCGAGCTACCTCGCGCGCAACTTCCTGCCCGTCCAGGAGGCGGGGCTGCTGGATCTCGTGGAGGGGGAGACGGAGCTGCTGCCCGGCATCACGCTGCTGCCCACGCCCGGGCACACGGCGCACCACCAGTCCCTGCTGCTGGACCTGCCCGGCGGGCGGCGCCTCCTCTACGCGGCCGATCTCATCCCCACCAGCAGCCACCTGCCGCTGCCCTGGATCATGAGCTACGACCTCTACCCCCTCGACACGCTGGAGACGAAGCGCGCGATCCTCGAGCGGCAGCGCGAGGAGGACTGGCTCCTCTACTTCGAGCACGAGCGCGAGTCGCCCAGCGGACGCCTGGACTGGGTGCCCACGAAAAAGGGAGAGCGGCCGGTGTTCCGGCCGCTCTCCCTGGCGGATCTCGTCGACGAGGCCGGTTAGACCTCGCTGAAGAAGAAGGGCCGGAGACAGTCGAGGCGCTCGACGGTCTCGTCAGGGTAGAAGTGCCACACGGCGGCCGCCGCGCTGCTCAGGAGGCTGTTGCCGTCCTGGGGCGTGAAGCAGTAGCCGGAGACCTCCCTGCCGTTCTCGCTGATGTGCAGCGTGGGCAGGGCGAAGACCGTCTGGTTGAGGATGCGCCCGTAGTGGCCGTGGTCGCGGCCGAAGGAGAACACGACGCCCGCGCTGGACTGGTTCGTGCGCGACAGGCGGTCGTTGCTCTTGATCTGCTCGACGATGGTCTCGCGG